>NZ_NSGK01000001.1:0-413819 GCF_002285085.1 Corynebacterium sp. NML 150383 | reverse complement strand
CGGGCGTCGGCGGCGCACTGGGCGCAGGGGCCGGGATGGCGGGTCGCCCGCTGTCCGGAGCTGGCAACGGCATGCCTGGCGCGGGCGGGAATGGAGCACCGGGTCTCGCGCAGGGCGCAGCGGGCGGCACCGGCGGTAACGCGGCGGGGAGCCGCGGCGGCGCGATGGCTGCCGGGCCCATGGGTGCGGCCCGCGGCGCCGACAAGAAAGGGAAGCCGAACGCCAAGGTGAAGGCGGTGACGAGCGCGGTCGAGCGCGACGGCAACCTGGAAGCGCTGCTCGGTGAGTCGCCGCTGGTCCTGCCGACGGTGATAGGCAGCAACGTCCGCGGGTAAGAAGCAACCCCCGTTGACCTATTTATGCAGGTCATCGGGGGATTTTGCGCCCCAGAGAGGAATCGAACCTCCGACACCGGCTTTCGATCGTCCGAAAGGTCACGCCGGTGCCAAAGAACGACTGAAGCCCTCAGGGACGGCTAATTGAGGGAGATCCCCGCGTCGTTGAGCGCTGCCCGCCCGGCGGGAGTGAGACGCACGGCCCGGGTACGACCCCTGCGGGAAAGCCATTCCTTATCCAGCAGAGTCTTGCAGATTCCCGTGCCGAGAGGGCCGGCGAGGTGGAAGCGGCGTTCGGTGGAGTCCATGCACGACCTGCCCGTGTCGAGCATCTTCGGGGGCACACCCCACTGTATGAACAAGCGATGACCTTGATTAGTGACCTGACAGTGCGAGTCGATGAACTCGTGCTCTTCCAGTTGTTCAGCCAGGCGCACCCCGAGCTTACCGGCGAGGTGCTGATAACAGGTGCGGCCTTCACGTAGGTTCGCATTCGCCCGTGACGCGCTGAGGCTGTGAGGAGTGGGCAGGGGCGAGCGGGCGACCACGCCAAGGCTCTCGACCACTCGTGCGATGTCTTCCCCGGCCAGGCGAATGTAGCGGTGCCGGCCCTGCCGAATGTCGTGGACGAGACCGCGGGTGACGAGCACGTCAACATGCTCGCTCGCCGTCGACCGGGCCAGGCCCGCGTACCTGCCCAGTTCACCAACCGTCCAGGCCCGCCCGTCCATGAGCGCAGCACACATGGCCGCCCGCGACGAGTCAGCCAGAGCCGACGCGACTGTCGAGATATCCGGGACCGCTTCAGGAAACACGCGCGCAACCATGCCTCCAGTGTGCACCCGGAACTGTTCGGTGACGACCGAACAATCGCAGGCGTAGCCTGAACTCACCAGATTCATTGCATCAGGAGACGAAGGGAGCGATCGCGATGAACGGGGACCGCCAACGGCTACGCGGGCACTACGATGAGGACTTCTACTGGGAACGCGTTGACCGCAACCTGGGTTGGCTCGGCGACACCACCGAGGAACAGCGTGAACGCCAAGCACGGTTGCGCGATGCCGTGATCGGCATCGTCGGCACCGGGGGCATCGGCGGTGCCGCAGCCGCCCGCCTGGTGCGCATGGGCGCACTCAACCTGAAACTGGCCGATCCCGACCACTTCGACCTGACTAACGTGCAACGCCAGTACGGCGCCGGGCGAGACACGATCGGCCGCAACAAGGCCGAGATCCGGGACATGCACTTCGCCGCGTCCTGGCGCCTGTTCGATCTGGTGCTGCCGACACTGCTGGACCGGTCCTACCGGACCTGGGATCAAGACCTGAGCAAGCGCACCTACTTCGGCCACCCGCCCGCCGAGGCTTCGCTGGAGTCTCGCGTATGACCGCGCATCGGCGCACGGCGCTGGTCGCGACCCTCCTTGGTTTCTTCATCGTCATGCTCGATACGACCATCGTCAATGTCGCCCTCGCCGAGATCGGCACTGACCTCGACATGACGGTGGGCTCACTGCAGTGGGTCGTCGACGCTTACACCCTCGTGTTCGCCGCGTTCCTTCTCACAGCTGGGGCCGCATGCGACCGTCTTGGGGCCCGCAGGGTCTACCTCGCTGGCCTGGTGGTCTTTGCTGTGCTCTCGGCCGTGTGCGCCCTCGCTCCCACAGGCGGGTTCCTCGTCGCTGGTCGCGCCGTCCAGGGCGTGGGCGCGGCAGCGATCGTGCCGGGCTCTCTGGCATTGCTGTCGGCTGTGTACGACGATCCGAAGGAACGAGCACGCGCCATCGGGCTGTGGGGCGGCGCAGGAGGTGTTGCCGCCGCGATCGGACCGGTCCTGGGCGGAGCGCTGGTGTCGGCGATCGGGTGGCGGGCGGTGTTCTGGGTCAACCTCCCCATCGTCGCGATCGGCTGTCTGCTCACCTTGTGGGCAATTCCCGTGCTCACGGGCAGTCGCGCGAGACGGGTGGACCTACCCGGACAGGTGCTCTCCGTGCTCACGCTGGTGGCAGTAACCTATACAGTCATCACCGCAGGCGAACACGGATGGTCACCCTGGCAGGTAGCCGTGCTGATCGCCGGGGGCGTCTTCCTCGCCCTGTTCATCATCGCAGAGCGACGACACCCGGACCCGATGCTGCCGATGGCCTTGTTCACTCGTGCCCGGTTCTCCGTGGCCGCAATGGTAGGGCTCGCGCTCAACTTCAGCTTCTTCGGACAACTCTTCGTGCTCTCCCTCTTCTTCCAGCAGTACCTGGGATACGAGCCGTGGCTGGCAGGCCTCGCGCTGGCACCACAGGCGTGCAGCGCCGTGGTCGCGTCACCGCTGGGCGGCCGTGCCGTCGCCCGGTGGGGCGCGTTCCCCACCATGCTCACCGGCCTGGTAGTCGGCACGATCGGCTTCAGCAGCCTCGTGCTGCTCACCGCAGAAACCCCTTACGTGGTGGTCGCGGTGTTGACCTTCACGGCTGGATTCGGGATGGCCTTCGCGATGCCGGCCGCGACCTCGGCCGCAGTGGCCTCGGCCCCGCCGGAACATGTCGGCATCGCAGGAGGAGTCATCAATGCCGCCCGCCAGACCGGCAGCGTCGTCGGCGTCGCAGTCCTCGGCGAAATGGTCGCCAGTGGAGCGTTCCTCACAGGCTTCCGCAGAGCCGTCGCGGTCGCCGGTGGAGTCTTCGGTGCCGCAGCGCTCGTAGTTGCTGCCACCATCATCAGTCACCTACAGGAGCCAGTTACACCTGAAGTTTAGAATCATTGTGTGATGAAGCACCATCGGAGGAGGTCGAAGAAGCCGCCAGTCGAACGCGTACTGTGCTCCGAAACTGGTAAACGCGAATACGAGCACTATGATGACGCCGTGCATGTAGCACTGAAATGGTCGCGACGGGCAGGGCCGCTGCGGATCTACGAATGCCCCTCGTGCGGGTCGTGGCACCTAACCAAGCGCCCTGACTGGGGCAAACCACCGGCGAACTAATGACACTGTACGGGTCTGTCTCGGCGAGGAACGCTCCGGAGCGCGTCTTTCCTGGACGCTCCAGGAGTTTCGTTCTCATGCATAGGCAGCCGAGGCGCGCTGCAAGGCTTGTAGCCCTGAGGTCAGTACACCTAGGGCTTTGTACAACGTGAGGGGGTTAAAAGAGACCGGCGAAATCATCGCCGAGCACTACATCGACACTTCCCGCAACTACCAAAAACCATACTGGCGAAAAGGCCAACCCCCACTGACCTAAAACACAAAACCGGTGCCTCGGAAAAATAAAAACCGAGGCACCGGTTTGTCCACCATGTCGCGACTGAGTTGTCAACTATGTCGCGACTGAGGACAAGAGCGCCCCAGAGAGGAATCGAACCTCCGACACCGGCTTTAGGAGAGCCGTGCTCTATCCACTGAGCTACTAGGGCATTGGTGCGAGCGTACCGCACCCGCGCGCGGCACAGAAAATCAGCTACGCACCGGCGAGCTCGGCCTGCTTCTCGCGCACGGCGGATGCGGGCGGGTTCGTCGCGTGGGTGCCGTCGGAGTAGAGCACGGTCGGCACGACGCGGTTGCCGTCGTTGACGGACTCCACCCATGCGGCCGCGTCCTCGTTGCCGGCGGCCTCGACGTCTACCACGTCGTAGGGCGTCTCGGTGCGGTCCAGGTTCTGGCGCAGCTTCGCGCAGAACGGGCACCAGCTGGTGGCGAAGACGGTCACGTGAGCGTTGGTTTCGGGGGTCGCAGTCATGCTACGAGTCGGTCCTTTCAAATCGTTGGTGCTTAAAGCGGGTGCCAGTTCGGGAAATATTCCACTCGCCGTCGCGCACGAGCGCAAATTCGGCGCCGAGGCGGGGTGCATAGACCGGGTGGGGGAGGGAATCGGCCACGCGGGCGTCGATAAGCGTGAGCTCGACGACGTCGACCTCGTCGAGCGTGGCTTCGTAGATCTGGCCACCACCGATGATCCACGCGTCCGTCTTCAGGTCGGGAAGATCGGGAGACACGAACGCCCCGTCCGACCACGCGCCCGCTTCGCGCGAGCTAAGCACATGGTTTGGGCGGCCTGGCAGCGGTTTCTTCGGCAACGACTCCCATGTCTTGCGCCCCATGATGACCGGGTGGCCCATGGTGACCTCTTTGAAGAACTTCAGGTCCTCCGGCACGTCCCAGGGCATGCCGGTGCCGTCGCCGATGACGCCGTCGAGCGATTGCGCCCAGATTGCGCCCAGCACTAGACGGACACCTGCGCCTTGATCGTCGGGTGCGGGTCGTAGCCCTCCACCTCGATGTCGTCGAAGTCGTAATCAAACATCGACTCCGCTTTGCGCAGCTTGAGCTGCGGGTACGGGCGCGGCTCGCGGGAGAGCTGCTCGCGCACCTGCTCGATGTGGTCGTTGTAGATGTGGCAGTCGCCGCCGGTCCAGATGAGCTCGCCAACCTTGAGATCTGCCTGCTGGGCGAACATGTGCGTGAGCAGCGCGTAGGAGGCGATGTTGAAGGGCACGCCGAGGAACATGTCGGCCGAGCGCTGGTAGACCTGCATGCTCAGCGTCCCATCCACCACGTAGAGCTGGAAGAGCAGGTGGCAGGGTAGGAGCGCCATCTTGTCCAGCTCGGCGACGTTCCAGGCGGAAACGATGTTGCGACGCGAATCCGGGTTCTCCTTCAGCGTCCGCAGCGCCTCCGCGATCTGGTCCACGTGTGTCCCGTCGGGTGTGGGCCAGGAGCGCCACTGCACACCGTAGACCGGGCCGAGCTCGCCGTCCTCGTCGGCCCACTCGTTCCAGATGCGGATGCCGTTGTCCTTGAGCCAGGCGATGTTGGACTCGCCGCGCAGGAACCAGAGCAGCTCGCCGACGACACCTTTGAAAAAGACCTTCTTGGTGGTCAGCAGCGGGAAGGAGTCGGCCAAGTCGTAGCGCAGCTGGCGGCCGAACAGGCTCACCGTGCCGGTGCCGGTGCGGTCACCCTTCGCCTTGCCGTGTTCGGAGATCTCGCGCAGCAGGTCCTCGTACGGGGTGGGGACCGTCACTTCGTTGCGACCCCCTCGTAGCTGCCGTGCTCGTCGTGGTACTTCGCGCAGGCGGCGAGGATGTCGTCCGCGATCTCCGGGCGGCAGATGAGCACGTCGGGCACGTAGGTGTCCTTGTTGTTAAAGCGCAGCGGGGAGCCGTCGAGGCGGGAGCAGTGCAGGCCCGCGGCCAGGGACACGCCCACCGGCGCGGCCTGGTCCCACTCGTACTGCCCGCCGGCGTGGACGTAGGCGTCATAATCACCAAGCAGGACGTGCATCGCTTTCGCGCCGGCGGAGCCCACCTTCGCAGTTTCAAACCCGAGCGCGTCCGCCACTGCCTCCGCCACGGCCGGCGGGCGGTTGCGGGAGATTGCAATCTTCTTGGCAAAGGGGCCGGCGACGTGGCGCACGTCAGAGGACTTGAACACCACGCCCAGGTCCGGCAGGCCGACCGCGGCGTGGGTGGGCACGCCGTCTTCCACGAGCGCGATGTGCACAGCCCAGTCCTGGCGGCCGGTGGCGAACTCCTTGGTGCCGTCGAGCGGGTCCACGATCCACACACGCTTGTTGCTCAGGCGGGTCTGGTCATCCGCAGCTTCTTCGGAGAGGAATCCGTCGCCCGGGCGGTGCTGCTCCAGCACGCGGGCGATCCAGTTCTGGGCCAGGTCATCGCCCGCCTCACCGAGTTCGCGCCCTCGCAGCAAGCCGACGCCGCGGATCCCCTTGAGGATCTCGCCGGTGCCTTGGGCAATCAGGTTGGTCAGCCGGGAGTCTGAATACTGCGCAGTCATAGTTCAAACACTACCGCAGTTGACGGCCCGTTATCCTTGCAGCCATGAGCACGGAGATCCTCAACCGCTTCCACCCCCAGGTGGTCACCTGGTTTTCGGAGGTCTTCGCGGAACCGACCCCTGTACAGCAGGGGGCGTGGCGCGCCATCGCGGACAGGGAGAACGCCCTGGTGGTCGCCCCCACCGGCTCGGGTAAAACGCTCGCGGCCTTCCTCTGGTCGCTGAACTCGCTGGTCGAGCGCGCGGGCCAGCAGGCCCTGCCTATCGACGGTGCGCAGTCCTCCACCCACGGCGGTGTGCGCGTTCTCTACATCTCCCCTTTGAAGGCGCTGGGTGTGGACGTGGAGAACAACTTGCGCGCGCCGCTCGGCGGGATCGCCCGCGTGGCCCAGCGCATAGGGCGCGATATGCCGGACATCTCCGTCGGCGTGCGATCGGGCGACACCCCGCAGGCGGAGCGCAACCGCCAGCTGCGGAAGCCGCCTGACATCCTCATTACTACACCTGAGTCGCTCTACCTCATGCTCACTTCCAAGGCGGCGGGCATCCTCAAAACTGTCGACACCGTGATCGTGGACGAGATTCACGCGCTGGCCGGCACGAAGCGCGGCGTGCACCTCACGCTCTCGCTCGAGCGCCTGCGCCGCGTCGCGGGGAACTTCCAGCGCATCGGCCTGTCCGCCACGGTGCGCCCGCTGGAGGCGGTGGCGAACTTCCTGGGCGACAAGACCACCATCATCAATCCGCCCGCGGAGAAGCGCTGGCAGCTGGACGTTCACGTCCCCGTCGAGGACATGTCGGACCTGCCGGTGCCGGAGGATGCTTCCATGATTGGGGAGGCCGTGATTGAGGGTGACGTCGAAAAGCTTTTGCTTGACGACGCCACCGAGCCCCCACCACCGGGCGCCGCGAAATCCATCTGGCCACACATCGAGCGCGCCGTGTACGACGAGGTGATGGCGCACCGCTCCACGATCGTCTTCGTCAACTCCCGACGCACCGCGGAGCGACTGACCAGCCAGCTCAACGAGCTGTGGGCGAAAGAGCACGACCCGAACGCACTCTCGCCGCAGACCCGGCGGCCACCCGCGCAGCTGATGAAGTCGGTGGACACGGCGGGCCACGCGGAGCAAGTTATCGCGCGCGCCCACCACGGCAGCGTGTCCAAAGACGAGCGGCTGCAGACCGAGACGATGCTCAAGGAGGGCTCGCTACGCGCGGTGATTTCCACCTCGTCGCTTGAGCTGGGCATCGACATGGGCGCGGTGGACCTGGTGATCCAGGTCGAATCGGCGCCGTCAGTGGCCTCTGGGTTGCAGCGTGTCGGCCGCGCCGGGCACACCGTGGGCGCGGTCTCGCAGGGCAGCTTCTACCCCAAGCACCGCTCCGACCTGGTGCAAACTGCGGTGACGGTGCCGCGGATGCGCGAGGGCGCGATCGAGGAGCTGCACACCCCGCGCAGCCCGCTGGACGTGCTCGCGCAGCAGACGGTCGCCGCGGTCGCGTTCGAGGACCTTGACGTAGACGATTGGTTCGACACTGTGCGCCGCGCCTGGCCCTACCGGGACCTGGCGCGCGAAGTTTTCGACTCCGTGATCGACCTGGTCACTGGGGTCTACCCGTCGACCGACTTCGCGGAGCTTCGGCCCCGCGCCATTCTGGAGGGCACGACGCTGAAAGCCCGGCCGGGCGCGCAGCGCGTGGCGGTGACGAACGCGGGCACGATCCCGGACCGCGGCATGTTCGGCGTGTTCTTGCTCGGTGCCGACGACAAAGCACCCCGCCGCGTCGGCGAGCTGGACGAGGAGATGGTCTACGAGTCTCGCGTGGGCGACGTGTTTACCCTCGGCGCGTCGAGCTGGCGCATCGAGAACATCACCCGCGACCAGGTGCAGGTCACGCCCGCGCCCGGCCACACGGGCCGGCTCCCGTTCTGGAACGGCGACGGCCTGGGTCGCCCATACGAGCTGGGCAAGGCGCTCGGCGAGTTCCGCCGCCAGGCGCGCTCGGGCGAGGGCATCGACCCGGCGCTCGACGAGTTCGCCCGCACCAACCTCGTCGCCTACCTGCAGGAGCAGGAGGAAGCCACCGGCGTGCTGCCGGACGAGCAGACGCTGGTGCTCGAGCGTTTCACCGACGAGCTGGGCGACTGGCGCGTGGTCCTGCACACCCCCTTTGGCAAGGGCGTTAACGCCGCCTGGGCGCTGGCCACCGGCTGGCGCGTCGCACAGGAGACCGGCATGGACGCCCAAGCCGTCGCGGGCGACGACGGCATTGTGCTGCGCCTGCCGCAGGGGGAGAAGGAGCCGGACGGGTCGCTCTTCCAATTCGACGCTGACGAGATCGCCGACATCGTCACCGAGCAGGTCGGCAACTCCGCCCTGTTCGCGGCCCGCTTCCGCGAGTGCGCCGCCCGCGCCCTGCTCCTGCCGCGCCGTAACCCGGGCAAGCGCGCGCCACTGTGGCAGCAGCGCCAGCGCGCGGAGCAGCTGCTCGACGTCGCGCGCAACTACCCGTCGTTCCCCATCATCTTGGAGACGGTCCGCGAGTGCCTCCAGGACGTCTACGACCTGCCCGCGCTCCAGGAGGTCGTGCGCGAGCTGTCCACGCGCCGCATCCGCATCGCGGAGGTGACCACGGACCAGCCGAGCCCGTTCGCCTCCTCGCTGCTGTTCAACTACACCGGCGCCTTCATGTACGAGGGCGACACCCCGCTCGCCGAAAAGCGCGCCGCCGCCCTCTCGCTCGACCCGTCGTTGCTGGCCAAGCTCTTGGGCACCGTGGAGCTGCGGGAGCTTCTCGACGCCGACGTGATCGCCGAAACCGACGCGAAACTCCGCCGCCTGGGCCGCGCGAAAACCAGCGAGCAGTTCGCCGACACCCTGCGGATGGTGGGGCCAGTCGCCGTGGACGCGCTCGCTGACTACACCGACGTCCCCCTGACCACGCTGGAGGAGAGCCTGCACGGCCGGGTGATGCGGGTGCGCATCGGCGGGCGCGAGCACATCGCGCAAACGCTTGACGCCCCGCTGCTTCGCGACGGCCTGGGCATCCCCGTCCCGCCCGGGGTGGCAGCACAAGTGGCCACCATCCCGGACGCGCTGCAGCAGCTGGTCGGGCGCTGGGTACGCACCCGAGGGCCGTTTACCTTGCGCGACCTGGCCGACGCCTTCGGGCTTGCGGTGGGAGCGGCCCACGAACCCTTGACCAGACTGGTGGACCAGGACAAGGTGATCCCGGGGCGCTACCGCCAGGGCGTGGACGAGGAAGAGTACGTCGCCGCCGAAGTCTTGCGCATCATCCGTTCGCGCTCGCTGGCGGTGGCCCGAGCGCAAACCCAGCCGGTGACGCAGTCCGCCTACGGGCGTTTCTTGCCGGCCTGGCACAACGTGGCCCCAGCAGGCGTGCGTCCGGCACTCCGCGGCGCGGACGGCGTGTTCACCGTGCTTGAGCAACTAGCCGGAGTACGCCTGCCCGCCAGCGCGTGGGAGTCGCACATTCTGCCCTCGCGCGTGGGCGACTACTCGCCGGTAATGCTCGACGAGCTCACCGCGGGCGGCGAAATCCTCATCGTCGGCGCGGGCAAGGCCGGCGCGCGTGACCCGTGGATCATGCTGCTGCCCGCCGACTACGCCGAGCAGCTCATGCCGCAGGTGGATGAACCACAACTCAGCCTCACGCAGACGCAGGTGATGGAGCGCATCCGCGGAGGCGGCGGCTACCTGTTCGCGGACCTGCTAGGCCCCGTCACCGAGCGCACCACGACTGCCGAGGAGCTGCGCGAGGCCATGTGGGACCTCGTCGAGGCCGGCAGCGTTTCACCCGACTCCTTCGCGCCCATCCGCGCCCGCCTCGCCGGTGGCAAAGGCAAGTCGGCGCACCGCACGCGGCGCCGCCCGCAGCGCAGCCGCATCCGCTCGGGGCGCACCTCCTTCGCCAGCACCACGCCGCCGGACATGGTGGGGCGCTGGGCCGCGACACCCCGCGCGGACACCGACGCCACGCGCCGCTCCGTCGCGCTGGGGGAGAGCCTGCTCGACCGTTACGGCGTGGTCACCCGCGGCTCCGTCGTGGCAGAGGACATCCTCGGCGGCTTCGCGCTGGCCTACAAGACGCTGTCCGGCTTCGAATCCTCCGGCAAGGCGATGCGCGGCTACCTCATCGAGGGCCTCGGCGCGGCGCAGTTTTCCACCCCGGCCACCATCGACCGGCTGCGCGGGCACGCGGATTCCGACGACATCATCGGCTGGCCATCCGGAACCCGCGAACCACACGTCCACGTGCTCGCCGCCACCGACCCCGCCAACCCTTACGGCGCCGCCCTGCCGTGGCCCGTGCAGGGACCGACGAGGGCAGCAGGGGCCATCGTCGTGCTTATCGACGGCCTCCTCGCCGCCCACATCACCCGCGGCGGCAAAACCATGACCACATTCTTCGACGGCTTCCCAGAGGGGGTGGGCGACCCGCTCCCGCTGGTCATCGGTGCGTTGGATGAGGCGGTGCGCGCCGGGCGGATGCAGCCCGTGGGCGTCGAGAAGCTCAATGGTGGCCCAGCGTTTGGCCTGCGCGACTACGGGGCGCGGGTGACGCACAAGGGCGTGAAGATTGGCGCGAAAGCTGCGGCGCCGCCGAAGCGGCGGGGCAGGAGCGTGGCCGAGGCGCTGGGGGAGATGGACGAGGCGCGCGCGCCTGCCGAGGGGCTCAGCTTCGACGATTAGCGCGCCAAAAATCTGCAAAACATCAAGTACGATGTCTGCAAAACATAAAGTATAAATCCTGCAATATGTAAAACAGGGGGAGTTTTGGATACACAACAGCTGGCTGGCCGTCGATACCGCCCGAGAATCGTCGATAAGCGGCTTGAGTTTCTGCTCGAGGCGAGCGGTGCAGTGATTATTGAAGGACCTCGCGGGTGCGGGAAGACGATGACAGGGCTCCACCACTGTGCGTCGTATGCGCTTATCGATGACCCGGCGACAAACCACATTGCGAAACTCGCGCCGGCCGCGGTGATAGACGGTCCTCGACCGCGGCTCCTCGATGAGTGGCAAGCTGCCCCCGACCTGTTTAATCTCGCCCGACGAGAAGTGGACCTAGCAGCAGCAGCTGGACAATTTATTTTAGCCGGTTCAGCGGTTCCTGCGGATAGCATTACTCGACATACCGGTGCGGCTCGATTTCTTCGGCTTCGGCAACGCACACTCACGCTGTGTGAGAAGGCAGATTACGCCCCCGTTGTATCGCTGGCTGGACTCCTACAGGGGGAGCCGGTCACCCCCGACGCTGGTCAGATTTCCTACACCCATGTCATCCAAAATCTGCTCACTCCGGGGTTTCCGGGATTCCAGACCGGAAATGAGCAGATCGTGTTGGCCCAGTTACACGGATACCTGTCGGAGGCGGCGCGTTCGGACATGCACCGCGTGGCGGACTTGCGCGTGACTCCACTTGCTACAGAGCGGCTGATTGCGGCAATCGCAAGGTCCGTTTCTGGGGAAGTTTCCGTCTCCACACTGCGAAAGGATTTGGATACGGTAAGTCCAGGAATCTCGCTACCGACGGTGACGAAACTCCTCGACAGTCTGCAGCGGATCTTTGTCGTGGAGGCGGTCTCCGCATGGGCCCCGCGGCTCCGCTCGAAAGCGAGGTTGCGTGTCTCGCCCAAGTATCATCTGGCCGATCCCGGGCTAGCCATTGCGGCACTCGGAGCAACATCCGCCTCATTGACCGCGGATCCTGAGACAGTGGGCCTTCTCTTCGAATCGGCCGTGATCCACGACCTCGCAGTCATGATCGAAGCAATGGGAGGTTCCATCTACCACTACCGGGACTCAAACGGCAACGAGATCGATGCGGTGCTCACACTGCCTGATGGGCGCTGGGGTGCTGTCGAAGTGAAAACTGGGTTCAGTGGGGTTGAGCGAGGCGTAGCCTCGCTGAAAAAGGCGATCGCCTCGATAGATCACGAATCCGGACCTCCAACGTTTAGCGCGGTGATCACGGGCACAGGCATCACAGCTCCGCTCGACGACGGGATTGTCACCTTCCCGCTGCACCAACTCCGTACCTAACCCGCGACTAGCGCCCCCGGGGCCTAGAATCGCACCATGCCTGAAGGGGATTCCGTCTACCAGCTGTCCAAGCGCCTGCAGTGGATGACCGGCCGGGAGGTCACGCGCACGAGCCTGCGCGTGCCCCGCTACGCCACGGTCGACTTCACCGGCATGACCTGCGAGCGCGTGTGGCCCTACGGCAAGCACCTGTTTATGCAGTTCGGCGCGCCCGGCCACGCGGCGCAGATCCTGCACACCCACCTGAAGATGGAGGGCACCTGGGCCTTCCACCGGGCGGGCCAGCGGTGGCGCAAGCCGGGGCATGCCGCCCGCGTCGTGCTCTCGCTTGCCGACGCCCCCGCCCCCGACATCGAGCTCGTCGGGTTTTGGCTCGGACTCGTCCGGGTCTTCCCGGCCCGCGAGTACCCCCAGGAGATGGGGTATCTGGGCCCGGACCTGCTTGCCGATGACTTCGACGCCGCCGAGGCGATCCGCCGCATCGAGGCGGACCCGGACATGGAGATCGGGCGGGCGCTGTTGGATCAGCGCAACCTCGCCGGGATCGGCAACGAGTACCGCGCCGAGATCAACTTTCTGGCGGGGACCCACCCGGCGTTGAATGTGGGGGACGTGGACGTCGCAAAGCATGTGGCCCTTGCGCGCCGGCTGATGTGGGCAAACAAAGACTCGCCCGTGCGCGTGACCACCGGGATCAGGCGTGCGGGCGAGACGAGCTACGTGTTTGGGAGGAACCGGAAACCGTGCAGGCGCTGCGGCACGCTCATTACCAAGGGGTTTCTCGGGGGCGAGGGTGACCTGGAGCGCGTGATCTGGTGGTGCCCGCGGTGCCAGCCCGCGCCGTGAGCCGCTACTGGGCGGGGGCGCCTTCCTTGCGCTCCTTCATGGCGCGGCGGATGAAGAAGGCGAGGAAGCCGACGATGATCAGGATGAGAATGACGTAGATGACCTTGGAATACGCATCGACGTACCCGGTGACCTCCTCCCACCGGTCGCCGAGCGCGTAGCCGAGGGAGACCAGGATGGTGTTCCAGATCGCGGAGCCGAGCGTGGTCCAGATACCAAACGTGAGCAGGCTCATGCGGTCCAGGCCGGCGGGGATGGAGATCAGGGAACGGATGCCCGGGATGAGGCGGCCGATGAATACGGAGGTCCTGCCGTACTTGTCAAAGAATTTCAGCGACGCATCCACGTCGGAGGCTTTGACCAGCCACATCCAGTCCGCGATCTTGCGCAGGCGGGCGGCACCCAGCCAGGCGCCGATGCCGTAGAGGAGGTACGCGCCGACGACGGAGCCGACGATGGACCAGATGAGCACGGAGGCGAAGGACAGGGAGCCCTGCGCCACGGTGAAGCCGCCGAGCGGGAGGACCACCTCAGATGGGATTGGCGGGAAGAGGTTTTCTAGCAGGATGGCGATGCCAACGCCCGGGCCGCCGAGGATCTCCATGAGGTGGATGATCCAGTCGATGATTCCTTGCACGGCTACTCCTTGTATTCCATTTGGGCCGAAGCTAAACGCTTATTGTGCCCTACGAGACCTCCAAGGACCAAGTGTGCACAGGCGCGCCGGACTGCTGGTTTGCTACGTATTGCCTGAGCACGCGGGCGAGCGCGTCGCCGCGCTCCTTGGTGGCCGGCCGCGACTGCGGGGCGATGGAGTTGAGCGCGTTGAGCTGCCACATCGCCCCGTTTTGGCGCGTGCGGGCTCGGCCCTCGATGATGCCGAGGTATTCGTCGGCGAGGTGGGGTGCGACGTCGAGAAGCTCCAAACCCTCGTGGGCGAGGGGCAGCAGGTGCTTTGCGACGAGCTCCGTGACGTCAATACTGCCCAGCGTCGGCCAGGTCATCTGCGCGGTGAGCCCGTGGCGCGCGCCCTCGTGGAAGTTGCGCTCGGCGTCCTCGAAGCTGAGGCGCGACCAGACGGGGCGGGTCTGCTCGCTGAGCGCCTTGACCATGCCGTAGTAGAAGGCGGCGTCCGCGATGATGTCCTTGACAGTGGGGCCTGCGGGCAGGAGGCGGTTTTCCACGCGGATGTGGGAGAGCTCCGTGTTCGGGTCGTAGATGGCGCGGTTCCAGCGCCAGATCGTGCCGTTGTGCAGGTTGAGGTAGTGCAGCCCGGGGCTGTCGCCCCTCATGAACGGGGCGCCGGCCTGCATGCGGCCCTCCGGGAGCAGCGGGGAGAAGTACCGGACGTTCTCCTCGAAGAGGTCGAAGACGCTGGTGATCCAGCGCTCGCCGAACCAGACACGCGGGCGCACGCCCTGGTTAATCAGCTCCTGGGTGCGCGTATCGATGGACTGCTGGAACACGGGGATGCGCGATTCGTGCCAGACCCGGTGCCCCATAAAGAGCGGGGAGTTCGCGGATAGCGCGGCCTGCACGCCCGCGATCGCCTGGGACGCGTTCCACGCGTTGGCAAAGCGCGCGGGGGAAACCTGCAGGTGCAACTGGATGGACGTGCAGGTGGATTCGGTGGCGATGTCCTCGAAGTTGTGGCGGTAGCGCTCCTCGCGCCACAGGTTGAGGTGGACGAGCTCACCGCGGGTATCCATGATGGAGTTGTTCAGCCCCGCGTAGCGGTTCTCCGGCGTCATCCACGCCGGGTTTTTGAGGAACTTCGAGGTCATGGTGGGCAGGGTGCCGATCATCGCGACGGTGGAGCCGGCGGCCTCCGCGGCCTCGGACACCTCTTTGAGGCGCCGGCTGAGCCCCTCCTCGAGCGTGGTCAGGCCGTCGCCCGCAATGGACAGCGGCGGGTGGTTGAGCTCGACGTTGTAGGCGCCGATTTCAGACTGGAACTCGTCGCCGAGGCGCTCGAGCACGGCCTGGTTGTTGGCGTGCGGGCGCATCTCCGCGTCCACCAGGTTGAGCTCCAGCTCCAGCCCGATCGTGCCGTGGCTGACAAACTCCGCCTCCTGCAGGTGGCGGTCGAAGAGCTCGAGCTCGTCCTCCAGGCGCCTCCGGTACACAGAGCGCTGGCGCGGGGTGTAGGAATCTGCGGAGATTTGCTCGCCCATGGGTGCCTACTTCTTGCTGCGGTACCAGGAAATCAGTGCATCGGTGGAGGCATCGCCGGTGTTCGGTGCCTCCTTGCCCGCGACGGCGGCTGCGAGGTCGTTGGCCTGCTGCTTGCCCAGCTCAACGCCCCACTGGTCGAAGGAGTTGATGTCCCAGATGACGCCCTCGGTGAACACGATGTGCTCGTAGAGCGCGATGAGCGCGCCCAGGGTAAACGGGCTGAGTTCCTCGGCCAGGATCGTGGTGGTGGGGCGGTTGCCCGGCATGACCTTGTGCGGGGCCAGCTCGTTGCTCACGCCCTCCGCCTCGATGGTCTGCTGGTCCTTGCCAAACGCGAGCACCTTGGTTTGGGCGAAGAAGTTGCCCATCAGCAGGTCGTGCATGGAGCCGGTGCCGTCGGCGGTGGGGAAGTCCTCCTTCGGCGTGGCAAAACCGATGAAGTCCGCGGGCACCATCGTGGTGCCCTGGTGCAGGAGCTGGAAGAAGGCGTGCTGGCCGTTGGTGCCCGGCTCGCCCCAGAAGATCTCGCCGGTGTTGTAGGTGACCGGGGAGCCGTCGTGGCGGACCGACTTGCCGTTGGACTCCATGGTCAGCTGCTGCAGGTACGCCGGGAAGCGGGAGAGGTCCTCGGAGTAGGGGAGCACGGCGTGAGTCTGGACGTCGTAGAAGTTGCGGTACCAGACGTTGAGCAGGCCCATCAGCGCCGGGACGTTCTTGGACAGCTCGGTGGTGCGGAAGTGCTCGTCCATGGCGTGGAAGCCCTCGAGCAGGCGCATGAAGTCCATCGGGCCGATCACGGCCATGAGGCTCAGGCCGATTGCGGAGTCGACCGAGTAGCGGCCGCCAACCCAGTCCCAGAAGCCGAACATGTTGGTCGTGTCGATGCCAAATTCGGCGACCTTCTCCTTGTTCGTGGATACGGCGACGAAGTGCTTGGCAATCGCGGACTCGTCGCCGTCGAACTGCTCGAGCAGCCAGCGCTTCGCCGCGTGCGCGTTGGTCAGCGTCTCCTGCGTGGTGAACGTCTTGGAGGCGATGATGAATAGGGTCTCCTCCGCGTTGCAGCGGTCCAGCACCGCGGCCATGTCTGCCGGGTCGACGTTGGACACGAACTCCGCGGTGATACCTGCGGTGGCGTAGGCGCGCAGCGCCTTGGTCGCCATCGCGGGACCCAGGTCCGAGCCGCCGATGCCAATGTTCACGACCTTCTTGATGGTGTGGCCGGTGTGGCCGAGCCACTCGCCGGAGCGCAGGGCGGAGGCGAAATCGCGCATGCGGCCGAGGACCTCGTGGACGTCGGCGGCGACGTCCTGGCCGTCGACCTCCAGGTCCGCTTCGGCCGGCAGGCGCAGTGCGGTGTGGAGCACGGCGCGGTCCTCGGTGTTGTTGATGTGGGCGCCGCCAAACATCTGCTCGATCTTGTCCTGCAGGCCCGCTTCTTCCGCGAGCGCGGTCAGGGCGTCGAGCACGGGGGCGTCGATAAGCTGCTTCGACATGTCCACGTGCAGGCTTGCCGCCTCGAAGGTGAGGTTGGTCGCGCGGTTGCTGTCCGCGGTGAAGAGGTCGCGCAGCGTGGTCTGCGACTTCTCGGCGTGCAGCTTTTCCAGGTTTTTCCAGGCAGACGTGGACGTGATGTCGGTCATTATTCCTCCCAAGGAAGTGCGAATCGTTCTCACCCCACGGTAGCCAAAAGTGCGGTGCGAGTGCCTAGCCCAGCTTCCCGCGGCCCAGGCGCAGCAGGATGTTGGCCAGAGTAGGGCCTTCCTCGCCCAGCTCGTCGCGGAACTGGTTAATGATTGCCACCTCGCGGGTGTGCACGAGCTTCGTGCCGCCGGATCCCATCCGCGTCTTGCCGATGGCGCGGGAGACCTCGGAGCGGCGCTTCACCGCGTCCAGGATCACCCGGTCCAGCCGGTCAATCTCCTTGCGGTACTGCTGAATCTCCGCGTCCGACAGCGGGTCATCGGTGCCAGAGGGCATGCGGATGTCAAAATCGCTCATGGCAGGACATTATGCCACGGCACCTGCGGATATGGACCGTTTTATCCAGGGTGTTCGAACGGGCTCGGGGCGATGTTGGGGCGGTGGGTACTCTGAACCGCATGACTGATCTGACCCTGGGACTCAATCCGCAACAGCAGGCGGCTGTGCAGCACGAGGGCTCGCCGCTGCTCATCGTCGCCGGCGCAGGCTCCGGCAAGACCGCCGTGCTGACCCGCCGCATTGCTTACCTGTTGCAGCAGCGCGGGGTCGCGCCGTGGCAGGTGCTCGCCATCACCTTTACTAATAAGGCGGCCGCGGAAATGAAGGAGCGCGTCGCCCAGTTGGTCGGCCCGGAGTCGGAGCGCATGTGGGTGGCCACGTTCCACTCGGTCTGCGTGCGCATCCTGCGCCAGCAGGCGCAGCTCGTGCCGGGGCTGAACACCAACTTCACCATCTACGACTCGGATGATTCCCGCCGCTTGCTGTCCATGATTGCCAAGGACTTCAACCTGGACCTGAAGAAGTTCTCCGCGCGCACCCTGGCCAACGGCATCTCCAATCTCAAGAACGAGCTCGTGGACCCGGACACCGCGTTAGCGGACGCGGAGCGCACCCACAACCCGTCCGAGACCACCGTGGCCAAGGTCTTTGCGGAGTACCAGCGCCGCCTGCGCCAGTCCAACGCCCTGGACTTTGACGACCTGGTGGGGGAGGTCGTGCGCATTCTCAAGGAGCACCCGCAGGTCACGGAGTACTACCGCCGCCGCTTCCGCCACGTGCTGGTGGACGAGTACCAGGACACGAACCACGCGCAGTACGAGCTCATCCACACGCTCGTCGGCACGGGTGCGGACGCCCCGGAGCTCGCGGTGGTGGGCGACTCGGACCAGTCGATCTACGCGTTCCGCGGTGCCACGATCCGCAACATCGAGGAGTTCGAGCGCGACTACCCCAACGCGCGCACCATCCTGTTGGAGCAGAACTACCGCTCCACCCAGAACATTTTGAACGCGGCCAACTCGGTGATCGCGCAGAACGAGGGGCGCCGGCCGAAGAAGCTGTGGACCGACCACGGCGCGGGCGAGAAGATCGTCGGCTACGTCGCGGACAACGAGCACGACGAGGCCCGCTTTATCGCCTCGGAGATCGACCAGCTGTCAGACTCCGGCGTCCCGTACTCCGACATGGCGGTCATGTACCGCACCAACAACGCCTCGCGCGCGCTCGAGGACATCTTCATCCGCTCCGGCATCCCGTACAAGGTGGTCGGCGGCACGCGCTTCTACGAGCGCCGCGAGATCCGCGACATCGTCGCCTACATGAAAGTTCTGGACAACCCCGATGACACGGTCAGCCTGCGCCGCATCGTCAACGTGCCCAAGCGCGCGATCGGCGACAAGGCCCAGGCCATGGTGGCACTCCACGCGGAGAACCAGGGGGTGAGCTTCGGGCAGGCGCTTATCGACGCCGCGTCGGGGAACGTCGACATGATCAAAGCTCGCGCCAAGAACGCGATCAGCGGGTTCGTAGAGCTTATGGACGGACTGCGCAAGGAGATGCCGGAGCTGCGCAACGAGGTCACGGGCATGCCGGACCTGGGCCAGCTCGTCTCCCGCATCTTGGACGCGACCGGGTACAAGGCGGAGCTGGAGGCGTCGAACGACCCCCAGGACGCGACTCGCCTGGACAACCTCAACGAGCTCGTCTCCGTCGCGCGCGAGTTCTCCTCCGAGGCGGCCAACCAGGTCGCGTACATGTCGGACGAGGAGCTCGACGCCGTGATGGTGGAGGGCGAGCCCGCGCCGGGATCGCTGCAGGCGTTCCTGGAAAAGGTTTCTCTTGTGGCGGACGCGGACCAGCTGCCGGACAACGAGCAGGGCGTGGTCACCATGATGACACTGCACACCGCGAAGGGCCTGGAGTTTCCCACCGTCTTTGTCACCGGCTGGGAGGACGGGCAGTTCCCGCACCTGCGCGCGCTGGGGGACCCGGACGAACTGGCCGAGGAGCGCCGCCTGGCGTACGTGGGCATCACCCGCGCCAAGCAGCGGCTGTACCTCACGCGCGCGATGCTGCGCTCCTCGTGGGGGAACCCGGTGACCAATCCCGCCAGCCGCTTCCTCGCGGAAGTCCCGGAGGACCTCATCGACTGGCGCAGGACTGAGCCGAGCGGAACCGGCGCGTCCGGCGCCTGGGGCTCGCCCGCGCCCCTCGGCGGTGGCCGGCGCTCGGGTTCGGGCCGGCGCTCGGGTCGCGGGGCCGGTTCCAGCGGGGTGAAGGTGCACAAGAACCTCAACCTGGCGCCGGGCGACCGGGTCAACCACGCCAAGTACGGGCTCGGCACCGTCCAGTCCGTGGACGGCGCGGGAGTGCGTGAGACCGTGACGGTGGACTTCGGCTCCTCCGGCACCGTCCGGCTCATGCTCATCGGCGGGCTGCCGATGGAGAAGATTTAGGAGATCCGGATGCCCTGCTGGGCGAACCAGGGGACGGGGTCGACCTGGTTCACGCCGTCGGGCTTGATCTCAAAGTGGAGGTGGGGGCCGGTGGACTGGCCCTCAGAGCCGATCTGAGCGATCTGCTCGCCAGCCTTGACGCGCTGGCCAACGGACACGTTGTACTGCGACATGTGGCCGTACACGGACACCTCGCCGCCGTCGTGCTGGATGACGACCCAGTTGCCAAAGCCCTGCGCAGGTCCGGCGTTGATCACGGTGCCGTCCATCACGGCGTAGATCGGGCTGCCCAGGCTGTTGGCAATGTCGATGCCGCGGTGCATGGTGCCCCAGCGCATGCCGAAGCCGGAGGTGAACGTACCGGTGGCCGGCGTGACCACGGTGCGGCCGTCCGCGGTGCGGCCGCGCTGCATGGTGACTCCGCCTGCGCCGTTGTCGGGGGTGAACTGGCTGCTGATCTCTTGGCCGAGCGCGCGTGGGTCGTAGACAATGCTGTAGTCACCGACGGTGAGGGTGGCGCCGGACTCCAAAATGGTGTCCGCGGCCTTGGCCAGGTGCTTGACCGCATCCTGTTGGTTTTCTACCGGGGCGCCGTTGATCTGGATGGCCGGGCCGGCGAATGCCGGGGCGGGCAGCAGGGTGAGCGAAAGCGCCGTGGCAGCGACTGCGGCAAGCAGGCGACGTTGCATGTGCGACAAACCTTTACATTGAGGGGAGCGTATACCGCGTTAAAACTTAGCGCGCCGGCACCCCGTGAGCAACGCTCTGACGTGCATTTTTGTCGAAAGGTTGTGTTATTTTTCGCCATCCGCGCAGGTCAACACGGGTGTTACTGGAGTGAAAATTGTTGCAAAAGTGACGCGAGTTGAGGGGGAGTCCGGGGATGGGGGGTCGGTTTGGTTGGAAGCTGGGCGGATGCTCCACGCCCGACCTGGCCTGGGGTGGAAAAGGCGCGCCCCAAACGGCCCGTCCTGCATGACGAAGACTGGATGACGAGGGTGCGACGAAATTCCGCGTCTTCGTCATCGCGTTCTCGTCAAACAGGCCAAAGCGCACCCCAACGGCACACCGAGCCGGGCCCGTGATCCCAGCGAACGCCGCAGCAACGCAAAACGCCCCGGGAAAACCGGGGCGTCAAGAGGGGAAGGAAGGTCTTAGAGCGAGATGCCGCGCTCTGCCAGCCAAGCGGCCGGGTCGACGGGCGTGGTGCCGTCCGGGTGGATCTCAAAGTGCAGGTGCGAGCCGGTGGAGAAGCCCATGCTGCCCATGCCGGCGATGTTCTGGCCGGCGTGGACGCGCTCGCCGACTGCCACGTTGAGCGTCTGCATGTGGCCGTAGACGGAGACGGAGCCGTCGTCGTGGCGCAGGCGGATCCAGTTGCCGTAGCCCTGGGCCGGGCCGGAGTCGATCACGGTGCCGTCCATGACGGCGAGGATCGGGGTGCCCGGGGAGTTTGCGATGTCCACGCCGTAGTGGAAGGAGCCCCAACGCGGGCTGAACGGGGAGGTGAATGCGCCCTCTGCTGGCTTGACGGTCTGCGGTGCGCGGGCGGCCTCGTCGGCCTTTGCTACTTCGTCGGAGTGTGCAACGGCCTTGTCCAGCTGGTCGGTCAGGTTGGTGACCGGCTTGTACTCGGAGATGGCCAGCACCTGCGGGGAGGAGGCGAGGGCGTCGGCGGTGGCGACGGCGTGATCAACAAGCTGGTTGGTATCCGCAGCCAGCTCGATGTCAACGTTGGAGGTCTGCGGACCGTCTGCAGCCAGGGTTGCGGCGGCGGCGCCGGAGAGGCCGGCGGTGGAGACTGCGCCGGTGGTGACGGCGACCATGGCGACGCGACCCTTGTTCGGGGTCTGCTTGCGGTGCTTGCCGCCCTGCTTCGATGCGTTGTACATGTGCCCTCTTTGAAGCGTTCCGTTGGTCTGCGTTCCGCAACCTTCCCGGTAGCGGATCGTAACCTTCCTGTTATCTACGAGAGGTCACTGTAACGAATTGGTCTCGGCATGGCAAGCTGGATTCTAAAATTTTCTTAATCGTTTTCAGGTTGTTGATTCGTTACATAAATGCGCTCGCACGCGAGCGTGTAGCGCCTCATGCCCGGGCGGGCCCAGGACGTTGCATTTTGTTGGGAGTCGTCCGGGTATTTTACCGCCGCTGCGTGGGTACGCGGGGGAGTGTTGGACATCGGGCAGCGGCAATTCAGTGGCAAAGTTAACGACGATGAGCACCAATTCAAGCCCCCAAACAGGGCCCTCCTCGAGGCCGCAGCGGAGCCGCCCGCGCGTTACCTTGCGTGAACAGCGAGAATACAGTGAAGCAAGTGCGACGAGTGAGCCGAGTGAGCGCAGTGATGCTGGCGGGCGCGGGCAGGCTCGCCGGCCGCGTGGAGGCGTCGAGAAGCGCAAACGGCTGCGACAAGGCAACCGGACTCGTCGCACGCAGCAGCTGCGAGGCCGCACCGACAAGGCGGATGCGGTCCCGCAGACGTGGAGCGAGCGCATCCGCCACTACCTTGGCTTCGTGCTGGTCCCCAACGCGGTACTCGGGCTCGGCGCGATCGCACTGTGCTTCGCGGTGCTGCTGATCGGTGGTTGGCCACTCTCGTACCTCCCGATGGCCATCGGCGAGACGTGGCTGGTCGGCCACGGCGTCCCGTTCGAGTTCGACGGCGTGACCCTCGGTGCGGTCCCGCTGCTGCCTGCGCTCGGCGCGATCGCCATCGTGGCTGCTCGCGTCCGCGCCGCGACCGCCCACCGGGTGAGCATCCTCGACCTGGGGGTGCTGCTCGTACTCACTCTCCTCATCCCGCTCACGCTGTCCGGCATCGCCCTGTTCATGGTGTCGGACGCCTCGGCGGTCTACCCGGTCAGCGCCCCGCCCGCCGCGTTGGCGCTGTTCCTGCCGCCAGCGCTGCACTTCATTGGCTTCTGCTTCGGCCTTCGGACCGTCCTGTGGCGCGCGCTGGCCAAGCGAGGCGGGGTGCCGGAAGTGCTTATCGACGCCGCGCTCACCGCCCTCAACGCCATCCGGAACCTCGCACTCGCCGGCGGCGTCGTTGCCTTGGTCGTGCTGGCGCTGCACTACCAGCGGGTCGGCGACCTGGTCGCCGCCTACCCCAACCTCGGGGCCGCGGGTGGGCTGTGGCTGACGCTGCTGTGCCTGCTCTACCTGCCCAACGCTGCGGTGACGTCGATGGCGGTCCTGCTCGGCGGGTCCTTCGACTACGCCGGGGTGTCCACCTCGCTGTTCGCCTCCGGCAACGTCGCGCTGCCGCCGCTGCCGCTGCTGGCCGCGGTGCCGGAGAGTGTGCCTGCGTGGGCGCCGGTGTGCATGCTGATCCCGGCCGGCGTGATCCTGGCGTCGCTCTGGAAAGTCCGGCCGACGCTGGCACAGGCTGGCGCAACGGGCGTCTGGGGCGGCGTGATCGGTCTGGTCCTCGGCGTGCTCACCTCCGGCGAGGCCGGCGCCTACGGGACCGTCGGCCCCACCGCGTGGAAGCTGGGAGTCCTCCTGCTCGGGTGGCTCGCGGTGCTGAGCCTGCTGGTGTGGGCGGTTGCCGTATTCCGCAGTGCGAAGCAGGATGACTAAGCTATGGCCCGTGAGTAGCCAATCATTGTCCGTTGCTGTGCTGGTTTCCGGCACAGGCAGCCTGCTCAAGGCGATTTTGGACGACATCCAGAGCCCGTACCGCGTCGATCTTGTCGTCGCGGACCAAGTATGTCCCGGCATCGAGCGTGCGAAGAACGCCGGTGTGCGCACCGCGGTCGTGCCAGTCGGCGATGATCGCGCTGCCTGGGATAGAGAGCTCGCGGCGACCGTGGCCAAGGCACAGCCTGACGTGGTCGTTTCCGCGGGCTTTATGCGTATCTTGGGCAGCGCGTTCCTGGATGAGTTTGAAGGGCGCACAATTAACACTCACCCCTCCTTGCTCCCCGCGTTTCCGGGCGCGCACGCCGTCGAGGACGCGCTGGAGTACGGCGTGAAGGTGACCGGCTGCACCGTCCACTACGTGGATGCTGGGATGGATACCGGCGAGATCATCGCTCAGCGCGCGGTGCGCATCCAGGAGGGCGACACGAAGTCCACTCTGCACGAACGAATCAAGCAGGCGGAGCGCGAGCAGATTGTGGGTCTGCTGCGCGGCGCCACCATCTCCGACGGGAAGGTACTGTTCAATGGGAATTCAGATTAAGCGCGCGCTGATCAGCGTGTACGACAAGACTGGCGTGGAGGATCTCGCCCGCGCGCTCGGCGAGGCCGGCGTAGAGATCGTCTCCACCGGCTCGACCGCCAAGCGCATTGCCGACGCCGGCGTGCACGTCACCGAGGTCGCCGAGCTCACCGGGTTCCCCGAGGTGCTCGAGGGGCGCGTCAAGACCCTGCACCCGCGCGTGCACTCCGGCATCCTGGCGGACCTGCGCAAGGACGCCCACGCCGAGCAGCTCAAGGAGCTGGGCATCGAGCCGTTCCAGCTCGTCGTGGTGAACCTGTACCCGTTCGAGGAGACCGTCGCCTCCGGGGCGGATTTCGACGCTTGCGTGGAGCAGATCGACATCGGCGGCCCCTCCATGGTGCGCGCCGCCGCGAAGAACCACCCGTCCGTCGCCGTCGTGACCAACCCGTCCCGCTACGCGGACGTCATTGATGCTGTGAAGGGCGACGGCTTCGAGTTGGAGGACCGCAAGCGCCTCGCGCTCGAGGCGTTCACGCACACGGCGCAGTACGACGCCGCCGTTTCCTCCTGGTTCGCCGAACAGCTCGGCGCCGAGGGGGCTGCCGAGGGCGACGCACTGCGCTACGGCGAGAACCCGCACCAGGCAGCCCGCCTGGTCAACGAGGGCTGGGGCATCGCCAACGCCACCCAGTTCGGTGGTAAGGAGATGAGCTACAACAACTACCAGGACGCCGACGCCGCGTGGCGCGCGGCCTGGGACCACGAGCGCCCCTGCGTGGCCATCATTAAGCACGCAAACCCGTGCGGTGTCGCGGTGTCGGACGATTCTATTGCCGACGCGCACGCGAAGGCCCACGCCTGCGACCCGGTCTCCGCGTACGGCGGCGTCGTCGCCGCGAACCGCGAGGTCACCGTCGAGATGGCGGAGCAGGTCAAGCCGATCTTCACCGAGGTCATCCTGGCTCCGTCCTACGAGGACGGGGCGATCGAGGTGCTTCAGGAGAAGAAGAACCTGCGCATCCTGCAGGTCGAGCCGAAGCAGCCCGGCGAGGAGCGGAAGCAGATCTCCGGCGGCTGGCTGGTGCAGGACCGCGACGCCTACCAGGCTGAGGGGGACGCCGCCTCGAACTGGAAGCTGGTCGCCGGCGAGGCCGCCGACGAGCAGACCCTGACCGACCTGGAGTTTGCCTGGCGCAGTGTGCGTTGCGTGAAGTCCAATGCGATCTTGATTGCGGCCCAGGGGGCGTCGGTAGGCATTGGCATGGGCCAGGTCAACCGCGTCGACTCGGCGAAGCTCGCCGTCGACCGCGCCAACACCCTGGACGAGGGCAAGAACCGCACCAACGGGGCCGTGGCAGCCTCCGACGCGTTCTTCCCCTTCGCCGACGGTTTCCAGCTGCTCGCCGACTCGGGCGTGAAGGCTGTGGTGCAGCCGGGTGGCTCCATCCGCGATGAGGAAGTCATCGCCGCCGCCAAGGAGGCCGGTGTGACGATGTACCTGACGGGGACTCGCCACTTCGCTCACTAATTTGCGGGGCACAGAATGGTATCCTACGTATACTTTTAAGGTCAGCCGTAAATAAACGGCAGTAACGTGACGTAGGGAGCGCAGATTCGTGTCCTCGCAACTTTCTTCGCAGCCGTGGGCGAAGCAAATTACCGCGGCGCTGATGGCCATGGGGATCTCCCTGCCGGTGATGCCGGCGGTGGAGGATCTCCCCGTCATCGGCGATGCGTACGTGCAGGCCTACAACGGCCTGCCCGACAACATCAAGCAACAGGTCCCGCCGCAGCTGCGGCCGAAGCAGCCCGGCCAGGCGGGGCAGCCGTCCCACGCGCCGGGCGCCGCCGCGCAGCCCGCCGTTGACCACCAGGCGGCCCTTGACGGGCTGGTACGCGCGGTGGAGGGGCACCACAACGGCCGCGTCGCCGTCTCGGTCGCGGGCAACGGCGCGCAGATCACCGCCGGAGACAACGCCGCTTACCCGGCGTTTTCCACCATGAAGGTGCCGCTGGCCATCGCCGCCCTGCGCCAGAGCCCGGGCTTTGCCAACGACGCCCGCCTGGCCATCACGGTCTCCGACAACGACGCCGCCTACCGCATGTACAACCAGGTCCCTGGCGCCGAGTCCGTCAAGGTGATCCAGCAGGCGGGTTCCGCCACGACGACCTCCGCGGCGTACGGGATGGATACCCTCTGGAACACCTCCGGCCAGGCGCAGTTTGCCTCCGGGCTGCGCTGCGTCGCGGGCCACGAGCCGGTGCTGGACCTCATGGGGCAGATCACCCCGGACCAGCGCTGGGGCCTTGGCCAGATTGGCGGTGCCCGCTTCAAGGGCGGCTGGAACACGCACGAGGACGGCTACGTGGCCCGGCAGTTCGGCCTGGTCCCGGGCCCGAACGGCGATGTCGCCGTGGCGATCACCGCGTTCAGCCACGGCGGCTACGCGGAGAGCACCCAAATGCTCAGCGAACTCGCACGCGGCCTTGACGGGATGCGCGGGACCCTGCCCACCGCGCGCTGCTAACCTCTTGTGAAACCTGCACACTCTGCAGGCCGAAATAAGAAAGGCGGTAGTGCGTGGTCGACCGACAACGCGAGTACGAGCGTGACCAGGAGGTTGACCCGCCTACCCAGGTCCTTCCCGCGCAGCAGGTCGATGAATATCAGGACGAGACTCAGGACGACGACCGTCGCGGGAGGATCGGTACCTGGCTCGTCGGCGGCTTGGTCGGGGCGGCCGCGCTCATCATGGGGGCGCTCTTTTACACCTCGGTGAGTGGCCTCGCGCAGGGCGCGAAGCAACCTGAGAGCGTCACCAGCACCATGGTCGTGACGTCGACGCAGGTCACGGAGGTGACGACGACGAGGGTGGCGCCGGCTCCCGCGCCGACGAGCACGACGGCGCCGAAGACGTCGAAGACACCGAAAGCCTCAAAGACGTCGAAGAAGTCCTCGGCTGTGGCGTCGTCGAAGGCGAGCATGGGGGCGTCGACAAGCACTGCAACGGCGAGCAAGACGAAGAAGTCACAAGCCTCGAAGACGACCAAGACCAGCCCGACGACGAGCCGGTAGCGCACCCAGCTTGCGGTGAGGGAAATGCGCGGTGAATTTCAACATTTTGGCAGATGTTGATTTATCATTTCCCAGAACCCCCAATTTGCATACATGACCCTCGGCGCGCCCCCGCGCCTCGGGAAAGGCGCGACAATGAGCAGTAAGTACGGCCAAGGCGACGTGAACCTCAGCACGGAGCAGTGGGCCGCCGCGGACACCGAGACGGTACAGTTCTCGGGCCAGTACCCGCAGCAGCCCCAGCAGCAATACGCACCGCAGCAATATCCACCACAGCAATACGGTCCGGCGTACGGCCAGGGGCAGTACCCGTACCACGAGGAGAATCGCCGAAACTGGACCCCGTGGCTCATCGCCATCATTGGGGTCCTGCTCGCCGCGATAGTGGGCGTGCTTGCGTACCTGTTTGGTTCCGGGGCGTTCAGCGGCTCGAGTGAGCCGGTGACCATTACGGATGTGGAGACCCAGACGCTCCAGCAGGAGGCGCCCGCCCAGCAGCAGGCCGAGGAGCCCGCCCCGGCAGCACCGGCGCCCTCGCGTCACACGTACTCGCATTACGCGGCCGATACCGGGGTGACCACCGGGCCGTTTGCCGCGAACGTGTACAGCGAGTTCGTCGACGCGTACAACAGTTCGGGCAGCACGAACGTCACGATCTCTGCGTACAGCCCGCGGACGGGATACACCTACACCATGTCGTGCAGCGGCGGCAGCACCGTGTACTGCTCCGGCGGCAATAACGCCAGGGTCCGGATTTGGTAGCCCCTCTCCGGCTCGGCGTTGCGCTCGCCGCGTCCGCCTGCGTCTTGTCGTCCTGTACCGTGCCGACTGGGCCGCAGCAGGAACCACCGACAGTCGTGGTGAAGTCCACCGAGTTCGTCACGCCTCCGCCCGCGCCCGCACCTGCCCCGTCCACGACTGAGCACAGCGCAGCGACCCCAGACGCGCAGTCGCTTCTCGACGCCACCGTGCAGGCCGCCTCCGCCTGGGGAACCGCCGGCGCCGCCGTCTCCGGGCCGAACGGAGTAGTGGCCTCAGGGGAGCAGGGGGCGACCGCGGCGTGGTCGACGATCAAGGTGCCCATCGCGATCGCCGCGCTCCGCGCCGATCCCGCTGCCTCCGGCGACGTCGCCGCCGCCATCACCGCCTCGGACAACGCCGCTGCGGAACGGCTCTACGCCACCGCAGGTGCCGACGCGGTGGATGCGGTGCTCAGCGAGTCCGGCCTTACCGTGCCCGTAAATACGGCGAAGACTCGCCCGGAGTTCTCCACGTTCGGCCAGACCGCCCTCTCGGTCAGCGATGAAGCGCAGCTCGCCGACTCGCTCGCGTGCATTGCTGGCGCCGGGCAGGTGCTCCAGCTCATGGGGCAGGTCGACCCGGGCCAGTCCTACGGCCTGGGGACGCTTGGGGCCCTGTTCAAGGGCGGGTGGGGCCCGGACACAGCAGGCATGTATCAGGTGCGACAGTTCGGGCTTGTGCCGCGCACGGACGGGAGCTACGCGCCCGTCGCGCTCGCCGCGTTTCCCGCGGACGGCGCGTACGACACAGGGCAGCAGATGCTCAGCGCGATGGCGCAGCGGTTGGGGGAGGGGACCGAGTTGCTGCCGGCGGCGCGCTGCCAGCCGTAAGCCCCGCTGCTACTCCGGGTTTCCCGACACCTTCGCCACCAGCTCCAGGGTGCGCTCGCCGCGGCAGGAGGGGAGCTCGGCGTGGAGCACGTCGAGCACGGCATCGGCGATCATGACTGAGGGGGCGGGTAGGGCATCGTCGACAAGCGGGTAGGGCGCCACACCGGTGTTGTCGCGCATCTCAATCGCGGCGAGCGTCATGTGGAACGGAAGCTCGATGCGGGGGTCGTCATCGCCGACGATCTGCGCGGCAAGGTCGCGGTAGATGCCCTCGAGCTTCGCGCGCGCCTCGTGGTACTCCTCGAACTCCTCCGATTCCAGCGTCGGCAGCTGGTAGAGGCGACCGATGTTCCAATTGGAAGACAGCAGGATGCGCGTCTCGGCGGCGCACAGCGCCCACAGCTTCAGCGCTGGCGACGCGTCCGACTCCGCCAAGTCCGAGGCGAGGTCTAACGCCGGTTGGATCGTGCCCTTGAGCAGGGTGAGGAAGATGTCGTTCTTGGAGGGGAAGTGGTAGTACAGCGACGCCTGGCGGATGCCCACGGCCTCGGCGATCTGGTGCGTAGACGTGGTGGAGAAGCCGCGGCGGGTGAACAGTTCCGAGGATGCGTCGAGGATTTCGTCGCGGGCTGTCTTGCCGCGACGACGGGGGCTGTTCTTGCGGGGGCGACCCACGTTTCCGCTCATCCACTACTCCTCTCAAAACGGCGCCGGTCTGCAGGGAAGGCAGCGACGCGTGTGCGTTCCTAGTCTACTGCACGCCGCGGCCTTTCAATCGTTAGAAAGGTAGCGGCAGCGCATGAAAAAGCCTGCCCCGCACCGGAATCACATCCGGGCGGGGCAGGCTTTGGGTCGAAAACTCTACGCTGTTGACGTCAACCGCTGGTTAGCGGGTGGTGAACGGCAGAAGAGCCATCTCGCGCGCGTTCTTGACGGCGGTAGCAACCTGACGCTGCTGCTGCGGGGTCAAGCCGGTGACGCGGCGGGAACGGATCTTGTGACGGTCAGAGATAAACAGACGCAGGGTCTCAATATCCTTGTAGTCGACCTTCTCAATGCCCTTGGCCTTGAGCGGGTTCTTCTTCGGGCGGCGGGACTGCTCCATGCGCGCCTTGCGTTGGTTATTGCGCTTCATTGGTCAATTCCTCCTTACCACGAAGACTTACGGACGCCAGGCAGCTCACCGCGGTGAGCCATCTCGCGCATACGGACACGGGACACACCGAACTTACGCAGGTAGCCGCGGGGGCGGCCATCGCGAGAGTCGCGGTTGCGCACGCGCGACGGGGAAGCGTCGCGGGGCTGGCGGTTCAGCTCAAACTGCGCGTCCAGGCGGTCCTCGTCCGAGGTCTCCGGGTTGCGGATGATTGCCTTGAGCTCGTTGCGTCGCTCTGCGTAACGAGCAACGATCTCCTTGCGCTTCTCGTTCTTGGCGATCTTCGACTTCTTAGCCATTGATTATCGCTCCTCGCGGAATTCGACGTGCTTGCGCACAACCGGGTCGTACTTCTTCAGCGTGATGCGATCCGGGTTGTTGCGCTTGTTCTTGCGGGTGACGTAGGTAAAACCAGTGCCCGCGGTGCTCTTCAGCTTGATGATCGGGCGAATATCGTTACGTGCCATTAGATCTTCTCACCTCGTGCGCGGATCTTTGCCACGACGGACTCGATGCCGTCACGGTCGATGATCTTCAGACCCTTGGTAGAAACGTTCAGAGTAATGGTACGGCCCTCGGAGGGCAGGTAGAACCGGCGCTTCTGCACGTTGGGGTTCCAACGGCGCGAGTGGCGGCGGTGCGAGTGCGAGACGGTCTTGCCAAACTTTGGCTCGCGTCCCGTGACCTGGCAATGTGCCGACATGGGTTGACTTCTTTCTCTTCTGCCGCCCACGCACTGATCACAAGTGAGGATGACGCCACTGCAAAGCGGAGTGAGGGTCCGCGAGAGCGTCTGGTGCAATCGGTTGACGTAGGCGTATACGTGTACTTCGACAACAGCGAGAGTCAACGATACATGTTTAGCGCCAAATTTCCTAATCTCAGGCGATTTCGCTTCCCGGCCACACAGGGGGCGGAGCCTAGAGCCCTAATGCTTTGGCTAAACGCAAGGCGAGCACCGTTCGGTCGCGTGCTTTGAGTTTTCGGAGTAGAGCGGACACGTGGTTTTTCACGGTGCCTTCAGCCAGGAAAAGCGCACCGGCAATTTCCTGGTTGCTCATTCCACGTGCGACTTTTTCGGCGACGGAGCGTTCTGTGGGGGTTAGGATTGCCAGCTGCGGGTTTCCCGCTGCGTAGCGGGCGATCCGCGGGTCGAGAACGAGTCCACCTTGGGCGGTCGCGACGATAGCGTTTGCCAATTCTTCCGGGGAAACGTCTTTCAGGATGTATCCGGAGGCGCCGGCGTCGAGCAAGCTCTTGACCAGGTTTGCGTCATCAAACGTGGTGAGCACGAGGGTAGGGACGTGTGGGTTGCAGGCGCGAACGACCTCGAGCCCGTCGGTGCCCGGCATTGCAGCATCGGTGACCACCACGTCGACGTTATAGCGGCGGGCAAGGTTGAGCGCTTCTGCTCCGTCGGTAGTTGTTGCGGCGACTTCGACCCGGTCGTTGGTGTCCAAGATGAGCCTGAGGCCGCGCAGGAGCATCTCGTGGTCGTCGATAAGCAGCGCGCGTGTGGTCATGACTTCTCCTTCAGGTGCAATTCGATGCGGAACCCGCGGTCAATGCCGCCGTGGGCGAGCGTAGTGATCTCACCCCCGAGGCCTGCGGCGCGTTCGCGAAGAGACGTGATGCCGAACGCCTCCGGCCCGGCCATGCCGGTCCCGTTGTCAACCACGGCAAGTGAGCCATGATCAAGCAGGATCTGTGCTTTCGTTGCGTGCGAATGCCGCAACACATTTGTCAATGCTTCCTGGCAAAAATGCAGCATGAGCATACGCTCCTCGGTGGAGTGCTTTGCGCCCGTTGTGTGCGGGGCGTGGGTGAATTGCACCTCCAGCGAAGTTGAGGCGAATGACTCCGCTAAATGGGAAAGTGCGGACTCGATGTCTTCGTCCGGATGTGCGGCAGGCTTCATCGCCCGCACAGTTGCCCGCATCTCGTGCAAAGCTTCCGAGACACTAGCGCGTGCCCTCGCGATCTCACTATCGCGCTTTTCCGCGTCGGGGATGCGGAGTGCGTAGTCGAGGCTAAGCCCGATAGTGGTGAGGCGGTGCCCGAGGGCGTCGTGAAGCGTTGCGGCGATTCTCTCGCGCTCTTTCGCCATCGCCATGTCCTGCTGGCGCGCCTCGTGCCAGCGCTGCCGAGCGACCGTCGAAGCCAGGTTGAGTCCCGCTGCGGCTGCGGCAGCGCCGGAGAGTGTCTCGATCGCGACCTTGCTCACCGGGGCCTGGACCTTCAGCTGTGCGAGAAAAGAAGCCACGACGATCGCACCAGCGTAGAGGTACGCTGCACGTTTGCCCAGGCTCATATGTAACGCAACGACGGCGCACCACAGGACGAGGATGCTGATCGGGTTATTCGCCGTAGCGAAGACAGCGAACGCGCACAGGGAGAAGACCACTGCGGCAGCCTTATGCTCCGTCTTGCGCCACGCCACCCACGCCGCGACGGTGAGCAGGGCGACCGCAAAAAGTACTTCCTCTCGCGCGAGCGCGGCTGACGCGAAGTTGAGGTACAGCATGGTGGCGAACACCAGAATGCTGTCCAAAAGGTGGAGGTGGACACGGTTCATGGTGTCCAAACGTACCGGCTGACACCCATGACTCGGGTCATGGATTTTGGTGACCGCATCCACTATTTAAGCCAGTGTGTGCTCAATAAAGTCGTGCACCATGAACCCAAGAATTCCTGTTAACGCACTCGGTCTCGTGCTCCGCGCCATCATTGCTACGGGTGTGCTCATGGGCGCAAACTTCGCTCGGGTCCCGCTCGTCCCATACGTAGATGAAACGCTCCTGTTCTGCCTTACACCCGTCCTGGTGGTCGCGTTCGTCGTTGTGTGGGCGCGCTTCGTTGAGCGCTCCAGCATCAACTGGCGCGGGGCCTGGGGCCTTGTCGGCGGCACGCTCGTGGTGTCCGTGCCGATGCTCGTGGGGTGGGCGGTGCTCGCGGCGATCCTCGGGCCCGGGCCGGCGGTGCCAGAGGCAGTCGACGCTGGCGACTATCCGCTGGGCGCAGTATTGGCGTGGATCCTGGTGCGCGCATACCTGCTGCAAGGGATCCCCGAAGAGCTGCTTTACCGCGGCTGGCTGTTCGATCTCACGCGGCACCGAGAAACTCTCACCATCGTGTGGACAACGGCCGCCTTCACGTTGATTCACCTGACTTCTGCCGGTGGGCAACAAAGTGCGCTGGACCACCTCGTCTACCTGGTGATGCCCTTCGGGATGTCCATTTTGGGTGCGGCGCTGGTCTACCGCTTTGGTAGCTTCTGGTGGGCCGCAGGCTCGCACGGCGGCATGCACCTCATGCTTGCGGTATTGAGCTTGGCTTATCCGGTTGAGCTGGGCAACGTTGCATGGCTCGTGCTCGGCCTGGCGCAAGCGTTGGCTGGGGCGCTGGTGCTGTGGCGTCGAAAAGCAAACATGCGCGATTAGGGAAATGCACCCTGAAGCAGTATAATTCTGCAGGTTGTTCAGCAATCGCTGTGCACTTGACCATTTTCGCACCCAACTCAGGCACGATCCTCGCGGAGGAGACGACCTGAAGTTCAATCCTGAGGGAGACGAAGTATATGAAGAAGGATATTCACCCGGATTACCACCCGGTGATTTTCCAGGACGCGAACACGGGCCACAAGTTCCTGACTCGCTCCACCAAGACCTCCGACCGTACCGATCAGTGGGAGGACGGCAACGAGTACCCGCTCATCGTTGTCGACGTGACCGCTGAGTCCCACCCGTTCTGGACCGGCGCACAGCGCCTCATGGACACCGCTGGCCGCGTTGAGAAGTTCAACCAGCGCTTCGGTGGCATGGCTCGCCGTAAGAAGAAGTCCGCTAACTAGGCGTAAAGGAGGAATTGAGAAATGGCTACCCCGAAGTTTAAGAAGTCCCGCGCAAACACCCGCATGCGTCGCTCGCAGTGGAAGGCTGACAACGCCGCACTGCAGACCGTCAAGATCGACGGCCAGGAAGTTCGCATTCCGCGTCGCCTGGTCAAGGCCGCGCAGGCTGGCCTGATTGACGTGGAGCAGTTCTAAACGCAGCTCCACCGGAAGCCGGTTCCCTGACCTGGGGAATCGGCTTTTTTGCGGTCTTATGCACCAAAAATCATCGAGTAAGCCATAATAGAAACATGAAAATTCTTGTGGCCGATGATGAGCAGGCCGTGCGTGAATCCTTACGGCGCTCTCTTCGCTTCAACGGGTACGAGGTGTGCCTGGCGGAAGATGGCGAAGAGGCGCTGGATCTGATCCGCGCGGAAGAGCCGGACCTGACCATCCTTGACGTGATGATGCCTAAGCTTGACGGGCTTGGCGTGTGCCGTACGCTGCGTTCGTCCGGCTACGATCGGCCCGTGCTGATGCTTACGGCGCGTGACGGCGTGTCTGACAGGGTGGCGGGGCTGGATGCCGGTGCCGACGACTACCTTCCCAAGCCGTTCGCGCTCGAAGAGCTCCTTGCCCGCGTTCGCTCCCTGCTGCGCCGTGCCCGCGCGGATTCCATCGAGGGCGGCGACCACGAGTCCTCCGCGCTGAAGTTCGAGGACCTCACGCTCAACCCGGAGACCCGAGACGTCACGCGCGGCTCCCGTACCATCTCGCTGACGCGCACCGAGTTCGCGCTGCTGCACCTGCTGATGCAGAACCCGCGTCGCGTGCTCACCCGCCAGACCATCCTGGAAGAGGTGTGGGGCTACGACTTCCCAACCTCCGGCAACGCGCTCGAGGTGTACATCGGCTACCTCCGGCGCAAGACGGAGGCTGCGGGCGAGCCGCGCCTGATCCACACCGTCCGAGGCGTTGGTTACGTGCTGCGGGAGACTGCACCGTGATCCTTCGGCAATCAGCCGAGACTTACCAGCGCGATAAGGACGCGTGGATCGACGAGCAGGGGGGCGCGGAGGCGTCAGGTTTCCGCGGCTCTCGGTTCCTTGGGCTCGGACTTTCTCTGCGCCAGCAGCTCGTGGTGCTGACTGGCGTGATGGTCGCCTTCACCATCTTGGTCACCGCCCTGGTCAGCTTCTGGGCTGCCGCCACGACGATCACGAATTCAATGGATAGCGACCTCCGGGTGAAGGCGGATGCGCTGATGGACGAGGTGGAAAGGCATCCCGTCGATGAGCTTGAGGGGAAGATAGCGGCGTTTAAGTACTTCAACCCGCAGATCCACGCAGCGGTGTCGCCGCCGCAGTCCAATCGCTATTACGGCGATGCGATCGCGATCGGTGGGGCGTTCCACAGGGAAGCGGACGGCGAAGAAATCTCGGTCCGTACTGCGGGCGGGGAGCGCATCCTGGTCCTCCGCAAGGACGACGGCTCTGCGGTGGCGCTCGCCCAGCAGGTGGATCCCTCGCGCCGGCTGCAGGGCAGCTCCGGTGCGGCGCTGCTGGTCATCCTGTGCCTCGGCATTGCGATGGCATGGGCCGTCGCGTCCGTTGTCGCCGCGACCGGTTTGTATCCACTGCGCAGGCTGCAAAAAGCGGTGGACGAGGTGACCCGCACCGAGGAGCTCAAGCCGCTCCCGGTTGAGGGCGACGACGAGCTCGCGAACATCAGCCGCTCGTTCAACCGGATGATCCAGACGCTCCAGGACTCGCGTACCCGACAGACGCAGCTCGTCGCAGACGCGGGCCATGAGCTGAAGACGCCGCTGACGTCCATGCGCACCAACATTGAGCTGTTCATGATGATGTACAAGTCCGGCCACCAGGACATGATCTCGCCCGAGGAGCGCGAGAACCTGGAGCGGGACGTGCTGGCGCAGATGGAGGAGATGTCCACGCTGATTGGAGACCTCGTCGACCTTGCGCGCGAGGACTCTCCCAACACGGAGTTTACTGAGCTCCGTCTCGACATGATCCTGGAGGAGGCGCTGGACCGCGTGCGTCGCCGCCGCCCGGACGTCACGTTCCAGTTCCACGCCGACCCGTGGGTCATCATGGGCGACCACTTCGCCATGGGGCGCGCGCCGATTAACCTGATCGACAACGCCGCCAAGTGGTCCCCGGACGGCGGCACCGTCCGCATCTCGCTCAAGGCGGCCACGACGAAGGCGGTGCTGATTGTCGACGATTCCGGCCCCGGCATTGCGCCGAAGGAGCGCGCCCGCGTCTTCGAACGGTTCTACCGCGCCCCGGAGTCGCGCGCGATGCCGGGCTCGGGCCTGGGGCTGGCGATTGTGAAACAGGTACTCGACCGCCACGACGCCCAGATCTTCGTCGAGGAATCCGACGACGGGGGCACCCGCATGCGTGTTGTGTTCCCGGGGTGGCGCCCGCCCGCGGAGGACTAGCAAGCGCGTGTGCGCACGGTCGCGTTGCCCCGCTTGGTGGGAGGGATCTCACCGGGCGGGGTTTCGTCGATAAGCGGCATTGCACCAGTGCACAGCGCACAGGGAACGTTCAGATAACTTTAGGTGGAGTCTGTTCAGGCATCAAGACTGGCTCCAGCAGAAAGGTTGATAATTACCTCCATGACTTTTCCAGAGGATCCACGCAACCCCCGTCGCGCAGCGAGCGGCGGCTCGGATCGTGTTACCAGCAACACAGATACATCTCCCGCACTGACCGAGACGCGCCAGGGCCAGCCGACCGTGTACCACGTCGACCAGGTGCCAAGCGCGCCGGAGGGGGCTCGCGAGAAGCGTCGTTTCGGGGCGGGGACCGTCATCGCCACCGCCCTCGTCGCCGCGCTTGTCGGTGGCGCTAGCTCCGGGTACGTGGTGAGCAAAACCAACGACGGTGAGGAGAGCTCGTACAGCGCCCTGGAGGCGCCGGCAGCCCCGGCTCCGCAGAACGACCAGCAGAACGACCAGGGGGAGGCACACGCGGCGCCGAAGGGCTCGGTCGAAGACGTGGCGTCGCAGGTCCTGCCCGCCGTGGTCTCGATCGTGGTGCAGACGCCGCGTGCGTCGGCGGAAGGCTCCGGCTCCATTATCTCCTCGGACGGCTACGTGCTGACGAACCACCACGTGATCGCCGATGCGGCGAGCTCGCAGTCCCAGATCCAGGTCACGCTGAATGACGGTTCGCGCCACGACGCCACCTTCGTGGCCAGCGACGTGAACACCGACGTCGGCGTGATCAAGATTGAGGGCGTGAAGGACCTGCCGACGATGCAGTTCGGCGACTCCGACCAGCTCGCCGTCGGCCAGGAGGTGGTGGCCGTCGGCTCTCCGCTGGGCCTGTCCGCGACGGTGACCAGCGGTATCGTCTCGGCGCTGAACCGACCGGTGCGGGCGTCGCAAGGCGGTGGCGAGAGCTCGCTGATGGACGGCATCCAGACGGACGCCGCGATTAACCCCGGTAACTCGGGCGGACCGCTGGTGGACATGCACGGCAACCTCATCGGGATGAACTCCGTGATTGCGTCGCTGTCTGCGGGCGGCTACGGGCAGGAATCGCAGGGCGGCTCCATCGGCCTGGGCTTTGCAATCCCGTCCAACTTTGCCAAGCGCGTGGCGCAGCAGCTGATTGACAAGGGCAGCGCCTCTCAGCCGATGCTGGGCGTGCGAGTCAGCGCCATGGACATGGGCGACGACGGCGCCGTCGTCGCCGGCGTGGAGCCGAATAGCCCGGCGGAGCAGGCTGGCGTGCGTAGGGGCGACGTGATCACCAAAGTGGGCGACCGGCTGATCGATTCCGCCGACGCGCTCATCGCGGCGACGCGTTCCCACGACTTCGGCGAGACGGTCACCCTGCAGATCCGGCGGGAGGGGGAGGAGGCTCCCGTTTCCGTAGATGTGACGCTGAGTTCCGAGTAAGTTAAAGGACACTCCTCCGGTCGCGGGGCCGGAACAACGTCGAAGCGAGAGAGGGAAAGAAGGCACATGTCCACAACACTTGATGCGCTGGAAAACGTGGAGCCGGACGACGCGTTTTTGCGGGCCACCGAGCTCGCGGAGGACACTCCCGCCCCGTCCCGGGCCATCATCGTGCTCATCGGTGATCACCGCTACGAGGCCCCCGGCGACAACACGCACGAGATGGTCGCGGAGTTGCTGGGCGAGTACGGCTACCACGTCGATGGCGTGGTGCGCACCAAGTCGAAGAAGTCCGAAATCCGCAAGGTGATTGAGACCGGTGTGGTCGGCGGCGTCGACCTCGTGCTCACCGTCGGCGCGACCGGGGTCGGCCCGCGCGACAAGGCGCCGGAGGCCACGCGCGCGGTGATTGACAAGCTGGTGCCGGGCGTCTCGCAGGCGGTTCGCTCCTCCGGCCAGGCCTGCGGCGCCGTCGACGCGTGCACCTCCCGCGGCATCTGTGGTGTGTCCGGCTCCACAGTGGTGGTCAACCTGGCTCCGAGCCGGCAGGCGATTCGTGACGGCGTGGCCACCATCGCGCCGCTGGTGGACCACCTGATCTCGGAGCTCAACAGCTACACCGTGCAGAAATGACGCGGCAGCGGCGAAGGGCGCGGCGCGTCGCGGACGTGGACTACGACCGCACGGCGGACGCGCCGTTCACGGGGGCCGGGGGCGATGGCGAACGCGCGGTGTCCTTTGAGGAAGACGGCGACCCGGCCGCGGAGCTGACGGGGCGGGAGTTCTACGACTACGAGCGCCCGCCCCACCACGGTGGGGACTAGTTGCTGGTCGCGGGCGGGGTGGTGCTGCCTGCCTGCTCCGGGGACTGGCCGGCGAGCAGGTCGCGGATCTCAGTGAGCAGCTCCGTTTCGGTCGGGGCAGCGACGTCTTCGGGGATGCCCCGCTTTCGCTTCTGCATCTCATTGAGCTTGTTCATCGGCGCGACGATGAGGAAGTAGACCACCGCGGCGATGAGCAGGAAGTTGATCGCGGCGGAGACCAGCATGCCCAGGTCGAGGGCGGTCTCGGGGCGGCCCGGGATGACCGGAATCTTCCAGCCTTCGCCCACCTCGGCGTCGCCGAAGATGTTGAGCAGCGGGTTGATGATGGCGTCAGAGAACGCCGTGACCAGCCCGGTGAAGGCGGCGCCGATGACAATACCGACGGCCAGATCGATGACGTTGCCGCGCAGAATATAATCGCGGAAACCTTTCAGCATGAAACATGCACTCCTTTGCAAGAGCATTGCGTAGTGGGGGAAGAAACGGCACCGCCATGCGTGCGCATGGCAGGTGTCAAGGATACGCAGTTTATGCCGGCGTGCCAGCAGAGGCCAAAACAACGGCGAGGGGCATGCTTAACGACGCCGCCGCCACCGCCGACGCCTGCGACCGCCGCATCAGCACGAGCACCGTGCCCTCTTCGCCAACGGTGACAATGCGCCCGCCGGAGGCGACCGTCGTCGGCCCCTCCGCGATCACGTCCACGACGGCGCCGTGGTGCAGCATGGGCAGGATGTCCGGCTCCGCGAGCGCCACCGGCACCATGGTGAACGGCTCTCCTTCCGGCTGGCCCGCAACGAGCTCGCTCACCAGGTCGGGGCCGACGAGCCGGGTGGAGGTGACCACCTCGCCGGGCGCGGCGCCCGCGGCGAGGATGTGCCCGCTGGCCAGGGACTGCTCCCGCAGCGCGCCCTCCGGGACGACGCGTTCGGGCACCCGCTGCAGCTGCAGGTCCTCATCGGTGACGCGGGCGCCCGCGGCGACGGGGCGGGCGAAGGTGACAACCAGGGGGTCGGCGCGGGACGCGTTGAGCAGCGCGCTGAGGCCTGCGGCGCAGACGAGTGCGGCGGCGAGCGCGCGTCGGAGGAGCACGGAGCGTCGATAGCCCGGGGTGCGCAGGCGGTGGGCGAGTCCAGTGAGTCGTTGCGAGAGGTCCATGCATATTAGACGCAGCCGGACGCGCGGCGGTTCCCTCTACACCGAAATTGCCCGCCACCCGCGCGGCGTGATGATCGCGCGCACGGGGACGTCGTGCGCGTCGTGGGGGACAGCGTCGACGACCTCCTCGTCGTAGAGCACCGCCGCCGTGGGCACGTCCAGCCCAGCGAGCGCCCGGTCGTAATAGCCGGCGCCCTTGCCCAGCCGCATCCCCCGGGCATCGACGGCCAGCGCGGGAACCAGGAGCAGCGCGCAGGAGGAGAGGACGCGGGAGTTGAACCGGGCACCGGTCGGTTCCGCGACGCCGAGCGCGCCGGGCTGCGTCGCCCCGTCCGCCAGCGACCACGCCAGCACACAGTCCGGCAGCGAGATTGGGACGAAGACGCTCCGCGCGTGGCGGCGCAGCTGCGCGGCGAAGTCTGCCGGGCCTGGCTCGGTGGGGAGCGGATTGTAGGCGGAGATGTTGGCGCCACGTGCGCCGAACGCGTCGATGCAGGCAACAGCGTTGGTCAGGATCGCCGCGTCGAGCGCTGTCTTGCGGGCGGGGTCGTGGCGGAGCCGGCGGCGGAATTCGGTGTGGCGGGCGCGCAGGGCTCGCTTGTCCTCGGTTGGCGTTGGCATGGTGGCCCCCTTCGGGTTGGGCGGAGAACGTGGGTCGGAGCAAAATAGCAGCAACTGGCCATGTAGGCTCGACATTTATGCGGAATTCTAACGAAGTATCATCCGTGCCTTCCCATGGTGCGGTGAAGACGGTTGTCGTGCCGGCGGCGGGTATGGGTACTCGTTTTCTGCCGGCGACGAAGACGGTGCCGAAGGAGCTTTTGCCGGTGGTGGATACTCCCGGTATTGAGCTGATCGCGGAGGAGGCGGCCCAGCTGGGTGCGCAGCGCTTGGCGGTGGTGGTGGCTCCTCAGAAAGAGGAGATCATGGCTCACTTCGGCGAGTTTTCCACGCTGCGCGAAACGCTTGCTGCGCGCGGTAAGGACGAGCAGGTGGCAAAGGTCGCCCGCGCTGGTGAGCTGATTGATGCGATTTCGGTGACGCAGGATAAGCCGCTGGGGTTGGGGCACGCCGTGGGGTGTGCGGAGGACGCGCTGGATGATGACGAGGACGTTGTCGCTGTCATGCTGCCGGATGATTTGGTGTTGCCGGCGGGTGTGATGGAGAAGATGGTCAAGGTGCGCCAGGAGCTTGGTGGCTCGGTGTTGTGCGCGTTTAACGTCAGCCGTGAGGAGGTGTTCAACTACGGCGTGTTTAACGTTGAGGAGGTGGACACCGAGGTTGATGGTGTTGAGGTCAAGCGTGTGCGTGGCATGGTGGAAAAGCCTGCGGTGGAGGATGCGCCGTCGACGTTGGTGGCCACGGGTCGCTACCTGCTGGATCGGGCGATTTTTGACGCGTTGCGTCGGATCGAGCCGGGCAAGGGTGGTGAGTTGCAGCTGACTGATGCGATCGAGCTGATGATCACGGAGGGCCACCCGGTGCACGTGGTGGTGCATGACGGGAAGCGCCACGATTTGGGCAATCCGGGTGGTTACATCCCGGCGAATGTGGACTTTGGGCTGCACAACGAGAAGTATGGTCCGGCCCTGTACACGGCGCTGAAGCAGATTATCAGCGACTTCGAAGCGGAGAATCCCGATATTGTCCGCTAGTTCCCACTAGGATTGGTCCAATGCGCAGCGTTGAAGACCAGCAAGCAATGGTGGTAGACGCGGCGGTGACGCCTGAGCCGATCCGCGTCGGAATCCTTGATGCCCTCGGCCTCATGTGCGCCGAGGAAATCGCCGCAACCGCCCCGTTGCCCAGCTTTTCACAGGCAGCGGTTGACGGCTACGCCGTGCGCTCCGTGGACGTGGGCGGCACCGCGGGCCTGCGCCTCGCCGCGGAGCCCCCGGAGGAGCAGGACGGCGGGGAGACTACGGAACGCCGCACACCGCACCGCGACCGCACGCTGCCCGTGGTGGGGGAGGTCGCGGCGGGCTCGCAGAAGCCGCTTCGCCTCCAGCCGCGCCAGGCCGTGCGCGTTGCCACCGGCGCGCCGCTGCCAACGCTCGCGGACGCCGTCCTCCCGCTGGAATGGAGTGACCGGGGGCGCAAGCGCGTCACCCCGTCGCGCGCAGTGCGCACCGGCGACTTTGTCCGCAAACCCGGCTCGGACATCCAGCCGGGGGACATCGCCGTGCGCCAGGGCTCGGTGCTCGGGCCGGCGCAGATCGGGCTCGTGGCCGCCGCGGGGCGCGAGAAGGTGCTGGTCTACCCGCGCCCGCGCGTGACCGTGATGAGCTACGGCCTCGAGCTGGTGGACGTAGACCGCGACCCGGGCCTTGGGCAGGTGTACGACGTCGCGTCGTACGCCGTTGCAGCCGCCGCCGAAGAGGCCGGCGCGGACGTGGTGCGCGCGGGCATCGTCAACGCGGAGCCGCGCCGCCTGCGCGAGACCATCGCCGGGCACATCGCGCGGTCCGAAGTAGTCATCGTGATCGGCGCCGTTGGCGGTTCGGGCGCGGACGTCATCCAGGACGTGCTGCGCGAGATGGGGGAGCTCGACACGCAGCGCGTGGCCATGCACCCCGGGTCTGTGCAAGGCTTCGGCCTGCTCGGCGAGGAGCGTACGCCCGTCTTCCTGCTGCCGTCCAACCCGGTCAGCGCGTTGGTGATTGCGGAGACGCTGGTGCGCCCGGCGATCCGGCAGTCGCTTGGGAAGGCGAGCGTCGCGCGCCGCACGGTACAGGCCCGCTCGGTGCGCCACATTGATTCCATCAAGGGCCGCCGCGGCTACATTCGTGCGCGCCTCATGCGCGACATGGAGACGGGGGAGTACCTGGTGGAGTCGCTGGGCACACTCGACGGTAGCGCGGCGCACCTGCTTGCCGGGTTCGCCGAGGCCAACGCCATGATTCGCATCCCCGAGGACGTGCTCCAGGTGCGCCCGGGCGAGTTCGTGGATGTTGAATTCCTGCAGCAGCGCAGCTAGGAACCTGCCCCGGTGGACCTGTTTGCACTCTTCCGCGAGCCCACGCCGGGCTGGCCGGAAACGACGCCCGCGCTGCGGCTGGCGGACGGAACACACGTCCACCTGCGCCCGCTCAAATCCGGCGACGGTCGCGCATGGAGCGAAACCCGCGTGCTGGACGAGCACTGGCTCAAGCCGGTCGAGCCGACCGTACAAGGGACGTGGGCTGACGCGCACTCGCCGCAAGCCTGGCGTGCCAACTGGCTCAACCTGAAAAAGCTGGCGGCTGACGGGGTCGTCGTGCCGCTGGTCATCGTCGCGGACGGCGAGTTCGCCGGGCAGGTGACGCTGGGCAATATCCAGCACGGTGCGGTGAGCGAGTGCTGGATCGGCTACTGGGTCCACTCGCCGTTCATGGGGCGCGGCATCGCGACAGCGGCGTGCGCGCTCGGCACGGACCACGCCTTTGCGAGGGTGGGCATGCACCGGGTGACGGCGACGTTCCTGCCGGACAACCCGGCGTCGAAAAGCGTGCTCCTGGCAAATGGCTACCGCGAGGAGGGCTACCTCCGCAAGAACCTGCACATCGACGGGCAGTGGCGCGACCACCACTTCGTGGCGCTGAACGCGGACGATTTCCCGCACACCGCCGTGGAGCGGCTGCGCGCGGCGGGGCGCGTTCGGCCGGTTCAGTAATTTTTCAGGCGCAGGGTTCGGCGCGCCTGGCGGTGGGGCCGAGTGCGCGCGGATAGCGTTGGGGCCAGTTCTGTGTACACACCCAATTGGTTGCGTTGAAAGGTGGCATTGCCCATGGGCAGCCCGAGCCTCATTCTGGTCCTCATTCTCGTCGTGTGGGTCATCGTGCTTGCGCCGATGATGCTGGGGAACACGAAGAAGATTCGCCGCTCTGGCGAGGGGTACGAGGAAACGCGCGTCCTGCACGAGGGAGGCACCGAACCCGTCGTGGCCCGCCGCCGCCCCAAGCTCACGTCCGCCGATGTGCACCACCACACCGCCGCCGAAGATGACGTCGAGATCGTCGAGGCCGAGGAGGAGCAGGTGCTTATCGACGACACACCCACCCTCCGTAACTTCTTCCGCAAAGAGGTCGCGACCCAGGAGGACCGCCCCGTGGTCATCGACGCCGAGCCGGAGGACGAGGAGGCGGGTTCCACCGTCGTCGACCTTGACGAGGAGAGTGACGAGAAGGACGACGAGGCGATTGACGGGGAGCCTCAGGGCGGCTCCACCGTCGTGGACACTGACGCGGAAGCCGACCGCTACGAGATGAGCGAGTCCTACGGCGCGCCCTCAGATTTCGGCTACGCCCCCGAGGACCCTGAGGACTCTGAGGACGCCGGCGACTCCGCCACCGCCGAGGCCGCACCTGAAACGGAACCCGAGCCCGATTTTGAACCGGACGACAGCGACCTGGAGTTTGCCAAGACCCGCCGTGGGCGCGGCGGCTACGACCCGGAGCGCGAGCGCACCGCAAAAGCGGACCGGTTCCAGCGCCGCCAGCGCACCCTGCTGGTGCTCATCGCCTCCTTCGTGGTCACCTTTGTCGTCGCGTTCGTCGTGGGCGGGTGGACCTGGGTCCTGCCCGCCATCACCGCCGGCCTGACCGCCTGGTTCCTCATCGTCCTTCGTGGCGTGGTGAAGAAGGAGCGCGCGCTGCACGAGCGCCGCGTGCGCCAGTTGCGCCGCGCCCGCCTCGGCGTTGACGTGGACCGCCCGCAGCCCACCCCCCGCGAGCGCCGCCGCGTCGGCTCCGTGATCCTGGACCTGGACGAGGAACACCCGGACTTCGACGCACTGCCTGGCTACGTGCGCCCGCAGCCGCGGGAGGACGGCTACGGCGAGTACACGCCCCGCGCAAGCTAGTGACCTGCGGATTTCATGCTCTGGGGTGAAAGGAGTAACCTTTCAAACCAGCGAGGGGCTATAGCTCAGTTGGTAGAGCGTCGCGTTCGCAATGCGAAGGTCAGGGGTTCGATTCCCCTTAGCTCCACTGAATCCAAACCCCCAGGTGTCACGGCCTGGGGGTTTTTTCGTGTTCGTGCAGGTATTGGGGAACTTCGACATTATTGAGGTTCCGGACTGATTTGTTCGGGGTGATAAGCCAGCCTGGGAGGCTAGGTGCTCAGCTGTAGGAAAGTCGGACTTGTCGCCAGCGGTCATGAAGAATTTGGGCTGCCGTCTTTGGTCCGATTCCCGGCATGGATAGCAGGATCTGAGTGTGGGGGATGTCGTTGATGATTCGATGACTTCCTGCTCGACTTGTTGGCGATGCTCACTTTGTGATGGCCTTGGGTTAATATGTGTGTTTAGTTGGAAATACTAGGGAGAAGGAGCTTCCATGAAGGCTAAACTCATGGCGGGCGCGCTTGCTGTAGGGCTTGTGGCGCCGTTGACTGTTGTTGCGGGACCGTCTGCTTTTGGTGAGGAAGAAACTGTTTCGGCATCGATGGCTGAGAGGCTGAATCCACGCCTGAAGGGAGGCGTTGCTTGGCTGGGGACGGATCTGAACAGCACGTTCATCGATGTGGATATGGCGGATGACTCCAAGTACGTGCGCTCCATCAAACTGAAGAAGTGGGATTCTCCGTACGATGTAAAAGTGACTACCGGGGAATATACCTTCTTCGACCTAAGGACTGAAAAGCTCTGGGTAGAGCCGGTTGAAGGCACGCGGTACCCATCTCGCTTCGAAATTGATTTTGAAGCTGAAGTGACATTCACTGACGGTTCCAGTGGACTGTTCCCTGGAAAGATTTCGGTGCCGGTTGATCCCAAGTTGGTCTCTTTGCTCGCTCGTCCAAAGCCAAAGGAATCTACGACGAGCACGAAGCCTGCCCCTACCGACACCGCGAAGCCAACGGCAACGGCGGAGCCAACGCCTACGAACACTAGCACCCCAGCTCCTCAGGGTGACGAGCCCTCGAATGACTCGGTCATCGATGTCATCATCGGCCTACTGGTCCTTGTCGGTCTAGGCGTGGGTGTCGCCGCACTGGCAGGCGCTATCCCAGGCGTGAAGATCCCACTTCCGCGCTAACTCGATTCTGAGAGGGTCTGCCACTACGGCAGGCCCTTTTCTTTTGTAGTGGATACGAGCGTCATCTCTGGGGCTGGCGTAAAGGTGGGTGAATGGGCGTCGAAAAGTGGGAAGAAGCTGTAGCGTGAGGCCATGGCTACGACATATCGAGTATAAAATCCGGCGACGAATGCGCTTCTGATTTCGCTGAAAACTCAGGAACAAGAAGTGGATCTCTATACTCCGATTGCGACCCAGCTCCAGATACCGCTTCTAACGACGATTACTACGTAGCCCCGCAAGCTCCCACGTTTGCCGCCAAGAGATACGTCGGCGTATCCTTACACCGCTATTATCGGCCCGACAGAAGGACCCCGTGACTACAGAGAAGCTCCGCCGCGCCGTCCTCATCGTCGCGCTGCTGAACCTGGCCTACTTCTTCGTCGAGTTCGTCGCGTCGCTCGCAATCGGGTCGGCGTCGCTCGCTGCAGACTCCGCGGACTTCCTGGAAGACACCGCGATCAACATGCTTGTCTTCGTCGCGGTCGCGTGGCCGGCACAGCGCCGTCGCGCTGCCGGCAGCGTTCTCGCCGCGCTGATCCTCATTCCGGCGATTGCCGCCATCGTCATGGTGGTGACCAAGCTCATCAACCCGGTTGCGCCCTCGCCCGAGGGGCTGACCGGCGTCGCGGTCGGCGCGCTCGTCGTGAACGTGATTTGCGCCGTCATTCTGCTGCGGTTGCGGGACCAGGGGTCCTCGCTGGCCAAGGGCGCGTGGCTCGCGGCGCGAAACGACGCCCTGGCCAACCTCCTCATCATCGTGGCAGGCCTCCTCACGTTCGTGTGGTCCACCGCCTGGTTCGACATCGTCGTCGGCGCGATCATCGCGGTCATCAACCTGTCCGCAGCCAAGGAGGTGTGGGAGGAATCCCGCGAGGAGCACGCCTCCGTGGAGGAGGCCTTCGCGGATATGGAGGACTGCTAGCTCACCCCCTCGTCAGCCCTCGCCGAGCTCCTCGGCGCTCCACACACCGGAGGCGCCGCGCCGCCACGTCCCAACGAGGTTGGTGTCCACGATGCCCACGGACTCCATGAGCGCGTACATGGTGACGGGGCCGACGAAGATGAAGCCGCGCTTCTTTAAGTCCCGCGCGAGCGCCTTGGACTCCGGCGAGGTGGTCGGCACCTCCTCGGCGGTGCGGGGACGCGGAGTGGTGGCGGGCTTGTAGGACCAGATGAACTCGCCGAGGTGCGTGCCCTCCTCGCGCAGCGCGAGGGTCGCCCTCGCGTTAGTGACCGCGGCCTTGAGCTTGTTCGGGTTGCGGATCAGCCCGGGGTTGTCCATCAGGTGGTCGACGGAGTCCATGGCGGCGACTTCGTCCGGGTCGAAGCCATGGAACGCCTCGCGGAACGCGTCGCGCTTGGACAGGATCAGGCGCCAGGACAGGCCGACTTGGAACCCTTCGAGGCAGACGCGCTCGAAGAGCGACGCTTCGTCGGTAAGCGGCATGCCCCACTCGGTGTCGTAGTACTCGCGCAGGAGGGGATCGGTGGCGGCCCACGGCGGGCGGACCAGACCGTCGTCGCAGGTGATGGGCAGGGACTTGGGTGTTTCGTTGAAATTGCTCATATATATTTGACTCGATTTATGGCCGTTCGGTTCCATCGGTAGGGTAAATGGCATGAACAGGCCTGCCGTTCGAGACTTCGCACTCCTACTCTTACGCCTGGTCGTTGGGGCCGTGTTTGTTGCCCGCGGCTACCAGCACTGGTTCGCTGTCGGCATGAATAAAACTGCCGAACAGCTTGCGTACGCGGGGGTACCGCAGCCGCAGCTGAGCGCGTATGTGACGGGCGCCGTCGAGCTGATCGGCGGGACCTTCCTGGTGATCGGGCTGCTCACCACGATCGCGGCGTCGTTGCTGCTCATCCTCTCACTCGCCGCCGCCTACTTCGTGCACCTGGGCAACGGCTTCTTCGTGGAGCAGGGAGGCGTGGAGTACACGCTGGTGCTCGCCGCCGCGCTCTTCGCTCTCGTGGTCTTTGGCACGGGCCGCGCGAGCCTGGACGGGGTGCTCACCCGTGGTTAGCCACGAGGAGGTCCAGGCTGCACTCTCCGCGCGTATCGACGGCGAGTCGCCCGGGCTTGACGACGCCGTCGTGGACGCCCACCTGGCGCAGTGCGAGGAGTGCACCGCCTACTGGGAGCGCGCGCTTTCCCTCTCCAGGCGCATGAGCTTCGCCGAAGTGGACGGCGGAATGGCGCCGCCCCACGACCTCTCCGAGGTCATCATGGCGGGCGTGGACGACACGTGGCGCAAGCTCGAGCAGCGCCGCCTTGTCACCCTGGCGATTGGTCGCGTGGCGCTTGTCGCTGCTGCGGTGGTGTGGGCGGTGTGGGCGGTGCTGCTGCTGGTTCACGGCGGCGGTACGGATTCGCTGCAGACCTCCACTGCGGCAGTCCGGTTCGGCGTCGCGCTGGCGCTCGGCGTCACCGCCTGGCGCCCGCGCCAGATCCCGGGCGTCCTGCTTATCGTGGGCACGATGTTCACCTTTACCGCGGGCTTCGCGGTGCGCGACTGGGTGCTCTCCACCGGCGAGTTCGTGCCCGGCATTGTGCTCATCCCGCTGGTCACCCTCTTCGGGCTCGTCTGGACGTGGGTGGCGGACCGCGGGATTGAAATCCGCCGCGCCTGGCATCTGCTGGACGCGAACCCCAGCTAGCGCGCTACTTCCAGCTGGGCAGCCACATGAGCGAGTGGTAGTAGTCCTCCGGCACCATGAAGCCGTAGAGGATGGGGGACCAGTACACGAAGCTGGCCACGACCAGCGCCAGGTACACGATCACGGCGAGCTGCCCGGTGCGCAGGTCCGCGCCGGCGAACCGCCGCACGAGCCGGTTGCCGCTGGGCGCACCCTTCTGCGCCAGGTTGCCCAGCGCGAGCGCGAGCAGGACCGCGGTGAACGGGACGAGCGGGGCGGCGTAGAAGAAGTACATCTGGCGGTCGAAGGCGGCCAGCCACGGGAGGAAGCCGGCCATGAACGCCACCATCGGGACGATGACGCGGAAGTCGCGGCGGGTGATCCACACCCACGCGCCCCACAGCAGGATCGGGATGGTGAGCCACCAGATCACCGGGGTGCCGAAGAGGAAGATCATTTCCCGGCAGGTGCCGCCCTCGCCGCAGGCCAGGTCGGTGTTGGAGTAGTAGAGGATGGGGCGCGAGGCCACGAGCCAGGACCAAGGCTTGGAGTCCCACGGGTGGGAGTGCCCGGAGGAGGATGTCAGCGAGCTGTGGAACTCGAGGACGGAAAAGTGGTAGTACAGCCAGTCCGCGGCGGGGGAGGGGAGATTGGTCAGCCAGGGCCAGTCGGAGTCGGCCACGGTGCCGTCGGCAACCGCGTGGCGGTACACGGACGTCTCCGAGGCGAACCAGGCGCGCCAGGACCAGATGTAGAGCAGCGCGGGGACGAGGACGATGGAGGCGAGGGCGGAGGGGACGTCACGAAGCAGCGCGCCCGCCAGCGGTTTCTTCACCCCGTAGCGCTTGCGCAGCCAGAGGTCCCAGAACGCGGAGAGCAGGCCGTAGAATGCGATGTAGTACATGCCCGACCACTTCACGGCCATGGCCAGGCCGAGCAGGACGCCGGTGGCGAAGCGCCACCAGCGGAAGCCCAGCCGGGGGCCAAGCGCGTCCATGCCGTCCAGCTTCCCGGTCAGGTAGGCGTCGTGCCAGCGGCGGTGCACCTGCTGCATGTCGCCGGCGAGCGTCCACGCCGCCGCGACGACGAAGAAGACTTCGAACACGTCGAGCATGCCGAATTTGGCGGTGACCAGCAGCACTCCGTCGAAAAGCGCGATGATGCCCGCGAACACCCCGATGCTGGTGGACTGGCTCACGCGGCGCGCGATGAGGAAGACGAAGATGACGATGGCGGTGCCGAACAGCGCGGTCATGAGGCGCCAGCCGAGCGGGGTGTAGCCGAAGAGCTGCTCGCCCCACGCCAGCAGCTGCTTGCCCAGCGGCGGGTGCACGACGAGGCCGTACCCCGGGTTGGACTCGATGCCGCCCAGGACCGGGTTGATGTAGTCGCGCACCATGTCGAACGCCTGCGGGACGTAGTGCTTCTCATCAAACACCGGCGTGCCGCCCGACGTCGGCTGGGTCAACCCGATGAAGCGGGTCAGCAGTGCGAGCACGCCGATCACGGTCGCGGAGACGGTATCGCGCTTGGTCCACGGGACCGTGACGGGCGCGGACGGCTCGGGGCGCTTCGCGCGCCAGCGCTTTGGCGCAGGCGGCAGCGTAGGCGACGCGGGTGGGGCGGAAGCTGGCACTTGGGTACTCACGGACAAGGATCTTACTGGTTCGTGCGTATGCTTGGCGTTTATGGTTGCCTCCACAGATCTGCCCCAGGATTCGCTGCCACAGACCGGCATCGTGCTCGCGGCCACGCCGCTGGGCAACGTCGCGGATGCGAGTGAGCGGCTGCGCACAATGCTCGAGAGCGCGGACGTGATCGCGGCGGAGGATACCCGGCGGACTCGCGCGCTGGCCGCGGCGCTGGGGGTCGAGCCGCGCGGCAAGATCGTCTCCAACTTTGACCACAACGAGGACGCGCGCACCGAGGAACTGCTCCGGGACGCGCGGGCCGGGGTCGTGCTGGTGGTCACCGACGCGGGCATGCCGCTGGTATCCGACCCAGGCCACTCCATCGTCGCCGCCGCGCACGACGCGGGCGTTCCCGTGACCTGCCTGCCGGGGCCGAGCGCGGTGACCACGGCGCTTGCCCTGTCTGGCCTGAGCGTGGGGCATTTCCTTTTCGACGGCTTCGCGCCCCGCAAGCCCGGCGCCCAGGAGACCTGGCTGCGCTCGCTGGTGGGGCAGGAGCGCGCCGTGTGCTTCTTTGAGTCCCCGCACCGCACCGCCGCGACCCTGTCGCGCGCGGCCGAGATCTTGGGCGCCGACCGCCGCGCCGCGGTGTGCCGCGAGCTGACCAAGACGTACGAGGAGGTCAAGCGCGGCACGCTGGAGGAGCTCGCCGCGTGGGCCGAGGAAGGCGTGCGCGGGGAGATCACCGTCGTCATTGAGGGCAGCACCAGGGCGGAGGAGAACCCCGAGGACCTAGTGGAACTCGTCCTCGAGCGGGTCGATGCGGGTGAGCGGATGAAGGACGCGTGCAAGGCCGTGGCCAAGGTGCACGGCGTGAAGACGGGCGACCTTTATGATGCGGCCCTTGCCGCGCGCGCGGACTAGACCGCGGACTAGACACAGAAGTACGCAGCGACAACGTCCCTCTACCAGATCCGAGAAAACATTACGCTCGGTTCGTGCTGAGACTATTTATCAGATACCCTGCAAAGGTCATACGAGTTTTTCGATACTTGAGGAGTGATTGATGTCTCGGCGTGAGACTGGCTTGGATCCGCACGATCCGGGCGCAGAACCGCGGACTGCAGATCCGCAAATTGAGAACAACTCCACCGACCCCGCGCCGTCCGCGGCTGGCGAGCTCGTCTCGCTGCTGCAGGCCGATAGCGCCGGCGAACGTGGCAACTACCAGGACCCCGAAGAGCAGATCGAGCGCCAGGCTGACGCGGAAAACGCACCCGTGGACTGGGGCATTATCGCTCCGCTCGCCGTCATCATCGTCGCGATCGTGGGGTGGGGCCTGCTAGCCCCCGAGAGCTTCTCCAGCTTCGCCGACGCTGCCTTTGGCTGGGTCATCAACAATCTCGGCTGGGCCTTTGTGCTCGGCGGCACCGCCTTCGTGATCTTCGTGCTGGTCATCGCCTGCTCGAACTTCGGCACCATCCGCCTGGGCTCCGCCGACGAGCGGCCCGAGTTTAAGACGACATCCTGGATCGCCATGATGTTCGCCGCGGGCATGGGTATCGGCCTGATGTTCTACGGCGCCTCCGAGCCGCTGGCCATGTACCGCGACGGCGTGCCGGGCCACGAGCCGCACGAGGTGGGCACCGCGATGTCGCAGACCATGTTCCACTGGACCCTGCACCCGTGGGCGGTCTACGCCATCATGGGTCTCGCAATTGCGTACTCCACCTTCCGTCTCGGCCGCAAGCAGCTGCTGTCCAGCGCGTTCATCCCGCTGATCGGCCAGAAGGCCGCGGACGGCCCGCTGGGCAAGCTCATTGACGGCTTTGCCATCTTTGCCACCATCTTCGGTACCGCCTGCTCCCTGGGCTTGGGCGCGATGCAGATCAGCTCCGGCCTCGAGGCATCCGGCTTTGTCCACGACCCGTCGAACGGCCTCATCATCGGCATTGTCGCCGTGCTGACGCTCGCGTTCCTGCTCTCCGCCATGTCTGGCGTGTCCAAGGGCATCCAGTGGCTGTCTAACGCCAACATGGTGATCGCCGCGCTGCTGGCAATCTTCGTGTTCGTCTTCGGCCCGACCGTCGTACAGCTCAACCTGCTGCCGACGTCTGTCGGCACCTACCTGCAGAACTTCTTCGAGATGGCAGGCCGTACCGCCGAGAGCTCTGACGGCGAGGCTGGCGACTTCCTGTCCAGCTGGACCATCTTCTACTGGGCATGGTGGATCTCCTGGTCCCCGTTCGTGGGCACCTTCCTGGCTCGCATCTCCCGCGGCCGCACCATCCGCGAGTTCTGCCTGGGCGTCCTGCTCGTCCCGTCCGGCCTGTCCACCGTGTGGTTCGCCATCTTCGGCGGCACCGCCATCCACATGGAGCAGACCGGCGAGTCCATCTACGCAGACGGCTCCTCGGAGCAGCAGCTGTTCAACCTGCTGCACTCCCTGCCAGGTGGCGTGGTGATGGGCGTGTTCGCGCTGCTGCTGCTCGCCACCTTCTTCATCACCTCGGCGGACTCCGCCTCCACCGTCATGGCATCCATGACCCAGAACGGCAAGTCCGACGCGAAGCCGTGGATCGCCGCGATGTGGGGTCTGGCCACCGCAGCCGTCGGCCTCACCCTGCTGATCTCCGGTGGCTCGGACGCGCTGAACTCGCTGCAGTCCGTGACCATCGTCGCGGCAACCCCGTTCCTGCTTATCCTCATCGCGCTGATGTTCGCGATTGTGAAGGATCTGTCCAACGACACGATCTACCTGGATAAGAAGGAGCAGGAGCGCTTCTCCCGCCAGCTGGCCATTGAGCGCCGCATGCACCGCGATCAGCGCGAGCTGAACGCGCGCAAGGCACAGGTCAAGCGCGCCTTCACTGGCAAGCGCAAGTAGCGCTCGCTCGCTTCTCGACGCCACCGCGTCACCGTCCCCAGCACCCCACCAGCCGGGTGCTGGGGATTTTTCATGCCCTGATTCGACCGGGCACGCGCGTTGATTATGCTAAACACCATGACTTCACCTGAGACCCCTTCGGCCCCTGAGAACGTCCTTGTGTGCGTGGCCTGGCCCTACGCCAATGGCCCGCGCCACATCGGCCACGTCGCCGGCTTCGGCGTGCCCTCCGACGTGTTTGCCCGCTACCAGCGAATGCGCGGCAAGAATGTGCTCATGGTCTCCGGTACTGATGAGCACGGCACCCCGCTCCTGGTCCAGGCGGACAAAGAGGGCGTGACTGTGAAGGAGCTGGCGGACCGCTACAACGAGCAGATCGTCCACGACCTTGCTGGTCTGGGCCTGTCCTACGACCTGTTCACCCGTACCACCACGCGCAACCACTACGCGGTGGTCCAGGAGCTGTTCAAAGGCCTCTACGCCAACGGCTACATGGTCAAGGAGACCACCAAGGGCGCGATCTCCCCGTCGACAGGCCGTACCTTGCCGGACCGCTACATCGAGGGCACCTGCCCGATCTGCGGCGCCGACGACGCCCGTGGCGACCAGTGCGACACCTGCGGCAACCAGCTCGACCCGGCGGACCTGATCAACCCGGTCTCCAAGATCAACGGGGAAACTCCGGAGTTCATCGAGACCGAGCACTTCATGCTGGACCTGCCGGCCATGCACGATGCGCTCGCGTCGTGGCTGGAGACGCGCCAGGACTGGCGCCCGAACGTGCTCAAGTTCTCGCTCAACCTGCTCGAGGACATGCGCCCGCGCGCGATGACGCGCGACATCGACTGGGGGATCCCGATCCCGGTGGAGGACTGGCAGGACAACCCGTCGAAGAAGCTCTACGTCTGGTTCGACGCGGTCATCGGCTACCTGTCTGCCTCCATCGAGTGGGCCGCGCGCACCGGCGACCCGGAAGCGTGGAAAACCTTCTGGCAGGACCCCGCCACCGAGGGCTACTACTTCATGGGCAAGGACAACATCACCTTCCACTCCCAGATCTGGCCCGCCGAGCTGCTCGGCTACGCCGGTAAGGGGGCAAAGGGCGGCGAGTCCCACGCGCTCGGCGAGCTCAACCTGCCCACTGAGGTCGTCTCCTCTGAGTTCCTCACCATGTCCGGCTCCAAGTTCTCGTCCTCCAAGGGTGTGGTCATCTACGTCAAGGACTTCCTCAAGGAGTTCGGCCCGGACCCGCTGCGCTACTTCATCGCGGTGGCCGGCCCCGAGAACAATGACACGGACTTCACCTGGGACGAGTTTGTCCGCCGCGTGAACAACGAGCTCGCGAACGGCTGGGGCAACCTGGTCAACCGCACCGTGTCCATGGCGCACAAGAACTTCGGTGCCGTGCCCACCCCGGGACACCTCGACGACGCGGACCGAGCCATCCTGGACCTGGCCGAGCAGACCTTCGCCACCGCCGGCGAGGACCTGTCCAAGGCGCACTTCAAGGCGGCGATTACGAAGGTCATGCACGTCGTCGGCGAGGCGAACGCCTACATCGCGGACCAGGAGCCGTGGAAGCTGGCAAAGGATGACACGCAGCGTGAGCGCCTGGCCACCGTCCTGTGGACCGCCCTGCAGGTGGTCTCGGACTGCAACGCAATGCTCACCCCGTTCCTGCCGCACACCGCGCAGAAGGTCCACGAGACCCTCGGCCGCTCCGGCGTGTGGGCCGCGGAGCCGCGCATCGAGGAGATCACCGACGACGCTGACTACGACCTCGTCGGCGTCGGTCTGCCGGAGAAGGGGCAGACGTACCTGACCATCACCGGCGATTACACCAGCCAGCAGGCGGTGTGGCAGCGCGTGGACATCGAGGCCGGCACCGAGCTTGCCAAGCCGAAGCCGCTGGTGGCCAAGCTGGATCCGGAGCTGGGGCAGACGGGCCCCGAGTGGGCGCCCGTCCAGTAGCAGGGTGACCGAGCAACGACCGCGGAAGCGCTCGCTGGAATTCGGCGGGCGCACGCGCACCTGGGTCGAGGTCCCCGGCGGGGACACCGGCACGCTGATCCTGTTTTTGCACGGCTCGCGCCAGTCGGGCAACGTCGCACGCAACTTCACGGACCGCACCTTCGAGTCGCTCGGACACACCATCATCTACCCGGACGGGGTGGGCCGTCACTTCAACGACCTGCGCCGCGGCTTCCGCGAGTCGGCCCGCACGCTCGGCGTCGACGACGTCGGCTTCCTCACCGCGCTCCTCGCGCGTTACCCCCACGAGCGCGTCATCGGCTGCGGATTCTCCAACGGGGGTCAGATGCTCATCCGCATGCTTATCGACGCCCCCGCCACCCTCCACGCAGCCGCCCTCTTCGGGGCATCCATGCCCACCGAGGAGAACACGCTTCCCCCGCGTGACCCGTCGCGAGCATGGCACCCGACCCCGATCCTGTGCGTGCAGGGGACCGCAGACCCGCTCGTCCCGTACGAAGGAGGCATGGCCGGCATCGGCGGCAACAACCGCGGCGTGACCCGCTCGGCGGTCGATTCCGCCGCGTACTTCGCGGCACGCAACGGAGCATCGTTTCGGGGCCGGACGCAGCTGAGCGAGCACATTCACCTCGATACCTGGGACGGGGATGCCCCGGTGCACCTGGCCACCATCGAGGGCTTCGGCCACATGGTGCCGTGCGCGAAGGACCTTGACCCGCGCCTGGGGCCGGGGACGCGCGAGGTGACGGGGGCGGGGCTCGTCGACAAGCTGCTTTGCTAGCGCAGGTGCAGGTAGAGGTCCGTCACGGTATCGGACACGAGCTCCTCGAAGCTGCCCGCGCCGAGCGGCTCGCCGGCGGCCTCGGCCTCGGCGGCGAACTCGCGCCACGCCCCAGAGAGTTCAGTGCGCGGGCCGGTGTGGCGGTGGACAAGCGCCGTCGTCGCATCGAAGTGCGCCAGCTCGACGCGGTCGTCGCCGGTGTCGCCCGCGAACGGCTCCACCAGTGGCAGATCCTGCTCGTCCACCACAAAGCCGACGCCGACGTCGAAGGTGCCGTGAGGCTCGGACAAGATGTAGGCGCGCGCGGCCCCGGGCTCGGCGCCGGTGGAGATGAGGAACTCGCGCAGGTTGGGCAGGGCCTCGCCGGTCAGCGCGGCCATTTCGGTGGGGCTGACGGTGTCGCGCACGAGGATTGCGGTGTGCGCGGGGACGGTGACGCGATCAAAGGAAGCCATGGGCTTGAACCTAGCAAAGAGCTCACAGGAACTGCTGCACGAAGGCGGTGAGCTTGCCGGGCTCGGCGTCCTCGAAGCGGGCGTCCACGATCACCATGGGGGCGGCGTACTTCGGCTCGGCGGTATCGATGTCGCGGGCGACGACGAGGTCGGTGCCGTAGTCGTCGAAAAGCAATTGCCACGCAAAGCCGTGGTCGCGCACGAGCGCGGCCCCAAGCGCTGCGCCGAAGATGCGGGCGGTCTCGCCGCGCGGGTAGCCGCGGCGCACGTCCTCGGGGAGCCGGTGGTAGTACCCGAGCGTGTGCTCGAAGCTCTTCACCACTGCGTCGACATCGCCGTTGATGCCACGGCCCGCGGCCTCGGCCAGGTTGCGGTCGAGCTGGGTGCGGGTCTGCGGGTCCAAATCCGTAAATGCCATAGGCTCTACTGTATGAGCAAAAAGAAGCCACGCCCCACACCAGTGCCCGCAGAGCGCGTCGCCAAGCTTATCGACGCCCACACCCACCTCGCCTCCGCCGGCGCCCGCACCCGCGACGAGGTCGATGCGATCGTGGCCCGCGCCGTGGACGCGGGCGTCGAGCGGATGTGCACCGTCGGCGATGGGCTGGCCGAGGCGGAGCTGGCACTGGCTGCCGCGCACTTCAACGAGCGTGTGTTTGCTGCCTGCGCACTCCACCCGACCCGCGCGCACGAGCTTGACGCGCCCACGAGAGACCGCCTGCGCGAAATGGTCCAGGACGAGCGTTGTGTGGCGGTGGGGGAGACCGGCATCGATACCTACTGGCTCAAGCACGACGCGGACGGCACCGCCCCGCTGGACGTGCAGGAGGAGGCGCTGCGTTTCCACATCGACCTGGCGGTGGAGAGCGGCAAGACGCTGATGATTCACAACCGCGAGGGCGACGCCGAGCTCATGCGCATCTTGGCGGACGCGCCAGCCCCGCGCGAGGTGATGCTGCACTGCTTCTCCTCTCCGGTGGAGGTGGCGCGCGAGGCGATCGAGCGAGGCTACGTGCTGAGCTTCGCGGGAAACGTGACGTTCAAGCGCAACGAGGGCATGCGGGAGGCGGCGGCGCTCGCGCCGGCCGGCCAGCTGCTCATTGAGACGGATGCTCCCTACATGACGCCGGAGCCGTTCCGGGGCGCGCGCAACGAGCCGTCGCTCATCGGGCACACGGCGAAGGTGGTCGCCGAGGCGCGCGGGATGGCGGTCGAGGCGCTCGCCGAGGAGGTCACGGCAACGTTTGATCGTGTGTTCAACGTGTGACAAAAGTGGTGCCTGAGGAGGGAGAAGCGCCGAGTGGCGGCACGTTTGCGATTGGGGTGTGGAGTGCGACACGCGCGGAGGTCACAATCTTGTAAACCCCGCGCCGTTACCGTATTGTTACCGCAGTAGTACACGGCCGTATCACAGAAGGAACCATCCCCGCTATGTCCCGCACCACCTCCCGCACCCCCGCTGCACGGCGCGTTGTGGCCAGCACTGTGGCTGGCGCCGCGATCGTCGGCAGCGCCACCGCTGCCGTCGCCGCGCAGAAGGACATTACCGTCGACGTGAACGGTGAGACCACCAACGTCTCCACCTTCTCCGGCGACGTGAACAAGGCCCTCGAGGCCGCCGGCGTGCAGGTGAGCGACAAGGACGTGGTCTACCCGGCGCCGGGCGAGAAGCTGGCCAACGGCGACACCGTCACTGTGCGCACCGCCAAGCCGGTCGCCGTGGTGGTTGACGGCGTGGCGCAGGAGCTGACCTCCACCGCCGCCACCGTGGGCGACCTCATGGATGAGGCGGGCCTGGCGGCCAACGCCGCGACCGACGTGGACCGCGACCAGCCTGTGACCGAGGGGCTGAACGTGGATGTGACCACCCCGAAGATCGTGGCCATCAATGACGGCGGCAACGTCACCTACACCTCCGCTGCCGCGAAGACCGTCGGCGACCTGCTCGCCGAGCGCGGTGTGACCTTCGACTCTAATGACCGCCTCAACGTCGCCCTGGATGCGCCGGTGACCCCGAACATGCAGATCACACTGGACCGCGTCGAGCTGCTCAAGGACCGCGAGATCGTGGACGTGAAGGCTCCGGCCGAGTACGTCGACGACCCGGAGCTCGAGGAAGGCACCGAGGAGGTCCGCAAGGAAGAGGTGCTGGGCGAGAAGCAGGTCGTGCGCCACACTGTCGTGGTCAACGGCGTGCCGGAGGAGACCTTCATCGCGTCCGCGCACGAGACCAAGGAAGCGCGCCCGGCCGTGATCCACCGCGGCACCAAGAGGCCCGCCAAGTCCGAGCAGGGCAACACCGGCGCCGCCGCCCCGTCCGTCGCGGGCGGCTCCGTGTGGGACACCATCGCGCAGTGCGAGTCCGGCGGAAACTGGGCCATCGACACCGGCAACGGTTTCCAGGGCGGCCTGCAGTTCACCCCGAGCACCTGGGCAGGCTTCGGCGGCACCGCCTACGCTCCGAGCGCCAACCAGGCGACCCGCGAGCAGCAGATCGCCGTGGCCGAGAAGGTCCAGGCGGCGCAGGGCTGGGGCGCATGGCCCGCCTGCACCGCCAAGCTGGGCATTGGCTAGTCGCTCCGCGCCCCACCCGGCTGGGTAAGCTGGGTCCCCATGAGCCAATCCCACCTGCTGGGCCCCGTCGAGATCCGCGAGCTCGCCGCTGAGCTGGGCGTCACCCCGACGAAGAAGCTCGGCCAGAACTTCGTGCACGACCCGAACACGGTGCGCCGCATCGTCGCCGCCGCGGAGCTGACCCCGGACGACGTCGTCGTGGAGGTCGGCCCCGGGCTCGGCTCGCTCACCCTCGGCCTGGTGGACACCGCCGCCCACGTCACCGCCTTGGAGATTGATCCGCGGTTGGCGGGCCGGCTGCAGCAGACCGTCGAAAAGCGTGCCCCCGACCACGCTGCGAAGCTGACGGTGACTAACATCGACGCGCTCGCGGTGACCCGCGCCGATCTGGACGTCGCGCCGACCGCGCTGGTGGCAAACCTGCCCTACAACGTTTCCGTGCCGGTCCTGCTGCACCTGCTGGAAGAGTTCCCCACCATCCGCCGCGTGCTGGTGATGGTGCAAAAAGAGGTCGCTGATCGCCTCGCGGCCGCGCCGGGCTCGAAGATCTACGGCGTGCCGAGCGTCAAGGCCGCGTTCTACGGCGACGTTTCGCTCGCCGGCACCATTGGTAAGCACGTCTTCTGGCCCGCGCCGAACATCTCCTCGGGCCTCGTGCGCATCGACGTCACCGCTGATGCCGCGCGCCGCGCCGTGCGCCCCAAGGTTTTCCCGCTTATCGACGCCGCGTTTTCCCAACGCCGCAAAACCCTGCGCTCGACCCTCGCCCAGGTCTACGGCGCCCCCGCGGCCGCCGAGGAGGCGCTCACGGCGGCCGGGATCGACCCCGGACTGCGCGGCGAAAAGCTGGGGGTCGAGGACTTCATCCGGCTCGGGGAGGCGCGATGAGCAACGGTGCGCAACGCTTCTCCGCATCTGCCCCCGGCAAGGTCAACCTGCATCTGGGCGTTGGCGAGGCCCGCTCGGACGGCTACCACGACCTGGTCAGCGTCTTCCAGGCGGTGGATCGCCGCGAGACGGTGACGTTGGTCGTGCAGGACGCGCCCCCGGTGTCCACCGGCAGCGTGGTCACCGGTATGACCACCACGTTCGGGGTGCGGCGCCCGGAGGAACACATCGACGCCCCCTTCAACCTGGCCTGGCGCGCCGTGGACGCGGTGGTGGACGAGTACCGCCGCAGCGGCGCAGAGGTGGTCACCGCGCTGCCGCCGGTGCACATCGAGGTGGACAAGCAGGTCTTCGTCGCCGGCGGGATGGCCGGCGGCTCCGCCGACGCGGCGGCCGCGCTCGTGGCGGCGGACGCCTACCTCGCCGAATTTGCCGGCAGCGAGCTCGGCCGAGACACGCTTCACCGGCTCGCCGCACAACTGGGCGCGGACGTCCCATTCTCGCTCATGGGCGGCACCGCGCTCGGCACCGGTCGCGGCGACGAGCTCGTGGAGATGCTCACCCGCGGCAGCACCCACTGGGTGTTCCTCAACCCCAAGGTCGGCATCCCGACCGGGCAGGCGTTCGGCCTGCTCGATGACTTGCGGCACAATGACCCCGCACTCGTCCCGCGCCTGGGCACCGCCACGGTAGCGCGGGCCCTGACGCGGGGCGACGCCCACGAGCTCGGCCGCGCGATGCACAACGACCTCGAGGCGGCCGCCACGACCATGCGCCCGATCCTCGTGGAGATCCTCGCCTTTGCCGGCGCGCTGCCCGGCGTCGCGCGCTCGATGGTGTCAGGCTCCGGGCCGACGATCGCGCTGCTGTGCCGCGACGCCGCCGCGGCCGAGCAGGTGCTGGGACAGGTGCGCGAGCGCTACCCGGACTACGAGTCCTTCGGCGCCACGGGACCTTCGCCTGGGGCACAGGCGGCACAGTAAACTCAGGTTCGTTATGGCGAATCTGATCAATCTGGAAAACGTGTCCAAGACGTGGGGGCTGAAGACCCTGCTGGACGGGGTCTCGCTCGGCGTGCAGACCGGCGACCGCATCGGCATCGTCGGCGTCAACGGCGGCGGCAAGACCACGCTGCTCGAGGTGCTCACCGGCATCGAGCCGCCGGACGCGGGCCGCGTGTCGCACAATTCGGACCTGCGCATGGCGGTGGTGACGCAGCGCTTCGACCTGGATGAGCAGCTCACCGTGGGCCAGGCGGTGGTGGAGCCGCTGGGGTTGCAGACGTTCGAATGGGCGTCGAATAGCAAGGTGCGCGAGGTCCTCCAGGGCACCGGCGTCGCGGAGCTCGGCCTGGACACCCAGGTGGGCAACCTCTCGGGCGGCGAGCGCCGCCGCGTGAACATCGCAGCCGCGCTCGTGCAGGACCTGGACCTGATCGTGCTCGACGAGCCGACTAACCACCTGGACGTGGAGGGGGTGCAGTGGTTGGCCAAGCACCTGCTCTCGCGCAAGCTCGCCGTGGTGGTGGTTACCCACGACCGCTGGTTCCTCGACACCGTAGCCACCCTGACCTGGGAGGTCCACGACGGCACGGTCGACGTGTACGAGGGCGGCTACAACGACTGGACGTTCGCCCGCGCCGAGCGCGCCCGCCAGGCCGACGCGATTGAGCAGCGCCGGCAAAACCTGGCGCGCAAGGAGCTCGCGTGGCTGCGCCGCGGCGCCCCGGCCCGCACCTCCAAGCCCCGCTACCGCATCGAGGCCGCCGAGGCGCTCATCGCGGACGTGCCCGCCCCGCGCGACTCGATCGAGCTCATGGCCTTTTCCAAGCAGCGCCAGGGCAAGGTGGTCATCGAGCTGGAGGACGCGCGCATCGACGCCCCCGACGGCCGGACCCTCGTGGACCACCTCACCTGGCGCCTCGCCCCGGGCGAGCGGATCGGCCTCGTCGGCGTCAACGGCTCCGGCAAGACCACGCTGCTGCGCACCCTCGCCGGCGAGCACGCGCTTCACGACGGCAAACGCGTCGAAGGCCAGACCACCCGCATCGGGTGGCTGCGCCAGGAGCTCGACGACCTGGATCCCTCCCGCACCGTCATCGACGCGGTGGAGGACGTGGCCAACTACGTCCACGTGGGCAACAAGGAGATCTCCGCCTCCCAGCTCGCCGAGCGGCTCGGGTTCTCGCCGAAGCGGCAGCGGACCCCGGTGCGCGACCTCTCGGGCGGCGAGCGCCGGCGCCTGCAGCTGACCCGCGTGCTCATGAGCGAGCCGAACGTGCTGCTCCTGGACGAGCCAACCAACGACCTGGACATCGACACCCTCCAGGAGCTGGAAAACTTGCTCGACTCCTGGCCGGGCACGCTCGTGGTGATCTCGCACGACCGCTACCTCATCGAGCGCATCGCGGACGTCACCTACGCCCTGTTCGGCGACGGGAAGCTGACCAACCTGCCGGGCGGGATCCAGCAGTACCTGGACCGGCGCGCGGCCACGTCCACGTCGTCGGGTCCCCTGGATTTGGGGGAGAAGGAGCACGGGGGCGTCGAGAAGCAACAGGCCCTGAGCTCGCAGGAGGCGCGAGAGCTGCAGAAAAGGATGAAGGCGCTGGACCGCAAGATTGCGAAGGCGGACGAGCAGATCGCCGCCGTGGAGGGCGAGATTGCTGCGATGTCCGCGCAGGACGCGCCCGACTTCGAGGCGATCGGGGCGAAGACGAGGCAGGTTGGCGAGCTGAAGGACCAGCGCGACGAGCTGGAGATGGAGTGGCTGGAGCTGGGTGAGCAGCTCGAGGGGTAGGCCGCAGTGGCGCGTAGGTCACATGATCGCCTAACATTACGTGGGTCACTTTCCCGCGTATAACGAAATGGGGGTCACCGCAATGGCCACTCAAGAGCAGCAGACCAGAGAAGCCGCGCAAGGCTCTGGCAAGGGGATCGGTGCGATGGTCGGCGCCGTCTTCCTCATGGCGACCTCGTCCATCGGCCCCGGGTTCCTCACCCAAACCTCGGTCTTTACCGTCCAGATGGGCGCAGCACTCGGCTTTGCCATCCTGTTGTCCATCATCGTGGACATTGCGATCCAGCTCAACGTGTGGCGCGTCCTGGGCATCTCCGGGCTGCGCGCCAACGAGCTGGGCAACATCGTGCTGCCGGGCCTGGGCTGGTTCATGGCGGCGCTGGTGTTCATCGGCGGGCTGGTCTTCAACATCGGCAACATCGCGGGCACCGGCCTGGGCGTGAACGCCATGCTGGGGCTGGACCCGAAGATCGGCGGCGGTATCTCCGCGGCGATCGCCGTCCTCGTCTTCCTGTCCAAGCGCGCCGGCGTGGCGCTGGACCGCATTGTGGTGGTGCTCGGCGCCATCATGATCCTGCTCATGCTGTACGTGGCGATCGTCTCGCAGCCGCCGGTGGGGGAGGCGCTCAAGCAGACCGTCCTGCCCGAGCGCGTCGACTTCCTCACCATTACCACCCTGATCGGCGGCACCGTCGGTGGCTACATCACCTTCGCCGGCGTCCACCGCCTCATTGACTCCGGTAACTCGGGCCTAGAAAACATCAAGCAAATCACGAGCTCTTCGGTGCTGGGCATCATCGTCATTGGCATCATGCGCGTGCTGCTCTTCCTCGCCGTGCTTGGCGTGGTGGCGACGGGTGTGGCGCTGTCCGAGGACAACACTGCGGCGGACGCCTTCTACCAGGCGGCCGGCGAGTTCGGCCTCCGCGCGTTCGGCCTCGTCCTCTTCGCGGCCGGGCTGTCCTCGGTGATCGGCTGCTCCTACACCTCGGTTTCCTTCGTCACCACGCAAGCGACCTCGGAGCGCACCCGCAACCTGCTTACCGTCTCCTTCATCGTGGTGTGCGCGGTGGCGTACCTGCTCATGGGCGCCGCGCCGCAGATGCTGCTCATCTTCGCGGGCGCGTTTAACGGCATCATCTTGCCGATCGGCTTCGCCGTGGTCATGTGGGCCGCGTGGCGCCGCCCGGACCTGCTCAAGGGGTACCGGTACCCGAAGTCGCTGCTCATCATCGGCTTCGTTGTGCTGCTCGGCTCCGTCGTCCTGGGCGTGATGTCCCTGACGAAGCTGGGCGCGCTGTGGGCATAAACCCGGCAGCCATGACTCCGGCGGAGGCGCGCGCCTACTTCCGCGAGCACAACGTCACCACGACCGCAGGCTTCGCGCCGGGCAACGTGCAGGCCAACCTGATCGCGGTGGACAAGCAGCACGCCTTCGATTTCCTGTTGTTCGCGCAGCGCAACCCGAAGCCGTGCCCCGTCATTGGCGTCCTCGAGCCCGGCCAGGTCAGCTCACACCTCATGGAGGGCGGCGACATCCGCACGGACATCCCCGCCTACCGCATCTACCGCCACGGCGAGCTCGTTGAGGAAACCACCGACGCCACCGAGTATTGGACGAAAGACATGGTCGGCTTCCTCATCGGTTGTTCATTCACGTTTGAGCGGGCGCTTCTCGACGCCCACGTCCCCGTCGCCCACATCGCCCAGGGCCGCAACGTGCCCATGTACCGCACGAACCTGCAGTGCGAGCCCGCCGGCGTATTCGCGGGACCCATGGTGGTGTCCATGCGCCCGATCCCGGCCGGCCAGGTCGCCGACGCGGTGCGCATCACCTCGCGCTACCCGGCGGTGCACGGCGCGCCCGTGCACGTGGGCGACCCCTCCCTGATCGGCATCGAGGACCTCGGGCAGCCCGACTTCGGCGACGCCATCGACATCCCGGCGGGCACCGTCCCCGTGTTCTGGGCGTGCGGGGTGACCCCGCAGTCCATCGTCATGCACTCGAGGCCGGACCTGGCCATCTGCCACTCGCCGGGCAAGATGCTCATCACGGACGTGCACGACGCCGAGTACCAGGTGCCCTAGCGTCCCCTAGGAAATCGTGGCGATCGTCGCGTTCGCCTTCACGCGCTCGCCCGCGGCCGCCGTCAGGGAGATCTGGCCGTCGCGGGTGGCCTTCACGCTGGACTCCATCTTCATTGCCTCGATGGTGGCCACGGCGTCGCCCTTGGACACCACGTCGCCGTCGGCAACGAGCCACTCAACGATGGTGGCCTCGTACTTCACCGTGACTGCGCCAGCGGCATCAGCCGCACCAGGAGCCGGCTCGGCACTACTGCCCGCAGCTCCGCCGCCGGAGAGCAGCGCGACCGGCACGCCGACGGTGTGAAGCTTGCCGTCGATTTCGATGACCAGGGACGTGCGATCGTCGTAAATGTGCTCAATGTCCTCCACCTCGTGCTGCGCCGAGGGTGAGTAGTTGTGGTCGACCCAGTCGGTGTAGACGTCGAGCGAGTCGCCCGTGAGCTCCGGCGCGGTGATCATGTCGCGGTGGAACGGCAGGACGGTGCGCACGCCGCCGATGGAGAACTCCTTGAGCGCCTGCTCGGCGCGGCGCATCGCGGTCTCGCGGTCCGGGCCCCAGACGACGAGCTTGCCCATCAGCGAGTCGTAGTAGGCGGGGATGGTCCACCCGGTCATCACGCCGGAATCGACGCGGATGCCGGGGCCGGTGGGCAGGTCGAAGCGGGTGATTGTGCCGGGGGAGGGGGCGAAGCCGTTGGTGACGTCCTCTGCGTTGATGCGGAACTCGAAGGCGTGGCCGTTGACCTCGGGGTCCTTCCCGGCGAAGGAAAGGGGCAGGCCCGCGGCGACGCGGAACTGCTCGGCGATGATGTCCACGCCGGTGACCTGCTCGGTAATCGGGTGCTCCACCTGCACGCGGGTGTTGACCTCCAGGAAGGAGACCGTGCCGTCCTCGGAGACGATGTATTCCACCGTGCCCGCGGACTGGTAGCCGGCCTGCTGGCAGATGGCGCGCGCGCCCTCCTCGATGGCGGTGCGCTGCTCGTCGGTGAGGAACGGCGCCGGCGCCTCCTCGATGAGCTTCTGGAAGCGGCGCTGGGTGGAGCAGTCGCGGGTGCTCAAGACGGCGACGTTGCCGTGGGCGTCGGCAAGCACCTGCGCCTCGACGTGGCGCGGGTGGACGAGGAACTTCTCCACGTAGCACTCGCCGCGCCCGAACGCCTCTTTCGCCTCGCGGCCCGCGGAGGCAAAGCCCTCCTCAATGTCGGCCTCGTCGAAGACGACCTTCAGGCCGCGCCCGCCGCCGCCGAACGCCGCCTTGATGGCGATGGGCATGCCGTGCTCGGCGGCAAAGTCGCGCGCCTCTTCCCAGGTCTCCAGCGGCTCCCCGGTGCCGGGCGCGAGCGGCGCGCCGACCTTGACGGCGAGCGCGCGGGCGGACAGCTTGTCGCCCAGCAGCTCGATAGCCTCCGGCGGTGGGCCCACCCAGCGCAGGCCCGCTTCCTCGACGGTGCGGGCGAAGTCGGCGTTTTCGGACAGGAAGCCGTACCCGGGATGCAGGCAGTCCGCGCCGGCGCGGTAGGCGATGTCGATCAGCGCCGGGATGTTCATGTACGTCTCCGCCGAGGTCTTGCCCGGCAGGAGGTAGGCCTCGTCCGCCACCTGGGTGTGCAGCGCGCCGGTGTCCGGCTCGGAGTAGACGGCGATGGAGCGGATGCCCAGGTCGCGGGCGGTGCGCGCGATGCGCACGGCGATCTCTCCGCGGTTGGCAATTAGGACGGCGGTCAGCGGCTGGTGCGGGGTGGCGTTAGTCATTCTTTTCCTCAAACAGTTCGAAGCGGATGGTGCCCCCGGGCGGGAGCTGGGTGGCAATGTCGACGTCCTCGTTGATCACCGTGGCGATGACCGGGTAGCCGCCGGTGACGGCGTGGTCGCGCAGGAACACGACGGGCTGGCCCGACGGCGGGATCTGCACGGAGCCGGCGACCATGCCCTCGGAGGGAAGCTCCTCGGTGCGCGCCCGCTCGAGGCCTTGCTCGGAGTCCAGCCTCAGGCCGACGCGGTTGGATTCCGCGGTGACGGTGTAGGTGGTGGAGAGGAACTGCTCGATCGCCGCGGGACTGAACCAGTCGTCGCGCGGCCCGAGCACCACGCGGACGGTGCCCGTGGTGGTCGCGCCCTCCTTGCGCACGCGCAGTGGGTTGGACAGCAGCGCGTTCGCGGACTGGGGTCGCGTGAGCGATATGGCGATGGTGTCACCCGCGCGGATCGGATCGGGACCGAGCCCGGAGAGCATGTCTGTCGCGGCGGAGTCCAGCTCCGTGTCGGCGATGAGCCCGCCGCGCACCGCGATGTAGGTGCGCATCCCCAGGCGGGCGGGCGCCACGACGACCTCCGCGCCGGCGGGCACGATCGTCGGCGTGGCCAGCAGGGCGGGGCGGCCGCCTACCGTCACGTCCGCGTCGGCGCCAGTGACGCAGATGACCGTCTCAGCCAGCGCCGTCAGCGTCAGCCCGCCGATGTTCTCCAGCAGGGTGGCGTTGCGCTTGTTGCCCACCGCGGCGTTGGCGGCACGCGCGCTCGCCCGGTCCGCCGACCCGGACGTGGTCACGCCGAGGTTGCCGTTGCCCTGCCGGCCCAGGTCCTGGTAGAGGGTCTGCATGCCCGGGTCTTCCACGGAAAAGATGGGGCGGCGCGGCGGCGCGGCCAGGTGGTGGTGGCTCGTCTCGGTCGCGTCCTCGAGCGCGTCAACGGCGCGGTAGTGGACCCGGTCGCCGGGCGCGACGAGCGCTGGCGGGGTCGCGGCGGAGTCCCACATCGGGGTGTGCGTGGTGCCGATGAGCTGCCAGCCGCCCGGCGAGGTGCGCGGGTAGACCGCGGAGAACTCGCCCGCCACGGCCACGGCGCCGGCGGGAACCTCGGTCCGCGGGGAAGTCAGCCGCGGCACGCTCAGCGCCCGCGCCGGGTCCTCCGGCACGCAGTAGGTAAAACCGGGGGCAAACCCGCCGAAGGCCGCGACCCACGTCGTGGAGGTGTGCCACGCGATCAGCTCGTCCACGCTCATGTGCAGGGATTCGGCCAGGGAGGCGGTGTCGGCGCCGTCGTAAAGAACTGCGATCTCCACGTCGCGGGGTGCGCGCTGCTCGGCGGAGCTCGGGCTTATCGACGCCAACCTCCCCGCCGCCTCTCGCGTCGCCGTCGGGGAGTCGAACGTGAGGAGCACGGTGCGGGCCGCGGCGATGACGTCGGTCTGGCGCGGCAGCGGGTTCGCCTTGAGGAAGGCGTGCCAGTTCATCACGGTGGTCAGGTCGGGCAGGTCCACCATGAGCCCGCGGGTGCCTACCGGGGTGATGCGTACGCTCATAGGAAGCTCGCGATCGTGATTCCGGACTGGCCGAGTCGCTCGACCACGCTGCGGGTGAGCTCGACGGAGCCGGGCGAGTCGCCGTGGACGCAAACGGACTCGGCCTGCACCTGCACCTCGGTGCCGTCGATGGCGGTCACGGAGCCGGTTGCGGCGACCTGCAGGACGCGCTGGGCGACCTGCTCGGGGTCGTGCATCACCGCGTTCGGCTCGCGGCGCGACACCAGCGTGCCGTCCGGGTTGTAGCCGCGGTCGGCGAAGGCCTCGCGGATCACGCGCAGCCCAGCGCGCTCAGCAATGTCGCAGGCCACGCCACCCGGGAGCAGCATGACGGGCAGGTCGCGGTCGAATGCCTTGATGCCGTCAATGACCGCCTTGGCCTGCGCCTCGTGGTGCACGATCGCGTTGTAGAGGGCGCCATGGGGCTTGACGTAGCGCACCTGCAGGCCCTGGGCGCGGGCGAGTGCGTCGAGGGCGCCGATTTGGTAGAGCGTTTCGCTGGCAAGCATGCCCGGCTCGTAGTCCACGAAGCGGCGGCCAAACGCGGCCGGGTCGTGGTAGGCAATGTGGGCGCCGACCGAAACGCCGTGTTCCGCGGCGGCGGCCAGCGTCGCGGCGATGGTGTGGGGGTCGCCGGCGTGGAAGCCGGTGGCGACGTTGGCGCTCGACACCATGCCGAGCATGGCCGCATCGTCGGCGACGGGGTTGCCGGCCGTGGTTTCTCCCAGGTCGGCGTTGAGGTCAATGGTGGTGCTCACAGGCGGCATCCCTTCTCACAGCTGAAGCATTGAACGTGGGCGACGGAATGCATGGTGCGGCTCACACGAGGCGGGTGCTAGCTCGTGGGCCACAGGCAGATCCTGACACAGTTATACTCCGCCACGTATGCGGTGGGCTAAATCGGTTCGCCGTTGTTGATCTTGGCAATCAGCTCGTTGACCATCCGCCCCTGCTCTTCCAGCGATTCCTGCAGGTAATCGGACGCCTCCTGCCGGCGCTCCTCAAGCAGGAGCTCGACGAGATGCTCGTTGACGTCAATGAACTGGCGGTGAAACGTTGGCTGCTGCTGCACGATCGGCAGCGTGGCCAAGCGCAAGAAGGCGTCGAGCTGGTCCATCGTGTCGCCCAACGTCTTGGACCCCATCGCGGAGAGGACGACGTGGTGGAACGCCTGATTGATCGCGGAGACGAGGTCATCATCGTTCTGTGCGATCGCCTCCCGTGCTTCCTCGTTGAGCAGGGTGAGCCGCTCGATGTCGAGGTGCTCGCCCCACAGCAACGCCGCGGGCTCGATGGCGGCGCGGGCGCGGTAGGTGTCCGTGACAAACTCGGGGGAGGGGGTGGCCAAAAATACGCCGCGGTTGGGAAGTCGCTCGCACAGCCCCTCCGACGTCAGCATGGCAAACGCCTCGCGCAGCGTGTTGCGCGAGACGCCGAAACGTTCGGCCAGCGCTACCTCGTTGAGCTTCTGGCCAGGCGAAAACTCGCCACGCGAGATGGCGCGGCGAACTTCGGCGGCAACATTTTGGGCAAGCATGGCATCCGGCTCGAGGTGGGGAAGAAGACAACATATTTACGGTACTCGCTACAGCCGGGTGGAGGAGGGGAAACTCCCCCTTTTATGCACCGGGCCGAGCGCGAGCGCGTACATTGCAGACAAGCGTAGCGCAGAGTTGTTGAACAATTGGCGCGCAACCCCATCCGCCAAGTCCGGGTACGGTGGTCCACATGATTTTGATTAACGTACGATTCAAGCCGCTTGATGAGCACGTAGAGAACTTCCGCGAGGTCGTGTCGGAGTTCACCAACGCCAGCCGCGCCGAGGACGGCTGCCTCTTCTTCAACTGGTACCGCTCCGAGGATGACCCGAAGGAGTACCTGCTCGTTGAGGCGTTCAAGGACGACGCCGCTGAGGCGCACGTCAACTCGCAGCACTTCAAGGACGCCCAGGAGCTGTTCCCGAAGGTCCTGAAGGAGACCCCGACCATCATCAACACGCTCATCGAGGGCAAGACCGAGTGGGACGAGATGGCGGAGTTCAAGGTCAACCGCTAGGTTGAGCATTTTGCTCGGCAGCTTTCATCCTGGGTACGGTGAAAGACATGAGCGAAGAACATGCGGCGAAGAAGCCGCCGAAGCTTTCCAAAAAGGCGTACGAGCAGGAGCTCGTGCGACTCCAGGCGGAGCTTGTGCAGATGCAGCAATGGGTCGTGCGCACCGGCGCGCGCCTCGTCATCGTGATGGAGGGGCGCGACGCTGCCGGAAAAGGGTCCGCGATCAAGCGAATCACCCAGTATCTCAACCCGCGCACGTGCCGTATCGAGGCGCTGCCAAAGCCGACCGAGCGCGAGCAGGGGCAGTGGTACTTCCAGCGCTACGTCGAGCGGCTCCCAGCAGCGGGCGAGATCGTGATTTTTGATCGCTCCTGGTACAACCGCGCCGGCGTCGAGCGCGTGATGGGCTTCTGCTCCTCGCAGGAGTACCGCCGCTTCCTCCACCAGGCCCCGATTTTCGAGCGTCTCCTGGTAGAAGACGGGATCATGCTGCGCAAGTACTGGTTCTCGGTGTCCGACGAGGAGCAATACAAGCGCTTCCAGTCCCGCAAGGAGGACCCGCTGCGCCAGTGGAAGCTCTCGCCGATGGACTTGGAGTCCATCACCCGCTGGGAGGATTACTCCCGCGCGAAGGACGAGATGTTCATCCACACCGACATCCCGTCCGCGCCCTGGTACACGGTGGAGAGCGAGGACAAGAAGCGCTCGCGCATCAACGTCATCTCGCACCTCCTGTCCACGGTGCCCTACGAGCACGTCGAGGTGGACCTGCCGGAGATTCCGGAGCGCCCGGAGATCACCGACTACGAGCGCCCCCCGCGCGAGGAGTTCCGCTACGTGCCGGACGCCGCCGCGAAGCTGGAGCAGCGCCGCGTTGAGTCGGAAAAGCCCGGCAAGAAGCACAAGAAGGGCAAAAAGAAGAAGAAGTAGCGTTACTGCTTCGGGTACCCGCGCGGCGTGGACACGGTCGGGTCGCGCGGGATCCAGAACCTGAGTGGGGCGTCCGCGTTTTTGCTAATACCAATGCGCGGCCCGGCCACCCATTCCGGCTCCGTCTCTCGCGGCGTGAGCTCAACTGGCGTCCCGTTGTCCGCGAGCTCGAGCCCCAGCGCCTGCCCTAAATTCCCTGGACCACGCGCCAGATTTGCAAAGGGAATCCGGTTGCGATCAGGCCGCTGCCGTCGCTTCCGCGCGAGCGGCTCGCCCGCGATGACTTCGCCGCCGCGCATGAGACAGCCCTGCCCGTCGCCCTCCGGCGCGCAGACAATGTTGCCGTTGAGGTGGATCCCGTACGACAGGTAGACGTACAGCCGCCCGCCCGGCCCGAACATGGCGGCGTTGCGGGCGGTCTTCCCCCGGTGCGTGTGCGCGGCCGGGTCGTTCGCGCCCGTGTAGGCCTCCACCTCGGTCAGCCGCACCGTCACGCCGCGGTGCGTGATCAGGCACCCCAGCAACTGCGGGGCGACGAGGTCAGCGGGTTGTGCGAAGTCGATCATTTGGCCCATTGGGCAAGCTTATCGACGGCCGCGTGCTCCCCATTCGTCCCAATGACCTCATGCGCAATCGCCTTGAGGTCCGAGTGCGCGTTCCCCATCGCGACGGCGGTGCCGGCGGCCTGCAGCATGGAGAGGTCGTTGAGGTAATCGCCGATCGCGGCGGTGTCCTCCTGCGCGATGCCGAGGGTTGCCGCCAGCGCGGTGAGCGCCGCGCCCTTGGACGCGGCCGGCGGCATGATGTCCAGCCAGTGCTTGGAGCTCACGAGCGCCTCGAGCTCCGGCACCGTCTCCCGGACCCAGGGCAGGCCGTCCAACTCGGCGTCGCCGTCGACGAAGAGGGCGATTTTGACGATGCGGTGCGCGGGGGCGTCGGCAAGCGTGCTGATCTGCGCGTTGGCCAGGTAGTACTTGTCCACCTCGCGCTGCACCTCGGCGGGGGTGTCGGCGAGCGTGAAGGAGGCCTCGGGCGTGCACATGACGGGGTGGGCGGTGAAGGGGGCGTGCGGGAAGGCGTCGACAAAGCGACGCACGGTGTCCTCCGGCATGGTGACGGCGGACACGATCTCGCCCAGGTGCTGGACCACGGCTCCGTTTTCCGCGATAAAGGTGTCGGGCTCGTTGCGCGCAAACATGGAGCGCAGCGTGGCCAGCTGGCGGCCGGAGGCGGGGGCGACGGTGATGCCGGCGGCGCGCGCCCGGTCGAGCGTGTGCCAAAAGTGCTCGGGGATCGCCCCGCTGGGGGTGAGAAGCGTTCCGTCCATATCCAGGGCAACCAAGCGCGGGGCATTCATTCTTCACACCATACCCGCTGTCTCCACACCCGCATTCGCTGTGATGTGCAACACTAGGGGGTATGACTGAATCCTTGAACACCGAATTGCTCAACATCGATGTCCGCGGCACCACGGGCATCATCACGCTCAACCGGCCGAAGGCCCTGAACTCGCTCAACGGAGAGATGATCCACGGCATCTACACGGCGCTGCGCGCGTGGGAGGCCGACGAGGCGATCACGCAGGTGATCGTCTGCTCGAGTTCCAAGCACTTCTGCTCGGGTGGCGACGTGAAGTACGCGCGCGAGGGCGTCCTCGCCGGAAGGGCCGAGGAGATCAGCGCGTTCTTCGCCGAGGAATACGAGATGAACAACTACATTGCCAACTACCCCAAGCCGTATATCGCGCTGGTCTCCGGCGTGGACATGGGCGGCGGCATGGGGATCTCAGCGCTCGGCTCGCACCTGGTGGTGCACAAGGACGCGTTCGCCTCCATGCCGGAGATGAACATCGGTTACATCACGGACGTGGGTCAATCCTGGAAGCTGCAGCACCTGCCGGCGCGCCCGTCGCTCGCGCTCGGGAAGTTCCTTGGGCTGACCGGCTACCGCATGACCGCGGACGACATGCTCGCGCTCGGCCTGGCCTCGCACAAGGTGGAGACGCTCGAGGGGCTCGTGGAAAGGCTTATCGACGAAGGCGTCACCGCCCTTGACGTCCTCGCCCTCCCCGCCGGCGAGAGCGGGCTTGCCCGGTGGTACGAGCAGATCGAGGAGGTCTTCGCCGGCTCGTGGGCCGAGATTGAGGGCCGACTCGACGCCGCTGGCGAGTTCGGCGCCAAGGTCCGCGAACTTACCGCGCAGGCCTCGCCCTCCGCGCTCGTCGCCGCGGCCGAGCTTTTTCACGCCAACGCCAACCAAGACCTCGCCGGCTCCCTGGACAACGAGCGCGTGCTCGGCGAGCTGATGCGCGAAGAGCCGGACTTTGCGGAGGGTGTGCGCGCGGTGCTGGTGGACAAGGATCAGGCGCCGTCGTTCGCGCCCCAGCCGTCGCCGGAGAAGTACAGGGCGGTGCTGAAGTAGGGGAGGTTAAATCAGAAACGTCTCCACTGCGCGGACGATCGAGTCCCACAGGCCGATGACCGAGTAGCTCAGGTCGTCGAGGGAGGCCTGCCACGATACGGGGAGGATCTCCGTCGTCGGGGTGAAAAGGGCGTCGCGAAGGTCCTGCGCGCCGGAATGCATGTTGTAGTTCAGCTGCGAGCTCAAATCCATGGCAGACATGCTACGCCGAAGTAGCGGTGTTGGCACCGCAGGAACTCCCTCTCTGAGCGAAAGTACGAACCGGGGTGTGCGCGGAAACTGACACCGAACCAATTAATGGTGTGATGTGTGCGCCAGAGAATGCCTAGGTGACACGCGGTTTTCTTTAGGGCGAACTCTCGTCATCGCGCGCGGCCTGGCGCGCTAATATAGGGGTGCATGTGGGTCTTCGGAATGCCCCCGAACCGAACATGATTCGTACACCAACGACCGTATTTGAGGACTACAGTGACACAATCAACTACCCCCGCCGCTGACTGGAACCACAAGCTCACCCTCGCGCAGGAGATGCTCCCGCTGATCAGCCAGCTGCACCGCGAGCACAACGCGGTCACGTCTATCTACGGCCGCCTGCTCCTGGGGGCCACGGACATCGACATCATCAAGGCGCACCGCTACGCGCGCCGCATCGTCGAGCGCGAACTGCCACTTGATGACACGCTGCCCATCCTGAAGGAACTGGTCAAGATGGACCTGGGCACCGCGTCGATCGACCTGGGCCGCCTGGCAAAGAATTACTCCCGCACGGATGGCAAGGATCTGCGCGAGTTCCTGGAAGAGGAGCTCGCCGAGGTCGTCGGGACCTCCTCTGAGCTGCAGGCTCGCGACGTTGTCCTGTACGGCTTCGGGCGCATCGGTCGCCTGCTCGCCCGCATCCTCATTTCCCGCGAGGCTGCCTACGGCGGCGTGCGTCTGCGAGCCGTAGTGGTGCGCAAGAAGGGCGAGGACGACATTGTGAAGCGCGCGTCCTTGCTGCGCCGCGACTCTGTCCACGGCGCGTTCGACGGCACGATCACCGTGGATAAGGAAAAGGAAATCATCTGGGCGAACGGCACCCCGATCCAGATGATCTACGCCAACGATCCGGCTGAGGTGGACTACACCGCCTACGGCATCAATGACGCGATCGTGGTGGACAACACCGGCGCGTGGCGCAACCGCGAGGGGCTGTCCAAGCACCTCGAGTCCAAGGGCGTCGACCGCGTCCTGCTCACCGCGCCGGGCAAGGGGGACATCCCGAACATTGTCTACGGCATCAACGAGGGCATGATTGGCGACGAAAAGGTGCTGTCCGCCGCGTCCTGCACCACGAACGGCATTACGCCGGTGCTCAAGGTGATCAATGACCGCTACGGGGTCAAGCACGGCCACGTCGAGACCGTGCACGCGTACACGAACGATCAGAACCTGGCGGACAACTTCCACAAGGGCGATCGCCGCGGCCGCGCCGCCGGCCTGAACATGGTGCTCACCGAGACGGGGGCTGCCAAGGCCGTGTCCAAGGCACTGCCGGAGTTTGAGGGCAAGCTGACGGGCAACGCCATCCGCGTGCCCACCCCGGATGTGTCGATGGCGGTGCTCAACCTGGATCTGGAGACCGAGGTGGAGAAGGAGGAGGTCAACAACTTCCTGCGTCGCGTGTCCACGGACTCTAACTTGCGCCAGCAGATCGACTACATCCAGTCGCCCGAGGTCGTCTCGACGGACCTGCTCGGCACCACGCACGCCTCCGTGGTGGACGGCCTGGCCACGATCGCCTCCGGCAATCACCTGGTGCTCTACGTCTGGTACGACAACGAGTACGGCTACTCCCACCAGGTGGTGCGCGTGGTGGAGGAGATCGCGGGTGTGCGCCCGAAGATCTACCCGGAGCGCAAGGCTCCGGAAGAGATCAAGTAACTAGGGTCATGCGCCGTAAGCTCGCCGCCGTTGCCAGCGTGTTCGCGCTGGCCGGCTGCGGTGCGCACGGCACCGAAATGGGGTTGCAGGACGCCGCGCTCGCCGGAGACTTCACCGTCGCGGATGTGGCGGGGCCGGGAGTGGAGCGGGCGTACGTATTCTGCCCGTACACGGACAAGGCCGAAGCGCAGCGCCTCGGCTTCAACCCAGACGACGTGCCCGGCATTGACGGCGATGTCCAGGCTTGGGAGACCGCCTCCGGCATCGGCGTGATCGCAGACGGCCGCGCAAATATCGAGTGGTTCGACCCGCGCAACGTTGATGCCTGTGGTCCGGGTGTGGACCCTTACCAGGACATTGATCCTTCGGCGAGAGTGCGGACAGCGACGGAATCCCGCGAATACGCGGGCGGGGAGACCGCCGAGGTTACCGTCCTGCGTTTCGAATAACCTCGTCGTAGTAATCGACCACCTGCTCTGAGGAAGCTCGCCACGTCCAGCGCTGCGCTTCCGCCCGGGCTGCGGTGGAAAGCTGGGTGCGCAATGCGTCGTCTTGGAGCACGCGCACAATTTCATCGGCCCACGTGGTTTCCGGCGCATCTGGATCCACAAGGATGCCAGTTTCGCCGTCGTCAATGACAAAGGGCAGGCCGCCGGCGTTGGCAGCCACGACCGGAAGGCCCGACGCGAAGGATTCAAGTGCGGCGAAGCCAAGCGTTTCGGTGGTGGAGGGGAACAACAACACATCGCCGGAAGCGTAGGCGGCAGCGAGCTCGGCCCCCGAGAGGTAGCCGGTGAAGACGGCCCAGTCGGGAGGGCTGGAACGTACCTCGTCGTAAAGCGGGCCCTCGCCCACGAACGCGATACGCGCACCAGGAACTCGCTTGCGGACTTCCTCCATGATGGGGAAGCAGCGCTCGACGGATTTTTCCGCGGAGATACGACCAACGAACATTACGAGCGGGCCGCCGCCCAGGCGCTCGCGCATCGACACTGAACGAGCCTCGGGGGTAAAGCGCTGCGTGTCGACGGCCTTCGGCCACAGGCGAACGTTGGGGATGCGATACTCAGCAGCTTTGTCCATCATCGGACCGGATGTGACCAGATTGATTGCTGCACGGCCGTGGAACGTGCGAAGCCCCCACTTCGCAATGGGCTTGACCCACGGAATCCCCAGCTTGACGCAGTATTCCGGCACGTCGGTGTGGAACGAGGCGAGCATGGGGAAAAAGCGCGAGATGACAAGCGATGACCAGCCAGCGGTCCAGATTGGGTTGACTGCGTGCACAATGTCGGGGTTGAACTCGCGGAGGCGACGAAACGCCTTCGGCCCGAGCATGCCGTGTTTGACCTCCGGGTAAACCTTCAGTGCCCGCGAGGGGATAGGCACGACCTCGAATCCCGCATACTCCGTGGGAGGGTTGCCCGGGGCGAAGATGATGACTTCGTGCCCCATTTCTGCCAGCTGGTCGAGGTGGCGGGTGATGCGTGTGACCACCCCGTCGATTTTCGGTAGGAAAACCTCGGTGACTATCGCAATGCGCATGCGCTTACTGCTCGCCGGTGGGGACGCCAGCCGTCTGCTTCGCCGTCCATAGCGAGCGCGCCGGGATCTTCGAGCGGTCCGCCCGGTCGGCGTACTTGCGTGCTACGTCCTCGACCTCGGTGAGCAGGCCCTCCGCCAGCTTGGTGGGCTCGAGCCCGAGCCCGATAAAGGTGTCGTTCTTCACGTGTAGTTCGTTCTCGGCGGATTCCTTGCGCGGGTTCGGCACCATCTGCACCTCGGCGCCAGAGAGCTTTGCGACGAGCTGCGCCAGGTCCCGCACGCGGTGCGTCTCCGTCATCTGGTTGAAGATCTTCACGCGGTCGCCCTTGGCAGGCGGGTTCTCCAGGGCGATCTGGATGCACTTGCACATGTCCTGGATGTGGATGAAGGCGCGCGTCTGCCCGCCGGTGCCGTGGACGGTGAGCGGGTAGCCCACGGCGGCCTGCATGAGGAAACGGTTGAGCACGGTGCCGTAGTCGCCGTCGTAGTCGAAGCGGTTGATGAGGCGCTCGTCGCGCTGCGTCTGCGCGGTGTGGGTGCCCCAGATGATGCCCTGGTGGAGGTCAGTGATGCGCAGCTCGTCGTTCTTGGCGTAGAAGGCGAAGATGTTCTGATCCAGCACCTTGGTCATGTGGTAGACCGACCCCGGGTTGGTGGGGTAGAGGATCTCCTGTTCCACGGTGGTGCCGTCCTCGGTGTCCACCTTGATGTCCAGGTAGCCCTCTGGGATCTCCATCCCGGCGGTGCCGTAGCCGTAGACGCCCATGGTGCCCAGGTGTACGACGTGCACGTCCAGTCCGGATTCCACGATGGCCACGAGCAGGTTGTGCGTCGCGTTGACGTTGTTATCTACCGTGTATCGCTTCGCTCGAGGCGTCTTCATGGAGTACGGCGCGGCGCGCTGCTCGGCGTAGTGAATCACTGCATCCGGCTGGAACTCCTGGATGAAGGCGAGCAGCCCCTCGTAGTCCTGCGCGACGTCGAGATGGCGGAAGCCGATCGTGTGCCCGGAGATTTCGTTCCACGCCTGCAGGCGCTCCTCAATGGAAGCGATCGGGGTCAGGGAGGTCACGCCCAGTTCCTCGTCGATGGCGCGGCGTGACAGATTGTCCACAATCACCACGTCGTGGCCGAGGTCGGAGAGGTGCAACGAGGCCGGCCAGCCACAGAATCCATCCCCACCAAGAACCGCAATCTTCACTTCCGAACAACCTTTCCGTCAACACATGCAAAAGCTTGTCGACGCTGAGCGCGCCGACACCTCCGGTTCACGATACCCAGCACGCGCCTCCTTTGCTGAGTAAAACGACTCCGCTCGCGCGGAATTTGGCCCGCGTTCCGCAAACGTGCAGTTTAGGCATATCTGTAGTTAAATTAATGGAGTTACCTGTGTTGCCCTCAAGGAAAGTCTGGGAATTGATATGGTGCGGGGTTTTCGGAGCCGTAATTTCGCCGTAGCCACAGTCGTTGCTTGTCTCGCGTCCGGTGTCGTCGCCGTGCCGCCCACCTTGCTCCCGGTCGCGCACGCGGCCGACGTGCTTGATGAGGCAGCCGGGTTTGCGCTCTACGCCACGACGGATGATCAAAGCATCAACGCGCGACGGAGCTGGGGTGGGTTCTTCAAACTCGAGGATGGCGACTATGAGTCGAAATCGGTCCGGTCCGTGCGAATGTACTTCCTGCCTGACCGGGAAGCGAACCCGAACTACCCAACGCCAACGGGCCGCTATTCCAACGTGGATCGGTTCTTCCCCGCAGAGGAGAAATATCAGGTTCAGCTGAAGACGAACGGAAAGGTCACCGAGGACTTCGGCGCGCTGACGGGCTACGGGTTCGAGGACGCCCGCGGCTACAAATGGCTGGACATTACCCTGCCCAAGACAGTGACCATCGGCCAAGCGGAGGCGCTGTTCATCAGCAACGCGGCTGGCGCGGACACGTTGCCCTGGCGCGCATACAACTCATCCGTCGGCGCCCGCGGGTTTGCAGAGCCGCTCGACGCGCAGCCCGCCACCATCCACAGCAAGGTGGTGCGCGCCGACTCCGCCGAGCCGGCCGAGGGCGTCGAGGTCTCGCTTGTTGGCGCCGACGGCAAAACCCTCCAAACCCAAACCACCGACGCGGACGGTACCGTCACCTTCGCCGACGTGGAACCAGGCCGAACCTACACCATCAAGTCGGGCACGCTGGACGGGTACTTTGCCGAGCAGCCAGTTTCCCTCACCGTGGCGAGCGGCCAGGAATACACTCCGACCCCGATCGAGCTGACGCCCATCGGCGTGACGGGCCGCGTGATCGACGATCACCAGAATCCCGTCGAGGGCGTCCCCGTCTCCATCGGCGAGTTGGAAACCACCACGGACGCCAACGGAACGTTTACCCTCACCCACGTGCCGGAGGGGGAACAAAAAATCCGTGTCGGAGCCTCGACGCGCACGCTGCCTAAAAGCAGAGGCGTGAGGGTCGAGCCCACCGAGCGCAACCGGGCGGGGGACATCACCGTCGCCGCGCAACCGGGCGCGATTACCGGCAAAGTGGTCGATTCCTCCGGCACCCCCGTCGCCGGGGTAAAAGTACGCACCGGCCAGCATGAAACCGTCACGGATCGACACGGGAGGTTCCAGTTCCCTGACCTGAAACCGGGCCCGTACAACATCTCCGTGTCCGCGACAGAAACGATCGAGGGCGGCGTGCACCAGGGGGTGACCGTCGCTCCGGGCGAGACGGCGTCTGCGGACGTTCAGGTCAATCTGCTGCCCGGCGCGCTGTCCGGGGTGGTCGTCTCGGACCGCAATACCCCGATCGCCGGAGCCATGGTGAAGGTGCACCCTGAGGACGACCCGGCCCGGGCAGTTGCCGCCACCACGGACAGCGAGGGATTGTTCGTGGCCGCGGGCCTTGTCCCGGGTACGTACATCGTCGACGTGGTTGCGGATGGTTATACAGCGAGCACTACGAGCGTAGTGGTTTCGCCCAATGAGACTGAGGCGCTCGAGGTCAAGCTCACACCAACGCCAACGCCCACGCCCAAGCCAGCTCCCACGACGAAGAAGACCACACCGAAGACCACCACAAAGCCCAAGCCAGCTCCCACGACGAAGAAGCCCGCGCCAAAACCCACGCCCAAGCCAACTCCCACCACGAAGAAGCCGGCGCCAAAACCCGCACCCAAGCCGACCCCCACCACGAAGAAGCCCGCACCCAAGCCCACGCTCGCACCGGTTGAGAACTTCGGCTGGGGCGACATCGAGGTCCGCCCGGGCGAGATCGAGATCGCGAACCCCCAAAAGGCCGCCGGCAGAGGCGTCACCTTCGTCGTGGATGGGGTTACCCGCCAAGACGGGCAGCCGCTTCTCGACGCCACCTGGATCACCGTCGACCAGAACGGCACCGTCGCAGCAGCCCCGCAGGCAAATGTCGCCCCGGGGAAGTACACGGCGGAGATCCGCAACTCCACCGGAGGGCACAACGTTGTGACCATCACGGTCGGGAAGCCGCAGTCTGAGGCTGCGCTGTACGACGTGTCCTACGAACCGCGCACCGTCCGCGCGGGGGAGCGGGCCAGCAGCCCGAAGCCGGCCGCGACCCGCACGATCACCCCGGAGAAGTACGGCTGGCAGCCGTTGCCGGCGGGCACCGGGTACCGCATCATTGAAAACCCGAACGCGACCGTCACTAGCGACGGCCGCGTGGAGCTGAAGGTGCCGAAGGACGCGAAACCCGGCAGCACCATCAAGGTGAAAGTCGCCATCACCTTCCCCGATGGGTCGGAGGACGAAGCGATCGTCCCGTTTGAAATCGTCGAGTCCCCGATCGCGGACCGCCTCGCACCGAGCTACGAGGCCGGGGTCCTGGTCGGGCCCGGGCAGCACACGATGATCACCGCGCACACCTCCAAGGGCGTGCCGGACGGCACCGAGTACGCGCTCGACGAGGACGCTGGACTTGGCGGGTGGGTCGTCGGAGTCAACGAGCGCACCGGCGCGCTCGACGTCACCGCCCCGTCTGCCGACGCCAAGCCGGTCAAAGTCCCGGTGAGGGTCCGCTTCCCGGACGGGTCGGAGCGCACCATCACCGCGAGGATCGGCGTGGCTACCGCATCGGCGCCGAAGCGGGGCACCACGCTGACATACCCAGCAACCGTCGCCAAGACGGGCCGCGCCGTCACCGCGGAGCCAAAGGGCTCCGTCCCCGAGGGCACCGTCTTCGTCCTCATGGACGACGCAGGCATGCGCGTCGACGTTGACCAGCGCACCGGCAAGGTCCGCGCCGATGTTCCCGCGAACGCGCCCGCCAACGCCACGTACACCGTCCGCGTTCGCGCCCAGTACCCGGACGGCACTACCGCGCTGCTCCCGCTAAAGGTCACCACCGATTCGCAAGCACGCCGTGACAGCAAGGACAGCAAGGACAGCAAGGGCACCGCGACCGCGCCGAAGGGGACCACCTTCGGTCTCTCTGAGAAGTTCAACGAGCCGGGGTGGTACGTGAGCGTCGATAAGCGCACCGGCGAGCTCTCGGTCGACGTGGACGACACCGTCACCAAGAAGAAGTCGGTGCAAGTTCCAGTGGTGGTCTCGTACCCGGACGGTTCGCAGCGGATCAAGAATGTCGAGGCCGACGCCCCGGCCCTGCAAACCGTGACCCCCACCCCGCAGGACGCGCCGTCGGGCGCATCGTCTGGGTACAACTGGGTGCCCATCGTCCTCGGCCTCCTCGCCGCGATTGGCGGGGTGGGCTACGCCGCGTTCGTTAACCAAGACCACATTCGTCGGATGCTCTCACAGTTCGGGATCCGGATCTAAAAGGTGAATACCATGCATACTTCCCTGAAAACCGTTGCCATCGCCCTGTGCGCGTCCCTCACGCTCGGAGGCGTCGCCGTCCCGCAGGCCTCCGCCGCCACGGAGCAGCGAGAAATCTCCGTGCGCGTCCACGGCGAGACCCCCAACGCCGAGCAGGGGCGGATCGACGGCGAGGTCCGCAAGGACTCCCGCGCCCGGCTCGCCTACGTCCACCCTGCGGCCGCGGTGGGTATTCACGAGTTCACCGTGTACTCAAACATCTGGATCGATGGCAAGAACCTCGCACCCAACTGGGGCGCGTCAACCGACGTGCGCAAGGACGGCGGGGCGGACGTGATCACCTACACCTACACGGACGCCCGCTCGGACGTCGAGATCACGCGCACCTTCCGTATTTATGGGAACCGCATCGACGTCGACGTACGGGCGCGCAACGCGGGCAAGCAGCGCCGCCAGGTGGACATCGAGCTTGCCAACGAGCTGCAGAACCCCTATCAGGTGAGCGCCCGCGAGACGAAGGCGGACACCTACAAGGTGGGGCCAGAGTCCGAGGGGTACGACACCACCGTGTCCTTTACAGACCCGAACTTTTCCGGCACCCGCGAGCAGCTGACGCAGGAGCAGAGCAAGGGGATCGGCGAAGGGACGCCGAAGCTCCAGGCCGGCGAGTGGATCGAGGTGCTGGATCCTGGAGAATCGGTGGAGGCGCGGGCGTCGGTAAGCGTGGCGGCGCAAGAGTCCGCGATTGACACGGACGGCGACGGGCTGCGCGACGAGTGGGAGCTCAAAGGCCTGAAGCTGGAGGACGGGACCGAACTGCCGATTCAGAATTGGGGCGCCGATCCCGATCGCCCGGACCTGTTCCTGCAGCTCAACTGGATGCAGGCAGAGTGGGAGACCCTGAACTGCGCGCGCAAGGACGACTTCGCGCCGACGGTGAAAGAATTCGAGCAATTCGCCGGTTGCGCGACCGCCAACGTTAACTCGTACCGCCCTTCCACCTCGACCCTCCGCGACCTGGAGGACGTCTTTGCCAAGGAGGGCATTGCGCTGCACATCGACGCGGGCGAGACCTACCAGAGCGCCTCGCTCGCGGGCTACGAGGAGCCCCACGGCGGGAAGACCGAGCGCTTTGAGCAGTACTACTTCCAGGACAAGTCGCAAGCTCAGCGCCTGCTCGACGAGCGCAATCGCCTGCTTGGGCCCCGCAAGGCCGTGTTCCGCCTTGGCATCATCGGCGACAAGATGGCGGAGGGGAACCGTTCCTCCGGCGTCGCGCTCGTCCGCGATTCCGCCTTCTACATTGCGGACCACAAGGACATGACCACGCAGGAGCAGCTTCGCAACACGATCTTCCACGAGTTCGGACACACGCTGGGCCTGGGGCACTCAGGGCCCGAGGTGCCCGACAACCCGCTCTCGGGGGACGTGTACGTGCCGGAGTACAAGTCCGTGATGAACTACCTGTACCAGTTCAGCTACTTCGACTACGCCAAGGAACCGACCGACGCGAGGGTAAACGCCTGCGTCAAGGGCGGCGGGTGCGGTGAGCAGTCCGTCACCATCCCAGCTGACTGGTCCAATCTGGACCTGCCTGGCTTTAACATCGGCCAGGGCAATGTGACGACGGGCTCCGGGCAGCTTGACGACGACGACGACCAGTCCGAAAAAACTCCCCGCAAGCTGGCAGAAAACGCCGCCGTTGCCAACGTGGGCAAGGCCGGCTTCCAGATGGACACCACTGCAAGCGGCGACAACGGCATCGTGACCGCCAGCGAAGAGAACTTTGCTACGGGCACCATCAGCAACCTTGGCGCCGACGCGGAGCGGTTCACGCTGGTGGCCAACTACCCGGGCGGGCAGCGCTACACCGAGGAGATCACGCTCGCCGGGATCAAGGACAAGCGCTCGGAGCGCGAGGTGAGGATTCCGATCCGCAACGCGAACAGCATCAGTGGCCCGACCCTGCCGGTCAACGTGCAGATTTTCAACCACTCGGGCGAGAGCGTCTTCACCGACCGCTACGAGCTCTCGGTGCTGGACTACACCGCTGAGGAGGCGGAGCGCGTGCTCAACGACGTGCTCAAGTCCGACGCCTCGCCGCAGGTGAAACGGATGGCCAAATCCAAGCTGGACGGCGTGACAGATCGCGCCCCGGCAGCGGCCACGAAACTGAACACGAAGACGCCGACGGAGAAGCAGGCGGAGAAGCCGGCCCGGCAGCAGGAGGAGCCCGTTTCTGCAGTTGCGATCGTAGTCGCCGTGCTGCTTGCACTCGGCGGAATTGCCGCTGCAGGGGCCGGGTGGGCGCTGAGTCAGGGGCTCATCTAGCGCCAAGTGTGGTAAAAATCACTAAAAATAATGCGCTTGTCCCGCGTTGCACTGCGGGGCAAGCGCATTATTGACAAGCGTTGAATTGTCCATATCTGTCCCGGCTAAGGTATTCACGTGGCCTAAGAGGATGCCCAAGCCGAACCTTAATGAAGAAATGTTGACTTGTGCTAGTTAACGGCCGAACGCCGGCTCAATTCTGAGAAAAGGATACTGATTGTGTGAATTAGCCTTACAGCTTCTCATCTGATAGGACACTCCTCGGTGAATAATATGCACTCTAGGATTGTTCAACAGGCTGCGAAAGCTTTCGGACATCTGATGTACCGGTGTCTATGAATTGGCGATTGGTCGCGGTTTTGGAGCAAGGGGAGTTGTTAATCTGCGGTTTTGGGGTAGCTTAAGCAGTTGACACCAGAACTGAACTGATAAGCATTGGCTCATGTATCGACCGTGAATATTTTTTATGCATCGGCGCATACATGGTCAGGGTAAGAATGTTGAGGAGCAGCCGCATGAGGAAGCTGGCATCACGCTGCATCGCAGTCGCGCTCGGTGCAGCGCTCGTCGTGGGCGGGCAGCCCGCGGTCGCCGGTGCCGTCGAGGCAAAAGTGGACGCTTCCCGCCTGACGCAGTTCTCCCACCACGACGAGGATTCAGTTGCGGGTACCCAGTCGAACACGCTGTACACCGATATTCTTGTCAACGGCGCCCGCATCATGGCACCGGACAACGCGCCAGTCACCACGAAGGATGAGCGGGGAGCGCGGGTGACAACTGCTCAGTACGCAGACTCCGCGAGGGGAGTGCAAATCGAGCGGGTCGTGCGCACCACCGACACCGAGATGACGGTCGAGGTCACCGCCACGAATCAGGGCTCCGAGGACGCCTACTTCCAGCTGGACCTGACCAATTCCATCAACACCAACCGCACGCTCACCGGCAGTTTCGACGGCGAACGCTTCACCGTCGGCCCGGATTACGGCGGCTACGACACGTTGGTGGAGTTCGCAGACCCCGGTTTCTCCGGTGTGGCAAACAGCTTCAATGCGACCACCGCGACCGACGAGGTCGGCTACGTCGACCCCGATGGCGCACAGTTCCAACGTGGCCGCTGGTTCCGCTCGGTCGACCCCGGCGACCAGCTCACGGCAAAGGCAACGATCACCTTTGACACGCAGGACTCCGCCGTGGACAGCGATCGGGACGGCCTGCCCGACCAGTGGGAGGAACAGGGCGTCACGCTTGACGACGGCACCCAGCTCCCCCTCAACGAATGGGGCGCAGACCCGCACCGTCCCGATGTCTTCCTGCAGCTGAACTGGATGGAATCCGAGTACGAAAAGCTCGGCTGCCTGAACACGCCGGACGCCGAGCAGTGCGACACCGCGAACACCCGGACCTACCGCCCGCCCCGCCACATCCTGGATGAGCTGGCGAACAAGTTTGATGAGCACGGCGTTTCCCTGCACATCGACGCTGGCGAGACCTACTCCAACATCCCGAACTACGACACCCGCCACGGTGGACAGACCGAGGGATACGAGCGGTACTACTTCAGTAACTCCATCCCTGGCCTGCGCATGGTGGACAACGTCAACCGCCTGCTGGGCCAGCGTGCCTCCGTCTTCCACGTCGGCGTGATCGGTGACCAGATGAACCCGAGCAACTACTCGGTTGGCATCTCCCTCATGGGCGATAATGGTTTTTACGTGGCCAAGCACGAGCGCATGACCGAAGACAGCCAGTTGCGCAACACGATCATGCACGAGCTGGGCCACAACCTGGGCCTCAACCACAACGGCTCGTTGAAGTTTGAGGGCAAGGTGCCAAAATCTGACTACCTGCCCAACTACAAGTCCGTGATGAACTACCTGTACCAGTTCTCCTACTTCGACTACTCGGATGTGGAGGCCGTGTCCGGCGGTCCGCTCCCGGAGGAGTGCAACCGTTCGGGCGTGAACTGCTACCGCGGCGACTACCGCGTCCCCGCGGACTGGGACAACTTGCTTATTAACTCCCTGCGCCTCGGCGGCCACGTCGGTACTGCGGGCGTTGACGCGCGCAAGGTCGACACCGCAGCGCTCAAGAAGCTGGACAAGGAGATGGAGCGCGCCGACGCGAGCGGTGACCGCGTCGAGGTCGAGGTCACCGACGAAGGCGACCTGACCAGCGGCAAGCGCGGCGAGGTGACGCTCAAGCTCACGAACCCGGGCCTGGATCTGCACCGCTACGAGGTCGCCGTCGGCGGCAACACCCAGCGCGTTGTGCTCGGCGGCGTTCGCTCCGGCAAGAACACGACGACCATCACCGTACCCGTCACACCCACGGAGCCGGCGGCATTGCCTCTCGACGTCCGCGCGACCGATGAGCTTGGCAACACCACCTTCGAGGACCGCTTCGCCGTCCCGGTTGCTGAGGACTCAAACACCGACTCGACGCCGATGGGCGGGGCTGTGAAGTCGAGCCCGGCGATCGCGCAGGTGCACAACGAGACCACGCCGACCACCAAAGCAACACCGACCACGAAGGCAGTGCAAGCCCCCAAGGCAACGCCCAAGCCGGAAAGCGGCAGCAGCTCGGCGGCCATCGTCGTGCCGCTGCTCCTCCTGCTGGCCATTGCCGGTGGTGCAGCGGCGGCGTGGGCGAGCGGCCTCATTTAAACTCTTCAACAAAGCTCAACAGCGCAAGGCGGAATAATGAACTGGACAACGACTCCCATCGTGGCGTGCGCGGCGGTCACCACCGCCTTGGTCGCCCCGGCGGCGCTCGCGGCCGACACCGCCCGCTACACTCTGACGGTTGCAACCCCGGCCGGGCCGCTTGAACACGTCGACGTCGAGCTCACTGGCAGCGGCGGGTCGTTCCAGGCCACGACCGATTACGCGGGCAGAGTATCATTAGAAGTCCCGGTCGGCACGTACGCCTACCGTGCGACGTGGGACGGCGAGGAGTACACGCAGTCGGGAATCGAGCTCACTGCAGACCTGGAATCGAGCCTGATGATCCCGGGGCCGAGCCGCACAGTCGACTACGCGTGGAATGCACTCAACGTTTCCGCGGGGAGCCGCGCGACCGTGGTGCCGACGGTGACGGGCAACGAGAGCGGGGTCACCGTGGAGCGCATTGACGGCCCGGAGTGGGCAGAGGTGTTCACCGACGGCACGGTCGAGGCCATGCCCCCGGCGAACGAGCAACCGGGGGTGCACGACCTCATTGTGCGCACGTCGGCAGGGCAGGTCGAGACCATTCCGGTGCGCGTGACCGGACCGCAGGACCCGAAAGACGTGACGTACCCGGTGACGCAGGTACGGGTAGGGAGCAAGGTGCGGAGCGCGGCACCGACGGTGACCATCTGGCACCAGGGGCGCGAGTTTTCCAGCCAGCCGGTCCCGGGGGGAATGACGTTTCACACCGTCTCGGAGGGCGCGTGGGTGGACGTCAACACTGGCCAGGTCACGCTAGACACTGCGGCGTCGGGCGCGAAGGCGGGCGACTCGGTCACGGTGCCGCTGGAAGTCGGCCTGCCCAGTGGCGCCACCGCCGAGGCCACGGCCGTCTTCCAGGTCAGCGACCTGCCAACCGCGGAGCAGTTCCACCCCGGCTGGGAGACGCTCGCCGCGGCACCAGGGGAGCGGGTGACGGTGGAGCAGACCGGTGACGCTGGCGTTCCCGCGGACGCTCAGTTTGTGTGGCGCCGTGCGGACAACCCGGAGCTGAAGGGGTGGGCCATCTCCGTCGATCCAGCGACGGGCGCCGTCTCCGCCGCTCCGTCAGACACGGCCAAGGACGCAGACGTCAACGTGCGCGTGAGCTACTCGGACGGCTCGCAGTCGACGGCCCCGGTGCGCCTCCGGGTGGCACCGAAATCAGCGCCCCAACAGCACACGCTGCGACCGGGGCAGGAGGAGGAAATCCTTGCTGGCGGGGGAGCGGATGTGGTGATCGTCGATAGTGGCGGTGCCGACGTCGCCGTGGACAAGCACGGAGCGGTGAAGGCGTCGGTGCCGTCGGACGCGATGCGCGGTGCGGTGTACCCGGTCAAGCTGCGCGTCGACGGGAAGGAGACAACCGTCACCCTGACTGCGGACGCACCGGATCAAAGCGCAGACTTCAGCAAGGCGTGGTGGATCCCGGTGGTGATGGTCGCGATGGCTGTCGCCGGAGCCGTGGGCAACTGGGCGTGGACCACCTTCTCCGGGGGTGCCCGGTGAACTTGAGGGGAGCGGGGGCCGCCGCGATTGCCGCGGCGATGGTCGCGATGGGGACTACGAGCCCGGCGATTGCGGGCGTGGAGGACATGCCCTTTGGCGTCCACATGACGCCCAGCGCCGACGACGAGGGGTTCGCTGTAATGGACATCTCGAAGGGTCGCACTACGACGTTTACGTTCGAGCACCCGTATTCCGTGGCGGGGATTATGGCCGGCAGCTTCGACGTCGCGCTGCGTGCCGACGGCGACAGCGTCCGTTATCTGCCGAGTGCGACGAGGGTGCACACATCGGCCAAAGGCGGCGCAGATGTGGTCACCCTGACGCACGAAGACGCGTCCCAGGGCGTGAAGGTGGAACGGACGTTCACGGTGGGCAAGAAGTCCATGGCTGTCGACGTCACCCTGACCAACCTGCGCAACGAGGACCGCGAACTCAGCGTGGACATGAACTCGCGCATCACCGCCTACGACAAGGACCGGGCGAGCTTCCGGGACGGCGCGTTTGTGATCGCCCCGCAGGACGGCGGCTACGAGACGACGCTGCGCTACAAGGACCCCACGTCGTCCGGCGTCGCGGCCGACAAGGCCGCGACCACAGCCGAGGGCAAGGTCGGGCGCGTGGGCGCGGATGGCGCTGCGTTCCAGCGCGGGCGCTGGGAGCGGGCGGTTCCCGCGCAGGGCAAGCTGCACGCTAGCATGACCATGGACATCGCCACGCAGGGATCCGCGGTGGATTCGGACCGCGACGGGCTTCCGGACGCGTGGGAGCGCCAGGGCTTCACCACCGCGAGCGGGGAGCAGTTCCCGTTGCAGGCGTGGGGCGCGGACCCGCACCGGCCCGACCTGTATCTGCAGCTCAACTGGGCGAAGTCCGAATGGGAGACGTTGGGGTGCGACCGCGAGCAGCGCTTCGGCGTGAGCGCGGAGCAATTCGGCGAGTTCGCGGCGTGCAATGCGGCGAATGCGAACGTGTACAGGCCGTCGAGAAGCTCGCTCCTGGAGCTCGTCGACCTCTTTGATCGGCAGGGGATCAACCTGCACATTGATGCCGGCAGCCTCTTCAACAACATCCCCAACTACGGGGAGAGCCACGGCGGCGCGACCGAGGACTTCGAGCCGTACTACTTCAAGGACGCCGACCATCACTCCCGCCTGGCCGCTGACCGCGACCGGCTCCTCGGTCCGCGCGAGTCCGTCTTCCGCGTCGGCATCATCGGCGACCAGCTGGCCAAGGACGATTACACCACCGGCATGGGGCTGGTGAGCGATTCGGTGTTCTACGTGGCGAAGCATGAGGGGCTTACGGGCCAGGACCAGGTGCGCAACACGATTTTGCACGAGTTCGGCCACAATCTGGGCCTGACTCACACCGGGTCCGCGCTGTCGGACACGCGTGTGGAGACAACTGACCTGCTGCGCAATTACGAGTCCGTGATGAACTACCTCTACCAGTTCGCCCGTTTTGACTACAGCGACACGGTGGCCAAGGGCAATGGCGACGACCCCCACTGCGGCGACTACACCTGCTACACCGGGGCCTACGAGGTGGCCCCGGACTGGGAGCACCTTGACCTGGGCGGCAAGTTCATTGGGAAGGTCAACGCCACCGTCGGCGCGGACGATTCCGTGGTCACCCACGACCATATGCTCGTGCGGGACCTGGAGATCGCGGCCGCCGAGCACAACGCGGGCCAGGCGGGCTTCAGGCTTTTCGACGCTTCCACAAACTCCATCGTCACCTCCCGGAACGACAACAGCGTCACTGCCCAGCTCCGGAACCTGGGGCTGGACCTGGACGATTTCACCGTCGACGTCTCGTACCCCGGCGGGCACTACTCGGATACGATCCGCGTGCCCGGCCAGCTGGCGGAGACGCCGTCGGCGACCTTCGACATCCCGATCACCGGGGTGCAGCACCTCAAGGGCGCAACGATGCCGCTCGACGTGGCGGTGCGCAACAAGGACGGTGAGGAGGTGTTTGCCGAGCACTACGACCTGTCGCTCCTGGACTACTCTGCAGAAGAGGCGAAGCAGGTGCGTGAGGAAGTGCTTGCGGACCCGGATGCCCCGAAGACCCTGCGCGAGCTCGCAGAGGCAAAGCTGGGTGCGCCGATTGGGCCGACGGAGACGCCGACTGACACGCAATCTCAAGAGCCCGGGCGGGGGTCCAGCACCACCGACATTGTGATCGCGGTACTCGCGGCGCTCGGCGGCGTGATCGCGCTCATCGCGGGCGGCGCCTGGTCTGCGGGAATGCTTCCGTTTTAATGCCTGGTAGTGCCCGGTCCTGACCGTTTGTATTCTTTTGTTTCGCCCAATTTCCCTGGTTAGAATTGGTTATAACACCACTTTCGGTAGGGAGGCTCTCGTGGCATCGGCTGCAACTCAACCAGCAAAACCGCACCAAACGGCGGATTCGGGAACGGTGACGCGGGGAGGGGGTGACGAGGGGGCGTCGATGAGCAAGGGGAAGCTCATTTCGTTTTTCCTTGCGTTTATCGCGCTCATCGTGGTGCTGCTGATCCCCATTGACAGTATCGAGTGGCAGGGGCAGATCGCGCTCGGAATGCTTGCGTTTGCCGTGATCATGTGGGTGACCGAGGCGGTGAGCTACCCGGTCAGTTCGGTGCTGATCATCGGACTCATTGCCATGCTCGTGGGGCTGTCGCCCGATCCGGAAAATCCGGGCGAGATTTTCGGTACGGGCCCGGCGCTGAGCATTGCGCTCGGGGGCTTCTCGTCGGGCGCGGTGGCGCTGGTCGCGGCCGCGTTGGCGCTGGCCACGGCGATGCAGGCGACGGGGCTGCACCGGCGCATCGCGCTCAACGTGCTCAAAGTTGCGGGCGAGAAGACGTCGCACATTGTCGCCGGCGCGATCGTGATTTCTATCATCCTCGCGTTCTTCGTGCCGTCCGCAACCGCTCGCGCGGGCGCCGTGGTGCCGATCCTCCTGGGCATGGTGGCCGCGTTCGGCATGACGGTGGATTCGAAACTGTCGGCGCTGCTGGTAATTACTGCGGTGCAGGCGGTGTCGATCTGGAACGTCGGTATTAAGACTGCTGCGGCGCAAAACCTTGTGGCCATCGGTTTCATTGAGGACCAGATGGGTCAGACCGTGTCCTGGGGCAAGTGGTTCCTGTGGGCCGCGCCATGGGCGGTGCTGATGTCGATTGCGCTGTACTTCATCATGCTCGCTGTCATGAAACCCGAGGTGGATCGCATTGAGGGAGGGCGCGAACTGGTGCAGCAGCAGCTGGACGAGATGGGGCCGATGACTGGCGCAGAGAAGCGCCTGACTGCGATCGCCGTGGTCCTGCTTCTCTTCTGGGCGACCGAGGGGCTGCTGCACCCCATCAACTCGTCCACGATCACGCTCGTGGCGATCGGCGTGATGCTCCTACCGGGCATCGGGGTGATGGACTTCAAGTACGCGCAGAACCACATCAACTGGGGCACGCTGATCGTGTTCGCGGTGGGCATCTCGCTCGGCTCGTTCCTCCTGAAAACGGGCGCGGCGACCTGGCTTTCGGAGCAGACGTTTGGCGCGCTGGGCATTTCCTCGATGCCGATCCTCGCCACGATCGCGATCGTGTCCCTGTTCAACATCATCATTCACCTGGGATTCGCGTCCGCGACGTCGCTCGCTTCCGCCCTGATCCCGGTGTTCATCGCGCTCGCTGCGACGCTCGACGTGCCGAATGGCGGCATCGGCTTCGTCATCATCCAGCAGTTTGTCATCTGCTTCGGGTTCTTGCTGCCCATCTCCGCCCCGCAGAACATGCTGGCCTACGGCACGGGCGCGTTCACCACGAAGCAGTTCCTCCGGGCGGGCATCCCGCTGACCATCGTGGCGTACTTGTTGATCTTGCTCCTTTCCGCGACGTACTGGAAGTGGATGGGGCTGGTGTAGCCGCCTAGTCGCCCTCCAGCACAAGGCCCAGGTGCAGCGAGTCCAGCTCGTGCGCGCCGGGGCCTTGTTGCGTGGTCGCAATTTCACGACCGGTTGCTTCGGTCACTGGAATGAGCCATCCGAGGTTCGGGTCGAGCAGCGGGTCTGCTTGCTTGTCCATCGGGACGAACGTCACGGGACGTTCGTTTTTTGCGACAAGTTGCACCGGACCGTTCGCCTCCTGAAGAGCGGGGAGCGCGGCGGGCGTTGTCGTGATGATCACCATCTTTTCGTCGGTGTCGGGGGACAGGTTCGCGGTGTGAACGTGCAGGTGCGTGACCTCGAATCGCTCAAATTCCTCCGGGTACTCCACGAGCGGCAGGGTCGGGTCGCCCGCGAACAGTGCGCGGATTCGCTCAAGAAATGCCATGGTGCGAGTCTAACCGGCCTCCGGGAGCGGAATGTTGGCGTCGTCAAAGCGCAGGTTGTCCGGGTTGTCCTCCCATTCATAGTCGGGAAATGGTGCATCCACCGGTGGTGTGAGCCCCATCCACCATTCCGGTTCCGGGTGGAACGGAAAGCGCATGTCAAACTGTTCTTCGAGCTGGTCCAGCGCGAATTCACACTCGATGATGTCCTGATCTTTCTCGTATTGGTCCATAATCGCGTGTCCGCGCGCATGAAACTCCGCGGCCCGTTCGCGCCTGCGCTTCACTTCGCTTATCGACGCCTTCCACCGCGGATCCTCAGCACCCAACTGAGCGGTCAGCAGCCCGGAAGGCTCCGAAACCTCAAATGTGCCGTCCTCGTACAGCCAGATGGCGTCCCCGGTCGCGGGGTCGACGACGTAGAAGGCGCGGCGGTCGGTCTTGAGGTTATGGTGCCTCTGGCAGAGGCAGTGAAGGTTATCCACGCGTGTTTCCCCTCCCTCAGCGAACGGGATGCGGTGGTCCAACTGGCACTGCTCCGCGGGGTGGTTGCAGCCGGGGTAGATGCACGTGCCGTCGCGAGCCTCCACGAGCGCCCGCATGTCTGCCGTCGGCACGTAGCTGGGTGTCGTGTTTTCGCGAACGCCGTCCATGTCGGCGACGGAGGGCGGGGTCTGCGCGCACATCTCGTCGAACGCGATCGTGGCGTCAGGCTCGGTCCAGCCGAAGCCCGGGATGAACACTGGCTGCCCCGCCTCGCGCCCCTTCGGCGCGTATACCTGGATTCGCGCCTTCGCTGCCGGCGTGATCTCGCCGGTGAGCAGTTTCACCACGGTGTCGTGCGAAGACAGCTTGTGCTCCAACCCGCATTGCTGCACGAACGCGCGCACGGCGGCCAGTGTCGCGGTGTCCGTGGTCAGGTTCATCATGCCCTTTGTTATCCCACCGAAGTCCTCGAGGAAGAACTCGGCTCCGTGGTCCCGGCGGGCCTCGCGCTCCTTCCGCTTCTTCGGGTTGTAGCCCAGAGCCGGGTCGATGCGCCGGATGTGCGCCCGCAACTTTCGCGTGACGGCCGCGGGGTCGGGGAACGGCTGGCTCTGCCGGGTGGGCGTGAACTGTTCGACCAGGAAGTCGTCGATACCGGCGAGGATCTCCGCGTCGGCGTCGGGACCGAGCTCCTCCAGCTTCCGCCGGATCGCGGTCAGGTGCCCCAGCGTGAGCAGCTTTTGCTCGTTGTGCAGCGCACGCAGCCGCGGCAGATCCGTCAGACGGTGATACGACAGCACCGCGGAACGGATGACAGAGCGGGAGTAGCCCGTGGCCTGAGCAAGCTTATCGACGACCACGTCGAAGTCCTCGATGTTCACGCCGTCGTCGCTAAAGCGCGAGTACAGTGCGTGCTCCGATTCACGGAGGCTGCGGCCAAGGTGCGCATCGCTGTCGTGGGGTCTGTCTATTCGGAAGTAGGGGCGAGGTGGGGCTTGTTGAGTGTTCATGCCTTGCACTATAAACGTGGCACCCAACACTGGTTCGAAGATCGGTGGCAAAAATAGAATGTGCGTTCTAAACTATGACGATATGGTGCACACTTACTGTTCGAACAAATGAGCAAAGAATGTCCGTGCGAACATAAAATGCTGCTCTGGAAGCGCGCTGGTTTTCACCGTGTCAGGACAAGGTCAACGAGCAGAAAACCGTTACGCTGGCACTATGGAAGATGCCGAAAAGGGCCCTGAGATTGCGTCGCGACGCGTCGACTTCGTGTTGCCCTACGGCATCGGCGAACCGGAGTTCCCTCCGTCGGAAGATACGTTGCCCAATCCCCTCGGTCGCAGGAACCGGCTGGGAAAGGCTGGTTGGACGCTCGTGCTCAAGCGGCTGTTTGCAGACTTTTCCACGGACGCCATGGTGGATCGAGGCGCCACGCTGACCTACTACACGGTGCTGTCCCTCGCGCCCATGCTGGTCTCGGCGTACGCCATCGCGACCTTGCTACTCGGGCGCGATCCGGGGGCGGTCGATCAGCTCCTGGACGGGCTCGTTGAGGTGTACGTGCCGGAGGCCCTTCGCGGAGAGGCGATGGATCTGATGGAGACGATTGTGGGCACTCCGTCGCAAAGCACTGTGGCGTTGATCGTCTCGCTGCTGATCTCGCTGCTGTCTGCGTCGGCGTACGTGCGGAGTTTTTCGCGCAACGCCAACCTGGTCTATGGGCGCTCGGAAGGGCGAAACGTGGTGGTCACTTGGGTGACCATGTGGCTGATCACGCTGATGCTCGTCGTCGGTGGGCTGGCGATCCTGATCGGGACGCTGCTCACGGACGGCATCGTGCACAGCGTGCTTGGGCCGGTGGCGCGGCCGCTCGGTGTGGAGGATGTGCTGACCTACCTCACGGAGAAGTTCCTGCCGGTGTGGGTGTATTTGCGGACGCCAGTGATCGTGCTGATGGCGATGATCCTGCTGTCGCTGTTGTACTACTTCACGCCAAATGTGAGGCCGGGGCGGTTCAGGTTGCTGACGGTGGGATCGTCGTTAGCCCTGTTCGTCGGCTTCTGGTTGTGGTGGGGGTTCGGGCTCTACATGTCCACGTTCGGCGTGCGATCCGCGTACGGGGCGTTCGGGACCGTGATCGCGGTGCTGGCGCTCGTGTGGGTGATGAACATCGTGCTGCTGGAGGGCGTGAAGGTGGACGCCGAAGTCCTCCGCGCGAAGGAGCTCCAGGTGGGGTACGACTCTGAGAGGCACATCCAGGCCCGGCCACGCTCCAGCGAGGGCGCCCGGTGGCGCCTGCAGCTGGAGCGGTGGATCGCGCGGACAGCGCGCGAGGTGAAAAACGCGCGGAACTAGCGGCTCGCGCGCACGGCGGCGAACGCCTTGTGCAGGAGGGCCTGGCTGTCGGCACTCGGCGTGCGGAGGTGCCGCTTGAACGCCACACTCGCGGCGGACCCGTAGGCGCTGAGTAGCACGAGGACTTCGAAGGGGGCCAGCTGGGGTGCGCGCTCCTGTAGCGCGCTGACCACCGGGTCCAGGATGCGCTCGCGGTCGTCGTTCGGGCAGGCGGAGCCACGAATCAGCTCAAGCCGGTCCGAGGTGAGCAGCAGGGTCGACGCCGAGTGCAGCTTGACCCCGTCGCCGGTGAGTGCGTCGACGCAGATCTGCTCGAACGCCTCGGTGAGCCCGAGCTCGGGCGGGAGGCGGCGAATATCCTCGCCGATCTCCGCAAAGGTGCGTTCCACAAAGACCAGCAGGGCGGCGTCCAGGTCCGCGAAGTAGTTGTGGAACGTGCGCGGGGACACTTCCGCGGCGGCGGCGACCCGGGCGACGGTGAGCTTCTCTGACCCCTGGTGCAGCAGGATGTGCGCCGCGGCGTCGGAAATCACCTCGCGGGTTGCCTGTTTCTTAGACTCGCGCAGGTTCATGGTGTTCCACCGTTTGCTGCAGGTGCTCGCCCTCAATGTCCAGGTTGGGCAACACCTTGTCCAGCCAGTTGGGCAGCTTCCACGCGCGATCATCCAGCAGGTACATGGTGGCCGGGATGATGGTCATGCGGACCACGAAGGCGTCGATAAGCACGCCCACAGCGAGCGCGAAGCCCATGGCCTTGATGAAGGGCTCGTCGATGAGCATGAAAGCGGCGAACACGGAAATCATGATCAGGGCGGCGGCGGTGACCACGCGCGCGCCGTGTTTGAAGCCGTTGGCGGTGGCGTTGCCGGCGGTCTTGCCGCGCGAGACGAAGCCCTCGCGCATGCGCGTGACCAGGAAGACCTGGTAGTCCATCGCCAGGCCGAAGGTGAGGCCGATGAGCATGATGGGCAGGAACGACAGCAGCGGCTGCGGGTCGGAAATGATGCCGAACATGCCGTCCTGGAAGATTGCCACGGTGATGCCGAAGGTCGCGGCCATGGAGAGCGCGAAGCCGAGCGCGGCGATGAGCGGGACCCACAGGGAGCGGAACACGAGCATGAGCACGATGAACGCAAGCCCGATGACGATAGCGATGTAGGGGAGCAGCACGTCCTGGAGGCGCTGCGAGATGTCGTCGAAAATCGGGGTGACACCGGTGATGCCGAACTCGCCGCTGGTGCTGCCGGCGAATTCGGACTGGTAGTCGCGCAGCCGCTCGAGCGTCTCCGTGGTCGCCGGGTCGGTCGCGCCCGTGGTCGGATTGATGAGGACCTGCGCCGCGTCCATAGTGTCGGTGGTCTGCACGATCTGCGCGTTCTCGACACCTTCGGTCTCGTTGAAGGCGGTCAGCGCATCCTGGAATGCGGCGGGGCGATCCTGCTCGGCGACGTTGGCCACGTCAACGAACGCAATCATGGGGGCGTTGCGGCCGGGGCCGAAGGCGTCCGAGGTCATCTCGTACGCCTCTCGGGCCGGGGTGCCTGGCGACGCCGTGCCGTCGGTCGGCATGGCCAACCGGAGACCCGCAGCGGGGATGGCCAGGATGCCAAGCAGGGCGACCGACGCCAGCAGCATGACCCACGGGCGCTTGCGGATGATGCGGGCCCACTTCAGGCCCATCGTCGGCTTTTCGTCCTCCGGGTCCGGCACCTTCGGCCCCGGGACGCGGCCCGCAAAGACGCGGGTGCCCAAAAGGCCCAGCATCGCCGGCAGGAAGGTGGTGGACACCAGCACAGCGAGTGCGACCGTCGCGGCGGCGGCGTACGCCATGGTGGACAGGAACGGGATGCCGATGATGGACAGCGCGGCGAGCGCGATGAGCACGGTGAAGCCCGCGAACACCACGGAGCCGCCCGCCGTGCCCAGGGCCATGCCCATGGCGTGGGCGCGCGTGCCCTTGTCCATGGTGCGCAGCGCCTGCGCCAGTTCCTTCGGCGTGAGGTCGTTGAGGCCGGCGCCGTTGATGAGCTCGTTGCGGAAGCGCGCCACGATGAACAGCGCGTAGTCGATGCCCACGGCCAGGCCGATCATGGAGGCCAGCATCGGCGTCATGTCCGAGATCGTGTCGGTAAACAGCGTGGCCAGCTGGACGCCGAGCAGGCCGACGCCCACGCCGATCACGGCGGAGAGCAGCGGCATGCCGGCGGCGACGAAGGAGCCGAACGTGATGAGCAGGACAACCGCTGCCACGGCCAGGCCGATCAGCTCGGAGGTCATGTTCATTTCCTGCGACTGGAACGCCATGCCGTTGTACTGCACGTTGAGCAGTTCGGAGCCGTCGTACTTGTCCAGCACGTCGGTGATCTCGCTGCGCTGCTCCGACGAGATGTCCATGACCGCCGCGGCGTTAAACGTGACGTCCACGGTCCCGGTCTTCTGGTCCGGGCTCACGGGAGAGAGTTGCGCGAGGTCCTTTTCAACCTGCTCCGGGGGGACCCCCTGAGCCGTTTTTGCCTCGGTCAGCTGCTGCTGCATCCCACCGGCGGCGAGCACGGGGTTCACGATGGCGTCGGTATCGGCGAGCGCGTCGGAGGACTTCAGCTCACCGAGCATCTCGTCCACCTTTGCCATCACGTCCTGGTCGGCGAGGGTGCGGTCACCCTCCGCCTGGATCACAACGGTGCCGGTGGGCGCGCTCGTGAGATCCGCGTCAGTGCCAAAACGCTCGCTCATCTCCTCCTGCGTGATGGTGGAATCCATGTCCGGCATGGAGAACGAGGGGTTGGGCGCCTTGGCAAAGTTGGAGGCGAGCACCCCGGCGCCGATGAGGACAACTATCCAAAAGGCCAGGAACGGCCATACTTTTCGGTATGACCAGCTGCCTAGCTTGTACAAGAAACTCGACATGCTGCACAGCGTATGCAAACTTGCACGCAGTGCGCAAGGTGATACCTTGGGGCGCCGATACGAAAACGTTTAGGATGAAGCACATGACTGTTGAGCCGGAAATTGACGCCCGCGACGTCGCCGTCATCTTCGAAGGCGGAGGCACCAGAAACTCGTACACAGCTCCGGTGGTGGAAAAGCTCATCGCGGAGCACGTGCAGTTCGGCTGGGTTGGCGGCATTTCCGCTGGTGCGAGCCACGCGCTCAACTTCGCCTCGCGCGACGCGTACCGGTCAGAGAAATCCTTCACCGACTTCGTGGGCAACCCCGAGTTCGGCGGCTGGCGCACCATGGTCCGCGGCAAGGGCCTGCTCAACGGCGAGTTCATCTACGAGGGCTACGCGGACCAACTGCCGTTCGACATGGAGACGTTCCTTCGCACGGAGGAAGAGGTGCACCTCGAGGCTGTCCGTGCGGACACGGGGGAGACTGTCACCTACAACCGCGAGGACATGCAGACCATCGAACAGATCAATATCGCAGCACGCACCTCGTCGACACTGCCGCTCGTGATGAAGATGCGCGAGGTCGACGGTGTGCCCTACGTCGACGGCGCGCTGGGGACCTCGGGCGGCATCCTCATCCAAGCGGCGAAGGACGCCGGCTACTCCCGCTTTCTCGTCGTGCTCACCCGCCCGCGCGACTACATCAAGCCTCCAGAGAAGCGCCAGCGCGCTTTACGACGCATCCTGCGCAAGACCCCCAACGTCGTCGACGCAATGGTCGCACGCCCCGGCATCTACAACGCGGCGCGCGCCGAGGTGAAACGCCTGGAAGCGGCGGGTGACGCGTACGTGTTCTACCCCGAGCACATGGGGGTGGAGTCGACCGAGCTGAACGTGGACAAGCTGAAAGCCAACTACGCGGCGGGCCAGGAGCAGCTGGCGCGCGAGTGGCCCGCGATGCGCGAGTTCCTCACCCAGCGGGATCGCTGATCCAGCCCTAAACTTTGGCGCATGATTGATGCGCAAGACGTGGCCCTGATTGTTGAAGGCGGCGGGATGCGCAACTCGTACACCGCACCCGCCATCGTTCGTCTCATCGAGCAGGTGAAGTTCGGCTGGGTCGGCGGCGTCTCCGCGGGCGCCGTACACGCGCTGAACTACGCGTCGGCGGACGTGCGCCGCGCCCGCGCCGCGTTTACCGAGCTAGCCTCGCACCCGCACTTCGGCGGTGTGCTCAAACTGGCGCGCGGCAAGGGGTACTTCAATTCCGAGTTCCTCTACGGGCAGGCGGAACAACTCCTTCCGTTCGACTTCGCCACCTTCGCCGCGTCCTCCACCCAGGTGCACGTGGAGGCGATGCGCGCGGATACCGGTGACACCGTCAGTTGGGGCAGGGACGACTTCTTGCGCGACCCGTCGCTCGTGGCAAGGGCGGCCCGCGCGTCGTCGACAGTGCCCAAAGTCATGCCCATTACGCTTATCGACGCCGCACCCTACGTCGACGGCGCCCTCGGCACCTCCGGGGGCCTACTCATCGACGCCGCGCGCCGGGCCGGCTTCACGCGCTTCGTCGTCTTAGCCACCCGCCCCCGCGATTACTGGAAGAAACCGCTGGTCCAGCCTGCGGCCGTGCGGGGCATGTTCCGCCGCTACCCGGAGATCGGCAACGCGCTACACGTGCGCGCCGGACGCTACAATGCCGCCAAGCGGGAGATTCTCGCCGCCGAGCGGGCAGGCGATGCGCTGGTCTTCTTCCCCGACAACATGCAGGCCGAGTCGATTGAGCGCCGCCCCAGCAAGCTGCAGAGCAATTACGCTGCTGGCCAGGCGCAGCTCGAGCGCGAGTGGGAACGGTGGGTCGAGTTCCTCGCTGCTCCGGCGCCTAGTCTGCGATAAGCGGCTCGATCGTCAGCTCGGGGTGCTCCTTCTCCACGAAGGCCAGCTTCCATTTGTCGCCGAACAGGGCGATAATTTCGCCGTCCGTGCGCGTGAAGATCTCCACGCCACGCTGGCGGCCCAACTCGTCGGCGGACTCCGCGTCGGTGCGGCGCGCCACGGAGTAGGGAACCGGCTCGGTGACGGTCTCCACGTTGTACTCCACCTCCATGCGCGCCTGCATGACCTCGAACTGCATGGGGCCCACGGCCGCCATCACCGGGGCGGCGTCGCCGCGCAGGTCGTTGCGCAGAATCTGGACGACGCCCTCGGCGTCCAGCTGGTCGAGTGCCTTGCGGAACTGCTTGTACTTGCCCAGCGACTTCGCCCGGAGCGTGCGGAAGTGTTCGGGCGCGAACTGCGGCATCGGCGGGTACTGCACGTTCTTACCGGTGAAGATGGTGTCGCCCGGGGCCAGTGAGCCCGCATTCACAAGGCCGATGATGTCGCCCGGGTAGGCGGTATCTACGGTGTCGCGGTTTCGGCCGAACACGGTCAGGGCGTACTTGGTGGAGAAGGTGCGGCCGGATTGGGCGTGCGTGACCTGCATACCGCGGTCGAACTCGCCGGAGACCACGCGCATGAACGCCAGCGTGTCTCGGTGGTTGCGGTCCATGCCCGCCTGCACCTTAAAGACGATGCCGGAGAAGTCGCCGTCGAGGTCGCGCTCCTCCTTCGGGCGCGGGGCGGGCGCGATCGCGCACAAGGTGTCCAGGATCTGGTGGACGCCGAAGTTCAGCATTGCGGAGGCGAAGATGATCGGGGAGGTGATGCACTGCTCGAACAGCTCCTGGTTGTGCAGGGCGCCGTCCGCGGCGAGCAGCTCGACCTCTTCCACCGCGGTGTCCCACACCTCGCCCTCCTTGCCGGAGGCGTCGTCCGGGGCGTAGTGCTCCTCGGGCGCGATGGTGGAACCGCCGGCGGTGCGGATGAAGTGGACGTACTCGTCGGCCTCGCCGTCGTCGCTGATGTGGGCGAGGCCGCGGAAATCACCGGCTTCCCCGACCGGCCAGTAGAGGGGAGTGGGCTGCAGGTCGATTTCGTTCACGATCTCGTCGACAAGCTCGAGGGGCTCGCGGCCGATACGGTCCCACTTGTTCACCACGGTGACGATTGGCAGGCCGCGGGCCTTGCAGACGCGGAAGAGCTTCAGGGTTTGCGGCTCGAGGCCCTTGGCTGCGTCGATAAGCATGACTGCCGCATCGACAGCGGAGAGGACGCGGTAGGTGTCCTCGGAGAAGTCGGCGTGGCCCGGGGTATCCACCAGGTTGATCACGTAGGGCTCGCCCTCGTGCCCCTCCGGCGCGTACTCGAACTGGAGCGCGGAGGACGCGACGGAAATGCCGCGGTCCTTCTCCATATCCATCCAGTCGGACACAGTGGACTTGCGGTTGCCCTTACCGTGGACGGCGCCCGCTTCCGAGATGATGTGTGCGTGCAGCGCCAGCGCCTCAGTAAGGGTGGACTTACCGGCGTCGGGGTGGGCGATGACGGCGAAGGTGCGGCGGCGCTTGGCCTCGGAAGTGAGAGAACTCATGCCGCAGAGTGTAGCCGCCAAGGGGTAGTGCGGAGGAATCGCTTGCGTCTATACTTCACCTTTGTGAAGCGTTTGCTTTTCTTGCGATCGCTCGGCCCAGCACGGCTGACCGCGATCGGGTTCCTGCTGCTCATTCTGAGCGGCACGGGGTTGCTCATGCTCCCCTTCGCGGAGGCAGGGGCGGAACACGCCTCGTTCCTGGCTGCGCTCTTTACCGCGACGTCTGCGGTCTCCCTGACCGGCTTGGTCGTCGAGGACACCGGCACCTTCTGGAGCCCCGCCGGGCAGGCCGTCATCCTGCTGCTCATCCAGCTCGGCGGGCTGGGGATCATGTCGCTTGCCTCGCTGTCCGGGCTGTTGCTCACCGGGCGCATCAGCTTGAAGGCGCGCAAGACCGGCGCTTACGAGGGGCGCCCCATCACCGCCGGAGGCATCCGCCGGACCCTCATCTTCACAGTTGGGTTCACGGCGATCGCCGAGGCCACCATCGCGGTGATCGTCGGCGCGCGGCTTATGGTAAGCTACGGGTACTCGTTCCGCCGCGCCGCCTGGGAGGGCGTCTTCCACGCCGTTTCCGCGTTTAACAACGCCGGGTTTAGCACCCACAGCGACAACCTCGTGTCCTTTGCGTCCGACGCCTGGATCCTCATGCCGCTAGCCGCCGCGCTGATCGGCGGCGGCCTCGGGTTCCCAGTGTGGGCGGAACTGGTGCGACTGGTGCGCCGGAAGTCCAACGCCGTCCACCGCATCTCCATTACCGCCCGCATGACGCTGGCTGCGACGGCGTTCCTGCTTGTCGCCGGCACCGTGTTCGTCGCGACGACGGAATGGACCGGCGTGCTTGCACCCATGCCGGTGGGGGTGAAGCTGCTCAATGCCTTCTTTGCCAGCGCGTCGCCGAGGACTGCGGGCTTTAACGCCTTTGATTATGGGCAGGCGCACCCGATCACGCTGATGGGCACCGACGTCCTCATGTTTCTCGGCGGAGGCTCGGCTGGCACAGCGGGCGGCATCAAGGTGACCACCGCGTGCGTGCTGCTGGCGGCGATGGTGGCCGAGTTCACCGGTCGCGAAAAAACGACGATCGGGCACCGGAGCCTGCCGCACTCGGTGACCAGGCAGGCGCTCGCGCTGAGCTTCGCGGGCGTCATGGTGGTCACTCTTGGCGTGGCGGCCCTGCGTGTCTTCGACCCGCAGTTCACCGGTGACCAGGTGTCCTTCGAGGTCATCTCCGCATTTGCAACGTCGGGGCTTTCCACCGGCATCACGGCGGGGTTGTCGTCGGCGTCGCAAATCGTGCTCTGCTTCATCATGTACCTGGGCCGCGTAGGCCCGACCACCCTGGTGGCGGCGCTGTCGGCGAAGATGCTCGATAGGCGCTTTAGCTACCCCGAAGAAAGGCCGTTCATTGGCTAAGTTATTTTCCCGCGCGACGATTGACATTCCGCCCGTCGTAGTCATCGGGCTCGGCAGATTCGGCACCGCCTTGGCCACCGAACTCATGGCGAACGGGGTGGAGGTGCTCGGCGTGGACTCCAGCGAGAAGATTGTCCGCGAGCGGGCACCGTACCTCACCGAGGCGCTCGCCGCGGACACCACGGACCCGGAGGCGATGCGGCAACTGGGGATCGAGGATGTCGAGCGCGTTGTCGTCTCCATCGGCTCCCACTTGGAGGACTCCATCCTGACCACGTCCAACCTCGTCGAGCTGGGGGTGCAGGACATCTGGGCGAAGGCGGACTCGGAGGCGCACGCGCGCATCCTGCACCAGATCGGGGCCAACCACGTGATTCGCCCGGAGCGCGACACGGGCAGGCGCGTGGCCCACCTGTTGGGTGGGCACTTCCAGGACTTCGCGGAGATCTCCACCAACTACGGCGTGACAAAGATGGCGGCGCCCGCGTGCGTGACGGGGCGCCCGCTCGACTTGGGTGAGGTGTGGAGGAGCCAGCATGTCCAGCTCGTCTCGGTGAAGCGGGATGAGGGGTGGGCACCGCTTACCGACGGCACCCAGCTCACGCCGTCGGACCGCATCGTGGCGGCGGGCAGCCCGCGCGACCTGGAGCAGTTCTCGCAGCGCTGATTCGGCTGACAATGTTGCGGGGAGCGGCGTAGAGTGGGGAGTCGAAATTGTAGACGAATCAACAAAAGGGTTGCATCTATGAAGATCGGAATTTTCCTCGGCTCCATTCGCAAGGGTCGCGCCGGCGAGGCCGTCGCCCGCTGGGTCTCGGACGCAGCTGAGAAGCGCGACGGCTTCGAGTACGAGCGGCTTGACCTGTCCGAGTTCAACGTCCCGCTGCTCGACGCGGAAATGGTGCCGGGCGCCGCAAACAAGCAGTACGAGGACGAGGCCACCACCGCGTGGTCCAAGGCGGTCGACGCTTGCGACGCCTTCATCTTTGTCACCCCGGAGTACAACCACTCCGTGCCGGGCGCGATGAAGAACGCCTTCGACGTGCTGGGCGCCGAGTGGGCCGGGAAGCCCGTCGCGTTCGTGTCCTACGGCGCTGATAACGGCCTTCGCGCGGTGGAGCACTGGCGCCAGATCGTTGCGAACTTCTCCATGTTCGGCGTCCGCAACCAGGTCGCGCTCTCCCTGTTCGAGGACTTCGCCGACGGCGCCTTCGCGCCCCGTGAGCAGAAGAACCAGTCCCTGGAGAACGTGCTCAACGACCTCGAGCAGGCGCTGTCCTAATCTAGCGCCCGTGGATCTCGTTCTGAGCCGCGGCGAGCCCGCGGGCGCAGACGAGGCGCGCGGCTTCCGCGGCCGTCTCGATCGCCTCGTTCCCGGAGAGCGGGCCGAGCACCCAGTCCGGCACGGGCGTCCCCTTCGGCGGGCGGCCAATGCCGACGCGGACGCGCACGTAGTCGCGGGTGCCCAGGTGCTCCGTGATGGACTTGAGCCCGTTGTGCCCATTCTCGTTGCCGCCCAGCTTCACGCGTACTTTCCCCGCCGGGAGGTCCAGCTCGTCGTGGATCACGACGATCCGCTCCGGCCGCACGCCGAACGCTGAGACGGACTCGCCCGACAGGTTCATGAAGGTGGTGGGCTTGGCAAACGTGACGTCGTCAATGTGCTGCACGAGTGCGCGGCACTTCGGCGCGGGGCGCAAATCTTTGGCACACTGGTCTACGGCCAGGAAACCGGCGTTGTGCTTCGTGGTCTCATATTCGGGGCCGGGGTTTCCCAGCCCCACCACGAGCCACTCGGTGTGGGGGCTGGCCGGTGGCTGGGATGTCAGTCGCTTCAGAAAATCGAACACGGGGACAAGCATAACCATGGACCTACCACGCATCGTCGCCGCACCGATGGCGGGCGGACCAACCACGCCGGCGCTGGTCAACGCGGTCAGCTTCGGCTTTCTCGCGCTCGGCACCTGCACCGTCGAGCAGGCTCGCACGTGGCTCGGCCAGTGCACACCGCCGTTTGGCGTGAACCTCTTCGTACCGCAGGTCGAGCCTTCGCTTATCGACGTCGAACTCATCGCCTCCGAACTCGGCACCGACGTCCCGAACGTGGATGTCACCGGGGGCTTTGAAGAAAAGTTCGAGCTCGTCCTGGAGGCCGCGCCACCCATTGTGAGCAGCACCTTCGGGCCGCTGGACCCGGAGCACGTGGAGCGGTTGCACTCCGTCGGTTCGGAGGCGTGGGTGACCGTGACCCGCATCGAGGATGCGTGGGAAGCGATGGGCGAGTCATGGAACGCCGACGGCGTCATCGTGCAGGGCCCAGAGGCGGGCGGGCACCGCAGCACCTGGTCGCCGCTGGAGGTTCCGGACACCCGCTACCTGGACACCATCGTCGAAGAGGTGGCGGAATTCGGCGCGCCGTTCATCGCCGCGGGCGGGGTGCGGGGGCCGGAGGATGTGGCACGGCTGCGGGATCTGGGCGCGTCGACCATTGCGTGCGGCACCGCCTTCCTTCTGTCCGATGAAGCCGGTACCAGCCAGCGTAACCGCGAGCTGCTGCGCACCGACCGGAGAACCGTGGTGAGCAAGGCGTTTTCCGGCCGGTGGGCGCGCGGCCTGGAAAACGAGATGACCAAGCGCTACCGCGACATGCCGCCGATCTACCCGTACCTGCGCCCGATGACGAAGGATCAGGATTACTGCCTGGTGGGCAAGGACCGCGGGGAGCTGATGGAGGCGCCGGCGAAGGAGATCGAGCGCTACCTGCTGGGCGAACGTTAGTCGCTCAGCGCCAGCTCGAACACGAGGCCGCTGCAGGTGATCCGCGCGGCGCGGGTGCCTTCCCACTCGGGCGCGAAGCCGACGTCCCTGAGCGCGTCGACGACCTCCTGGCCGACGGCGTCGTCTGCGTCGGTGTTCGGCGCATCCAGCGAGGCAAACCCGAAATAGAGCTTGCCGGTGTGGATGAGGCCGTCCACGTCCTGCGTGGTGCAGTAGGCGTAGCCGCGGCGGCCCTCGCGTGTGGCCCGATCCGCGCCCTCGTCCGCGGCTTCGGCCTTGGTCCAGCCCTCGTCGAAGGAGAAGGAGAGACCGCGGTCGGCGAGCGCGTCCCTGAAGGCCTCGAGTTTGGTGGCGTCCTCGGAGGGGGAGGGGATGCAGCGGGCATATTCGGCGCGGATGTCGTCGAGAAGCGAAAGGGCGTCGACGTTGTGCTCGTCCTCGTAATGCGCGGTGATTTCGGCGGCGCTCCAGCCGTGGCAGAGCATCATCGCGATGTCGCTCTCGTCCGACTCTGGTTCGTAGAGGTACTCGGAGGGCGGGAACGCACTGGCGAGCATGGCGTGCTGTCGCCGCAGGATGCGGGTGGTGTTCTCGATCGCGCCGAGGCCGTCGATCTCCACGCGGACCGTGTCGCCGTCGGCGAGGTAGCGCTTGGGGTCGCGCGCGTGGCCCACGCCCGCCGGAGTGCCAGTGGCGATCACGTCACCAGGGTTGAGCGGGTAGAGGTGGGAGATGAACTCGATGAGCTTGGCGGGGGAGAAGATGAGATCGTCGGTGGGGGCCTGCTGCATCATCTCGCCGTTGACGGTGGTGGTCAGGGTGGGGCCGGGCTGCCACTCGGTGTCCAGCCACGGGCCGAACCCCGCGGTCTTTTCTAATGATTTTCCCTGGTGCCACTGCTTGGTGCGCTTCTGGATGTGGCGCTGGGTGTAGTCATTGATCACCGCGTAGCCGGCGATGTGTGCGTGCGCATCCGTTTCCCGCACGTGCCGGGCGTACTTTCCTACCACCACAGCGAGCTCGCCCTCGAAGTCGAGCGTATCCGCGTTGAAGTCGGGGATCTCCGCGTCATCGTAAGGGCCGATGAGGGCCTCGGGGAACTTGATGAAGAGGGTGGGGACGTCGGGGCGCTCGTGCCCCATCTCCTCGATGTGCTTGGCGTAGTTGAGCCCGACGCAGATGATCTTGCTTGGGCTCGGAATCACGGGCGCTAGCTGGTCGTGGGAAAACGAGACACGTTCGCCCTCCTGCCAGGAATCCGACTGGAGGAGCGCGCCGACGTCCGGGAAACCTGGGTAGGTGACCGCGGTGGTGTCGGACTCGAGGCGGGCGGCGACGGTCAGGTCATGGCCGGGGACTCTCAGGGTGACTAAGCGCATGCCACAAATTTATACGGAATGGCGCCACAAATCTGCCGCATCGGCCGCGGCGATGGAGATCTCGACCTGCTCCCGGGAAGAAAACGGCTTGAGCACGTAGTCCGCCGGGGCCATGCGGCCTGGCGGGCGACCAATGCCGAGCGCCAGCTTGTGGTAGGGCTTGCCGCCCAGGGATTTGGTGACGGACTTCAGCCCGTTGTGCCCGTGGTCCCCGCCGCCGGTGCGGAGCTTGACCTGGCCGAGCTCGAGATCCAGCTCGTCGTAGGCGACGTAAAGGTTGGACGGGGGAACGCGGAAGTAGTCCGCGAGCGCCTTGATCGGCCCGCCCGAGACGTTCATGAAGGCCCGGGTGCGCGCCAGGATGACCTGGCGGTCGGGCAGGAGGCGGCCGGCGGCAAGCTCGGCGACCTCGGTGTTCGTGCGTTTGTGCACGGCGAGTTGGGCCGGCATCGGTGTGGCGCGGGAGCAGAGCTCGTCGATAAGCGCGATGCCCGCGTTGTGGCGCGTGCCGGCGTAGGTGGGGCCGGGATTTCCCAGCCCCACAACGAGGAGGGGCGAATCAGAAGTAGACACGGCCCCTCAGCATATCGTGTTTACTCCTCGGAGTCGCCAGACTCAGCCTCGTCCTCGGTGGACTCAGCGCCAGCCTCGGCGCCGCCCTCCTCGGCCTCAGCAGCGGCTTCCTCGAGCTCCTCGTCAACCTGCTCGTAGGTGACGTTGACCAGCAGGTCCTCCGGGTCGGACAGCAGAGTAGCGCCCGCCGGCAGGGTGACGTCGCCAGCGGTGATCTGGTCGCCGATCTCCTTGCCCTCGACGGACACCTCGAGCTCGTCCGGGATGCTCAGGGCGTCGATCTCGATCTCGATGACGTCGTTCTCCACCAGGACGACGGCGTCCGGGTGAGCCTCGCCGGTGGTGATGACCGGGACCTCGACGTTGACCTTCTCGCCGCGCTTGATGCCAAGCACGTCGATGTGGTCGATGTCCATGGAGATGACGTTCTGGTCGATGTGCTTGACCATGCAGAGCAGCTTCTCGCCGTCGAGGTCGAGCTCGAGAATAGCGTTCACGCCCTCGTTACGGATGATCGCGGAGATCTCGATGCGGTCCACGGAGAAGTGAACGTTGTCGATGCCGGACTCGTAGAGGACGCCCGGGATACGACCCTCGCGACGCAGGCGGCGGGCAGCGCCCTTGCCAAACTCTTCGCGCTTTTCAACCTTGATGACGGTCGGGGTAACAGCCATGATGTGACTCCTTTATAGTTTCGGGCCACAGGAAAAACCTGCGACCACTGAACGGAACAGGTGCTCGTCGAGTGATCGCAGGCTTGCTCATCACTGCTCACTCGAGCATGAGAAAAAGTCTGGATACATATCGCGCCGATAACGGCTATACAGCCCTCGCCGAGACGTGGAAAGTGTAACCCACCAGCGACATCAATCCAAACTCTCGGAGGAGCGGATGCCCGGGCGCGAGCAGACGAGGTACGCCACCGTTTCTCCTTGATCTCGGTGTGCAGGTACAGGCGCTCGCGCTGCTCGGGGGGTCCAGCGCTGGGGCTGAGCAGCGTCGTCGTGCATCGGCCCGAGGTGGCCGAGGAGGATGTGCGCGAACTCGTGTACCAGGTGGTAGCGCACGTAGAACAGCAGCCGGAAGTGGTGCTCCACCCTTGTGCGGCAGATGACCCGGCGAAGCGCTCCCGAGCGAGGCGAACGTCTATTCCAATATCTGGTGAAGGGCGCGCAGGCAGGCGTTTGTCTCGTCTTCGTTCGTGACCGTGATGCGCACGCCCTCTGGAAACGCGCGTACAAGGATGTGTTCTTCCGCCATGCGCTCGGCGAAATCCTGTGGGGCATCCGGAATCCAGACGAAGTTGGTCTGCGACTTCGGCGTGCCGAAGCGAGACAGCGCCTCGACCAGTCTGGTCCGCTGCGCGCATGTCTCGTCGACGCGCGCCTGCAGCTCCGCGCCCGCGCTCAGGCACGCGATCGCCCCGGCTTGCGCCACCGAGCTAACAGAAAACGGCACTGCCACCTTGTTCAGCGCCTCGATGATGCTGGGGGTGCCGAAGGCGTAGCCCACGCGCACGCCGGCCAGGCCGTACGCCTTGGAGAACGTGCGCAGGCTCACCACGTTGGGGTACTTCGTGATCGCCTCAGTAGCCACCGGCGTATCTGCGGCGCGGTTGTACTCAAAGTAGGCCTCGTCCAGCGCGATCGTGACGTGCGGTGGGACCGCGGCCATAAATGACTCCCACTCCGCGGTGGTGATCGTGGTGCCGCTCGGGTTGTTCGGGTTGCACACGAAGACGAGGCGGGTGGCATTGGTGATTGCCTCGGCCATCGCGGCGAGGTCGACGCGGTGCTGCGCGTCCAGCGGGATCGGGCGCGGCGTCGCCCCCGCGACCTGCGCGAAGATGGGGTAGGCCTCGAACGAGCGCCAGGGGAAGATCACCTCGTCGCCGGGCTGCGCAGTGGCGGTGACCAGCTGCTGGCATAGCGCCGAGGAGCCGGTGCCCACAGCGACCTGGTCAACGTCGACGCCAAGGTGCGCGGCCAGGGCTTCGCGCAGCTCCATCGCGCCCATGTCGGGGTAGCGGTTCGTGCCGTCCAGCGCTTTCGTCATCGCCTCCACCACGGTGGGCAGCGGTCCTTCCGCGGACTCGTTGGAGGAGAGCTTGACGGTGCCTGGCGCGAGTTCGCGCGCGCCGGGGACGTATGCGGGAAGGGATGAGAGGTCGTGGCGGATCATGCCTGACTAGTTTAGGACCTCATCGTGCTTCCGGAGGGCACTTATTACGCTCAGTGCGACGATCCAGGCAATGAGCGCGAGCAGCCCCACGCGGTAATCCGGCAGGCACGCCATGAGCACGAGCACCAGCAGGTAGAACCCGGCGCAGAGCCAGTTGGCAGCGGGGGAGAACGGCGCGCGGAAGGAAGACTGCCCGCCGCCCGCGCGGAAGCGGAGGTGGGCAAAGCTTATCGACGCCCACGTGATCAGCTCTGAACCCACGATGATGGCAAGCAACACCGCGAAGACCTTCCCCTCGAAGAAGTAGTTCAGGATGACGACGACGCCCATCAGCGTGGCGTCGAAAAGCAGTGCCCGAAGCGGCAAGCCCTTCTTGGTGGTGGCGGAGAACCAGGCGGGGGCCTGGCCGTTGCGGGAGAGGTCGCGGAGCATACGGCTGCCGGAGTACGTCATGGTGTTGCACACCGAGGCCACCGCCACCAGGATCACCAGGTTGAGCAGGTGCGCTGCGCCGTCGACGCCGACCGCCGTGAGCACGCGGATGAACGGGCTGGCGGAGGAGCCTTGCTCGTCCCACGGGGCGAGGAGCAAGATGACGCTCATGCCGCCCAGGTAGAACAGGAGGATGCGCCAGATAACCGAGTTGACGGCGCGTGGAATGGACTTCGACGGGTCCTGCGCCTCGCCCGCGGCCGTGCCGATGGACATGATGCCGCCGAACGTAAACGTGACGGCGACCAGGGAGAACAGGACGCCGGTGGCGCCGTTGGGGAAGAACCCGCCGTGGATGAACAGGTTGTCGGTGCCCACCGCGGGTTCTGGTCCCAGTCCCAGGACGAGCACGATGCCCAGCACAATCATGAGGGTGAGCGCGATGACCTTGATCAGGCTGAGCCAGTACTCGGCCTCCGCGAACACGCTCACGCGCGCCGCGTTGATGGTCACCACGACCAGGAGCGTGACCAGGGCTGTGAGCCAGTGGGGGATGGAGGGGAACCAGAAGTCGAGGAACGTGCCCATGGCGGTCAGCTCGATCATGCCCACCACGATGGTGGTGAACCACCAGTTCCAGCCCGCGATGAAGCCGGCGCGCGGGCCGATGAACTCGCGGGCGTAGGCGGCGAACGAGCCGGAGACCGGGCGGGCGACCGCCATCTCGCCCAGCATGCGCATGAGCAGGTAGACGATCGCGCCGACGATGAGGAACGCGAGCAGGACCGCGGGGCCGGCGTAGTTGATGGACTCGGCGGAGCCGAGGAACAGGCCGGTGCCGATCGATGAGCCAAAGGCGATCATCTGCATGTGGCGCTGCTTCACGCCGCGCTGCAGGCCACCATCGCTTTCTGGCGGTGTTGCTACGTCGGACACGGGACTCCTCACAATTCATTGCGGCCCCCGTACCGGCGTGCGGTCACGGGGGCTTATGGGAAAGTACGGCGGTGGGCTACTACGCCTGGCCCTCGAAGAGGGTGGTCACCGAGCCGTTTTCAAAGATCTCGCGGATCGTCTTGGCCAGCAGCGGGGCGATGGACAGTACCGTGAGGTTCTTCCAGCCCTCGGTGGACTGCGGCAGGGTGTCGGTGGTGATGACCTCCTCGGCGCCGCACTGGCTCAGGCGCTCGCGCGCCGGGTCGGAGAACACGCCGTGGGTGCAGGCGATGACGACGGACTTCGCGCCCGCCTCCTTCAGCACGCCGACGGCGCCGGCGATGGTGCCGCCGGTGTCAATCATGTCGTCCATGAGGATGCAATCCTTGCCCTTGACGTCGCCGACGACGCGGTTGGACACGACCTTGTTCGCGGCGTCGATGTCGCGGGTCTTGTGCACGAACGCCATCGGGGCGTCGCCCATCGCGTTCGCCCACTTCTCCGCAGTCTTCACACGGCCTGCGTCGGGGGAAACCACGACCAGGTTGTCCATCGGGTACTTGGACTTGATGTAGTCCACCAGGATGGGCTGGGCGTGCATGTGGTCGACCGGGCCGTCGAAGAAGCCCTGGATCTGGTCGGTGTGCAGGTCCACAGAGACAATGCGGTCAGCGCCGGCGGTGGTGAGCAGGTCCGCGATGAGGCGAGCGGAGATCGGCTCGCGGCCGCGGTGCTTCTTGTCCTGGCGGGCGTAGGGGTAGAACGGCAGGATCGCGGTGATGCGCTTCGCGGAGCCGCGCTTGAGCGCGTCGATCATAATGAGCTGTTCCATCAGCCACTTGTTCAGCGGCTGCGCGTGCGACTGCATGACAAAGCAGTCGGCGCCGCGGACGGACTCCTCGAAACGGATGAAGATCTCCCCGTTTGCAAAGTCGCGGGCGGTGGTGGGGACGAGGTCAATACCGAGCTCGTTGGCCACCTGGTCCGCCAGCGCCGGGTGGGCGCGGCCCGAAAAGACCTTGAGGTCCTTGTGGCTTTCGGTTGAGTATCCAGTCATTGCGATCCTTTAGCTCTCGCGTGCGTTCTTGGCAGCCTTCGCAGCATCGGTGTCCGGGCGGCGCTTTTCCACCCATCCCTCGATGTTGCGCTGGCGGCCTTCCTTGATGGCGAGTGCGCCTGCAGGCACATCTTCCGTTACCACTGTACCCGCGCCGGTGTAGGCGCCATCACCGATGTTCACCGGGGCGACAAACATGGTGTCGGACCCGGTGCGGCAGTAGTCGCCAATCGTGGTGTGGTGCTTGTTCACGCCGTCGTAGTTGGCAAAGACGGAGGAGGCGCCGATGTTGGACTCGCGGCCCACGGTGGCGTCGCCGATGTAGGTGAGGTGCGGGACCTTGGAGCCCTCGCCGATCTTCGCGTTCTTGGACTCGACGAACCCGCCGAGCTTGCCGCGCGCGCCCAGCTCGGTGCCGGGGCGGATGTAGGTGAACGGGCCGACGGTTGCGTCCTCGCCGATCACGCCCAGCTCGCCCTGGGTGCGCACTACCTTCGCGCCGGCGTGCACCTCCATGTCGGTCAGCGTGGTGTCCGGGCCGATCTCGGCGCGGTCGCCGATCGAGGTGGCACCCCACAGCTGCGTGTTGGGGTAGATGATCACGTCCTGGCCGATCTCCACGTCTACGCCGATCCAGGTGGTCGCCGGGTCGACCACGGTGGCGCCCCCGCGCATCGCCTTCTCCACCTGGCGGCGGTTCAGCTCCTTGCCGGCGGCAGCCAGCTGCACGCGGTCGTTCACGCCGGCCAGCTCGCGGGCGTCGGGCGCCACAAAGGCCGCGACGGTCTTGCCGTCGCCGCGGGCGATACCGAGCACGTCGGTGATGTACAGCTCGCCCTGTGCGTTGTCCGAGTTGATGCGGGTCAGCGCGTCGCGCAGCACGGCGCCGTCGAACGCAAAGACGCCGGAGTTAACCTCCTTGACGGCCTTCTGCTCGTCGTTGGCGTCCTTCTCCTCGACGATCTCGCGCACGTCGCCGGACTCGTCGCGGATGATGCGGCCATAGCCGGTGGGGTTCTGGAATTCCAAGGAGAGCACCGTCACGGCGGCCTGCGCCCGCTCGTGCTCGCTGATGAGCGCCTCGAGGGTCTCCGGCTGCAGGAGCGGGACGTCGCCGTTGGTGACCACGACTGTGCCGTCGAAGTCGGGGATGGCGGTCAGGCCGCACTGGACCGCGTGGCCGGTGCCGTTCTGCTCCTCCTGCACCGCCTGGAGGATGGTGGTGTCCATCTCCTGGGCAATCTCGTCCACCGCCGGAGACACTTGGTCGCGCTGGTGGCCGACGACGGCGACGACGTGCTCCGGGTGCACGGAGGCTGCGGCATGCAGCGAGTGGGAGAGCAGGCTGCGCCCACCGATCTCGTGCAGCGTCTTCTGCTTCGTCGACTTCATGCGGGTACCGGCGCCTGCGGCGAGCACAACGACGGCGCACTGGGAGTGGTTTGGCACTCTTGGCTCCTTATGTATGGCTTTGAGTTGAGTAACTATCGTCCTGTTTACGTTAACGCATAACGCCTACGCGTTGCGGGCAGAGACATCCTTCAGGTTCGCGGCGGAGAACACACCAACGAAGCCGACGAGGGCCAGGAACACCAGCGTGGTCTGCGGTCCGAGCACCGAGATCGCTGAGGAGATCGCGCCGACCACCAGTAACACCACGCCCATCACGGTGTTCGCGGCCCCCGTGATCATCGTGCGGCGGTCGCCGTCCGCCATGTCCACCAGGTACGTCTTGCGGCTCACGCGCACGGCGGTGTGCGCCAGGTTGACCACGAAGAAGCCCAGCGGCATGATCCACGCGTTGGCGGCCGCGGGCAGCAGGTTTGCGCTCGCGACGAGCAGGAGCAGGCTTATCGACGCCACCGCCGCCGCCCAAGCCATCGTCGTCTTCGACGACTTATCGGACCAGATGCCGGAGATGCGCCCACCAATGAGCGCCGCGCCGCCAGAGGCAATGATGAACGAGCCCAGGTTGGAGAGGTTCGCGCCCTCCGATTGCGCCAGCACCACGATAAAGGGGGTGGACAGGGCGGTGACCAACATCAGCGAGCGCACGACGAGGAACTTCTGCAGCTGGCGGTCGCCCTTGACCAGGCCGTAGGTGGCCTTCGCCCAGTTGGTGTTGGACGCAGGAGTCGGCTCCTCGGCGGGCTCCTTGATCGTGCCAAAGACCAGCGAGGCGAACGCCCACGTGGACGCGCCGCCAGCCAGCAGCGCCACGATCACCCACCGGGGCAAGTCGTTGGGGAGAAAAGAGAGGAGAAGGCCGACGGCGAGGGTGAAGCCGCCGGACAGCGCGGCGGCGCGGCCCGTGATCCGGCCGCGGCGTCCCTTCTCAATGGTGCGCCCCTGCACGTCCTTGCCCGCGATGGAGCACAGCGCGCGGAACACCGCTTGCGCTGCGAGGAGGACGACGACTGCGGCGCCGAGGGCGGTGCCGTCGATAAGCATTGCACTGAGCGCGATCAAGCCTGCGGAGATCGCCTGGCCCCACGAGCCGATGAGCCAGGCGCGTTTGCGCTGCGCCTGCGAGGTGACCCACGGGCTGAGCGCGGCCTGGGGGAGCATCGAGCCGGACTCGCGGATCGGGACGAGGAAAGAAGTGAAGACGTGCGGCACGCCTGCCGCCGTGAAGAGCCAGGGCAGGACCGTTTTGGGGGCGACGATCTGGTCGCCGATGCCTTGCAGGCCGTTCGACCAGATGAACCTGCGCGCGTTGTACTCCTGATGCGGTTTCGGGCTGTTGCTCATGTGGGGAATAGTAGAGTTGAGGGGTGGCGTGCGCAGAATGAGGCGCACCAAACTTTTCGGCTGAGCAGGAGGCTTTGACCGTGGCACGCGGTATCAATCGGCGGACCTTTTTCCGGGGCATCGTCCTCTCGAGTGCGGCGGTACTCGCCGCTTGCGCGAGCGGGCAACCCACCCCGCGCGGGGCGAAAGAGGAGGCACGGCCCCTGCCTATCCCGCCGTTGGACCAGGGCCGGTTGGTCGGGGGAGCGCGTGAGTTCGAGCTGACCGCGCAGGAGGGGCACGCTGAGATCCTGCCCGGGGTGCGCACTAAGACCTGGGGCTTCAACGGCGATTTCCTCGGGCCGACCCTGTACATGCGCAACGGCGAGACCGTGCGGATGACGGTGCGCAACCAGGTGAGCGAGCCCACCGTCGTGCACTGGCACGGCATGCACCTTCCCGCTGATGCGGACGGCGGCCCCGCGCTCGCCTTCGCGCCGGGGGAGCAGTGGCAGCCGGAGTGGACCGTGCGACAGGACGCCGCCACCGTCTGGTACCACCCGCACCCGCACGGGGTGTCCGCGCTGCACGCGTACCGCGGCCTCGCCGGAGGCATCGTGATTGCCGACGACGGCGCGGACGCCCTCGGCCTTCCCAGTACCTACGGCGTGGACGACATCCCGGTGGTGATCACGGATGCCAAGTTCACCGACGACGGCCAGCTGGACGAGACGATCGACCCGACCTACGGCCTGCTCGGGGACACCCCGCTGATCAACGGCATTACGAAGCCGAAGCTGGAGGCCCAAGCGTCGCGGCTGCGGCTGCGCCTGCTCAACGGGACCACCATGCGGTTCCACAACCTCAGCTTCGGCACGCCGGTCCACGTCATCGCTACGGACCAGGGCTTGCTGGAGCGCCCCGTCGAGGTGGATTCGATCCTGCTCAGCCCGGGCGAGCGCGCCGAGGTCATCCTGGACCTTGAGTCGGGCAAGACCGCGAAGCTGCGCAGCATCGGGGTACCGGACGGCGGCGGACTCCCGGACGAGGAGGTGGCCAACGGCTTCGGGCTGGGCGACACGTTCGACCTGCTGGAAATCACCGGGCCTGCGTCCGGGAGCAGTGGGGACCTGCCGTCCTCGCTCGCTGCGGCGCCGGAGGTGAGCTCCGACGATGTCCAGGCAGCGGTGGAGCGAGAGTTCCGCCTCAACGGGTTCCAGATCAACGAGCAGTCCATGGACATGGACCGGATCGACTTTGTCATTGATAAGGAGGGGCCGGAGGTGTGGACCGTGACTAACGAGAACGCGGATTGGCCCCACAACTTCCACATCCACAACGCGCGCTTCCGCGTGCTCGGCGTGGAAGGCGGCGAGTTAGCGTTCACGGACGGCTGGCACGACACCGTCTACATCCCGCCGCTGGCCACGGTCCGCCTCTACGTGGACATCCCGTTCCTCCCCAACTCCGAGTACGCCTACATGTACCACTGCCACATGCTGTTCCACGAGGACGAGGGGATGATGGGCCAGTTTAAGATTTTGGACCGTCCGCAGTAACCTCCGCGTCCTTCGGGATGTCGCTGGTCTCGATGCCTTGTGGGAATGCGTGGGACAGCGCTGAGGCGAAGTGCTTCCCGCGCGCGTCGTTGCCCGTGACGTTGTAGTGCACCTCGTCTCCGGCCAGGAACCAATCCAGGTGGCCGCGAGCCTCCGACGCCCAGTCGTAGACCACCACGTCGCGACGCTCTGCCGCGACCTTGCGGAGTGCGTCGTTGAACTCCTGCATGTTCTCGTTGGAGTAGAAGCCGTTGCTCGGGTTGCCGGTGGCGGCGGTCGGCCACATGACGCGGTAGCCGTCGAGAAGCTCGAGCATCGTGCGAATGTTGGTCTCGATCTCGCCGGTGGTGTCGTAGCCGTAGGAGCGGGCGGCGTCCGCGTTGGCCGCGTCATTGACGCCGGTGGCGATCACCCAGCAGGTGTCCTCATCAGGCACGCCCATGTTTTGGAGCTGCTGGACGGACTCGATGGCAGACGGGTAGTTTTCGCCGTTGCCGCTAAACCCTTGGTTGGTGGCGCGAGCGCCGAAGACGCTCGTCTCGACGCTGCTCGCCCCGGCGTCCAGGTAGCGGTCGATCGCGGTCTCCGCGCCCTCGGGGAGCTGGCCGGGGTCGAACATGCCGATCGAGGTGGAATCGCCCACGTGGATGACCTGGCCGCAGGCGGTGGTGACGTCGGCGTCCTGGTCGCTCCACGACGCCGCCGGCTCAGTCGTCGTCATAGATTCGGTCGTTTCCTCGGCCTCCTGTTCCCTGTTACCGCTGCTCTTCGCGGAGTCGGGCAGCGCCATCGCCGGCTTCGCGGGGCTGCCGGTATCCATGGCGAACAGGGCGGGGATGCCGATGGCGATCACGCTGATCAACGTCACCGTGGACCCCAGCGATACTGGGCGCAGCGCCTGCAGCGGCTTCGTCTTGTACGCCTTGAGTGGGCCGAACACACCGTGGCGGCGGATCGGGTTTTCAAACAGGGTCCAGCTGAGCGCTGCGAGCGCCACAGACAAACCGACGGTGAGCACGGAGGCCCAGAACAGGTGCTCCTGCAGCCACGTATCCGGCATGAAGTAGATGACCGGCATGTGCCACAGGTAGATGCCGTAGGAGCGTTCGCCGATCCAGCGCAGCGGCTCCCAGCCGAGGATCGCGGGCCAGGGGCCGCGCGTGCCCAAAACGGCGTAGATGGCCAGGACAGTCGCCGCGTTGAGCAGGAGGATGCCACCCTTGTACAGGAACATGTTCTCCTGGGCGACCACCATGCTCAGCGCGATGATGCCGGCAAAGCCGACTGCGCCGACGAGCGTGCCGGCCACCGGTGAAGCGGCCACCTGCTTCCCGGCGTTGCGGCGCGCAGCGACGATGATGGCGAGCGCCGCGCCCAACAGCAGGCCGCCGGCGCGGGTGTCGGTGCCCTCGTAAATGCGGGTCGGGTCCACGTCGGGTGTGGCCAGCGCCCACATCCACCCAAAGGAGGCGGCGGCCAGGAGGACGGTGGCGGTGGCGACCAGCCATGGGCGGCGCAGCACCTTGAGCAGGACCCAGAGCAGGAGCGGCCACAAGAGGTAGAACTGCTCCTCGATGGCCAGGGACCACATGTGGTCAAGCGGGCCGGGCCCGTTGAACTGGTCAAGATAGGACGCCCCCGTGGCGATGTTGTGCCAGTTGTTCACGTAGAACACCGAGCTGAGAGCCTCGAAGGCGCGGTCGCGCAGGTGCTCGGCGTCGAAGGCGACGGAGAGAAGCAGGACCGCCAGGACGGTGGCCAACATTGCCGGCGCGAGACGACGGAACCGGCGGAGCCAGAAGGTGCCCAGGTGCAGCGAGTTGTCGCGCAGGTGGCCGTTCATCAGGTTGAGCGTGATGAGGTAGCCGGAGAGCGTGAAAAAGACGCCGACGCCGAGCAGCCCGCCGCCAAAGCCCGGAAGGTTTAGGTGGTACGCAATGACCAACAGCACCGCGATCGAGCGGAGCCCGTCGAGCGCAGGGACATACCGGGTTGAGCTGTGAATTGGGCGCGGCATAAGGGAGGCCTTCCGACTAGCCGTTAAAACAATGGCAGTGTAGTCGGAAAAGGATTGAATCTGCTCATTGGGCCTAGCGAATCCGCTGCATAAAAAAGCTTCCCCACCAGGACTCGAACCTAGAATGACGGTACCAAAAACCGTAGTGTTGCCGATTACACCATGGGGAATGACAAGAAGACAGTCTAGCGTATCGCGCGCGATTCCAGAAAATGTCTCCAGCGGTGAGGCCTCGACGGGTGCGGGCAGCGCGGACGTAAAGTAGTACGCATGGCTCGTCAGCGAATGACCGGCAAGCAACGCCGGGACCAACTCATTGCCGTGGGCTGCGCCGCCTTCGCGGAGCGTGGGCTCGACGGTATCTCGGTGGAGGAGCTCGCCAGCCGGTCCGAGGTGTCCAAGCCGGTCATCTACGAGCACTTCGGCGGCAAGGAGGGGCTCTACCGCGCCGTCATCGACGTGGAGATGCAGAAGCTGGAAACGCGGATCTCCGCGGTGATCCAGGACGGGCGGTGGCGCGAGCGCATCGAGAAGGGGGTGGTCGCGGTGCTGGAGTACGTCGAGGAGGAAACCGACGGGTTCATCATTATCGTGCGCGGCCAAGCGCCGGGGGAAGAGCCCACCTACACCACACTGCTCAGCCGCGTCACCTCGCAGGTCTCCGCGCTGTTAGCACAGGCGTTCCGCCAGCGTGGATTAGATGACTCGGTTGCGGCGTTGTACGGTCAGGCGCTGGTCGGCACGGTCTCCAACACCGCGCTGTGGTGGCTGGATGAGCGCCAGCCGGACAAGTACACCACTGCCGCCCACATCGCCAACATGTGCTGGAACGGGCTCCGCGGCCTGGAAGCGCAGCCCCACATCGTGCCGTGTGAACTTTCGGGTGCGGGTGGAGGCGGAGAAGGTGGCGTCGACAAGCACTACAAGCCCACGGATGGGGAGAAGGACGAATGACACAGGACACCGTGCCCGCGCTTGGCGGGCTGCTCACCATGGCCATGACCGACCCCAAGCTCAAGGGGCTGGTGGCCAACGTAGGGATGGATTCGCTGCATGTGACGGGGCTGGACCAGGCGCGCGCCTGGGCGGCCGGGGCGATCGCGCGCGAGGTGCCGCTGCTGCTCATTACCGCCACGGGGCACGAAGCGGAGGACCTCGCTGCAGAGCTCAAGGCGCTGCTCGGCGAGGCGAAGGTGGGGCATTTCCCCGCCTACGAGACGCTGCCGCACGAGCGGCTCTCGCCCGCGCCGGACGTGGTGGGGCGGCGCTCGAAGGTGCTGTGGGAGATGCCGCGGGTGATCGTGGCCGCCGCGCGCGCCGCGTGCCAGCCCGTCCTCCCCGCGCCGGAGCCGATCCGGATCGAAGCCGACCGCGAGTACGACTTTTCCCAGCTCACCGAGCGGATTTCCTTGTTCGGCTACGAGCACGTGGACATGGTGGCTAAGCGCGGCGAGTTTGCCACCCGCGGCGGCCTCATCGATATTTTCCCCACCACCGCCGAGCAGGCCGTCCGCATCGAGTTCTGGGGCGATGAGGTCACCGACCTGCGCAGCTTCTCCGTCGCGGACCAGCGCACCATCGACGAGGTCGCGGCCGTCGAGGTGTTCCCCGCCAGGCAGTTGCTTATCGACGCCACCGTGTCCGCCAAAGCCGACGAGCTTGCCAGGAAGTTCCCGTCCAACCCAACCCTGGTGCAGCTGCTCACCCGCGTGTCCGAGGGCATCCACGCCGACGGCATGGAGGCGCTCATCCCCGCGCTCACCGAGCAGAAGTACGCGGCGCTGCCGGAGCTGATGCCGTCCGGCGCGATCGTGATGGTGACCTCCCCGGAGAAGGTGCGCACCCGCATCGCCGACCTGGAGGCCACTGACCACGAATTCCTCGAGGCCGGCTGGGAGGCCGCCGCCATGGGCGCTGAGGGACCCGTCGCCGTGGAGGGCCTCGACTTGTCCGCATCCTCCTTCCGTTCCTACGAGTCGCTGGAGGTTTCCGCGCGCAACGCGGGGGCGGCGTGGTGGACCTTCGCACCGCCCGGCATGTTCGCCGCGGACGACACGGAGACGCTCCCGCTCGAGTTCGACCCCGCGCCCGCGCCGAAGGGCGACCCGAAGGAGATTGAGAAGCTCTACGCCACCCTGAAGCTGCACGTGCAGCAGAACCACGGCAAGGTCGCCTTCGTCGCCCCGGCGAAGGGCTCCGTGGAGCGCACCGCAGAGCGCCTGCGCGAGCACGGCGTGTCCGCGCGCATCGCCACGCCGGGGCTCGAGCCCGTCGACGGCGCCGTGACCCTCTACCAGGCGCTCAGCCACGCGGGCATGGTGTTCCGGGGCCCGAACCTGGTTGTGGTGACCGAGACGGACGTGACCGGCAACAGGGTCGGCGACATCGCCGGCGCCAAACGCCGCGCCCCGCGCCGCCGCAACCGCGTCGACCCGCTCGCGCTCACGCCGGGCGACTTTGTCGTCCACGACACACACGGCATTGGCAAGTTTGTGAAGATGGCCGAGCGCACCATCAAGACGGGCGATGAGGACTCGCGGCGCGAGTACATCGTGCTGGAGTACCAGCCCGCCAAGCGCGGCCAGCCCGGCGACCAGCTGTGGGTCCCCATGGAATCGCTGGACCTGCTGAGTAAGTACACCGGCGGCGAGGCCCCGCGCGTGAGCAAGATGGGCGGCTCGGACTGGAAGAACACGAAGCGCAAGGCCCGCGCGGCCGTGCGCGAGATCGCCGGCGAGCTCATCGAGCTCTACGCCAAGCGCCAGGCCGCGCCGGGCCACGCCTTCGCCCCGGATACGCCCTGGCAGCAGGAGATGGAAGACGCGTTCCCGTTCGTGGAGACGGAGGACCAGATGGCGGCCATCGACGCGGTCAAGGACGACATGGAGAAGCCGACGCCGATGGACCGCGTCATCGTCGGCGACGTCGGGTTTGGCAAGACCGAGGTAGCCGTCCGCGCCGCGTTCAAGGCCGTGCAGGACGGCAAGCAGGTCGCGGTACTCGTGCCGACGACGCTGCTGGCCCAGCAGCACTACAACACCTTCGCCGGACGCATGGACGGCTTCGGGGTGACGGTCCGCGAGCTGTCCCGCTTCACCTCGGCCAAGGAGGCGAAGGAGATCACGGGCGGGCTTGCCGACGGCTCCGTGGACGTAGTCATTGGCACCCACCGCCTGCTCACCACCGGCGTGCAGTGGAAGAACCTCGGCCTGATCATCGTGGACGAGGAGCAGCGCTTCGGCGTGGAACACAAGGAGCACATCAAGGCCCTCAAATCCCACGTGGACGTGCTCACCATGACGGCGACGCCGATCCCGCGCACCCTGGAGATGAGCCTGACCGGCATCCGCGAGATGACCAGCATCACCACGCCGCCGGAGGACCGCCACCCGGTGCTCACTTACGTGGGCCCACAGGAGGACAAGCAGGTTGCCGCGGCGATCCGACGCGAGCTGCTGCGCGACGGCCAGGTCTTCTACATCCACAACAAGGTCTCCGACATTGAGAAGACCGCCCGCACCCTGCGCCAGCTCGTGCCGGAGGCCCGCGTGGTGGTGGCCCACGGGCAGATGAGCGAGCAGGTGCTCGAGCAGACCGTGCAGGGCTTCTGGGACCGCGAGTACGACGTGCTGGTGTGCACCACCATCGTGGAGACCGGCCTGGACATCGCCAACGCGAACACGCTCATCGTGGAAAATGCCCAGAACATGGGCCTGTCGCAGCTGCACCAGCTGCGCGGGCGCGTGGGGCGCTCCCGCGAGCGCGGCTACGCCTACTTCCTCTACCCGAAGGAAAAGACGCTTACAGAGACCTCCTACGACCGCCTGGCCACGATCGCCCAGCACAACGACCTGGGCGCGGGCATCGCGGTGGCGCAGAAGGACTTGGAGATGCGCGGCGCCGGCAACGTGCTGGGCGCCGAGCAGTCCGGCCACATCGCCGGTGTCGGCTTTGACATGTACGTCCGGCTCGTCGGCGAGGCGGTCGAAACGTTTAAGACCATGATGGACGGCGGCACCGTCGACGGCACCGACCAGGGCCCCAAGGAGATCCGGGTCGATTTGCCTGTCGACGCCCACATCCCGGAAACCTACGTCAACGCAGAACGCCTACGCCTGGAGATCTACCGCAAGCTCGCCGAGGCGCGCGAAGAACAGGACCTCGCGCGCGTCACCGAGGAAATGGTGGACCGCTTCGGGCCGATGCCGGTCGAGGTGTCGCGCCTGATGGCCGTGGCGCGGCTGCGCCACCAGGCGCGCAAGGCCGGGGTCTCCGACATCCTGGTGCAGGGCACGCGCATCAAGTTCCACCCCGTGGAGCTGCCGGACTCGAAGCAGGTGCGGCTCAAGCGCCTGTACTCGGGGGCGAACTACCGCGCCGCCGCGAAGACGCTCCAGGTGCCGATGCCGCGCGAGTCGAAGGCCATCAACAGCCCGAATCTGCGCGACGTGGAACTCGTCCAGTGGGTAGCCGACTTCCTGTCCAGCATGTTCGATGTCGAGGAGATTGACGTCAACGGCCCCAAGCCTGCCGGAGGGGAGGGCAAGAAGGGCAAGAAGAAGGTCATCTCGGTCAGCGAGTAAGCAGCCGATTCGGGGAGATGAGTACCAAGAAGATGCTCCGCATTGAAGCCGGTGGCGACCGGGGAATAGAAGCGCCCGTTCGCTTCGTGGCAGAAGTAGTGCCAAGCCCATCTCGACTGTGCTAGGACGTCGAGCCGTGGGGACTGCCTTTCGTGGCGCAGGTATTCGCACCGAGAGGGCGCAGGTGGCGTGGAACCAGGTTGCGGTGGATGCGCCCCTCGACGATGCCCTGAATACGAGGGCTGCAAGCGTTGGCGCCAGCCCGTCTCTTGCATGACGGCAGTCAGTTCAGCAGCAGGTGCCCGCGAATAGCGGATTGCGACTAACCACGAGCACCTCCACTATGAAATGTGAGACCGAATGCTGCGCCGATGGGTACAAGGAAAGTGGACGCAGGGTTACTGAGCATTTAATTAGACCGAAAGATCGAGTGGAAGGTCAGCGATGTCACGCAGGCGGTCACCGTCCACCAAGGTATGCATTAATTCCTTGGCGTCGTCGCTTCCCTTCTCTTCAATCGCGATCATAAGCTCATTCAACGCAACGTGGTACACCATGTCGACGTCGCCAGTGCCCAGAGCAAGGCTAGCTATCCTACTCATCGTTGGTTCATTTGTGACAGCGATGATATGCGGAGACCGACCTTTTCGGTTTCTAATCAGATTGAGCGCTTCCGCACGCGTATTCTGAGATCGGTCGCTCCTCATTGTCCATTTGCAGGAGATGACAGCGTGCACATGCGCTGTGGGAGCCGCGCGGTTTGCAGCGCGTACAGGGGAGAGGGTTCCAGTGTGTTCATCGACGATGACACGGTCTTGATTTAGCACGTCGTCTGAGATTGCATTTCGGAGAACCAAAATGTCCGGTGATATGACATAGTTGTTGCCCAGGGACGCGCCTAAGTCGGGGTTAAGGCGGATTGCTTCTGCCAAACTCGCAAGGTGCGTATATGGCTCATACACTGCGAGATGGTCTCTACGGCGTGAGCTGCCCACATTGAGGATGGACCAATCGCCCGGGCGCACAGATTGCATATAGGGGAACGTTGCTTCCAGGAATTCAGCAATGATGTGTTCGAAGCCCGCTCCAGCGCTCTGTCCAGGCTTTTTCTTGGCAGTGTGTGCATGGAGCTGTTCCGCGACGTGGAGAGAAAGCGCCCGGGACGATGACTGACTCTTGTCAGCGTTTGATGCGATCTTGCCAAGTGGTGTCTCCGCGATGGAAAGGGTGCCTGATTCAACAAGTTGCTGATGTAAGGCGCGGCGCGATGATGTAATTAAAGCTGGACGCGGTTTCATGATGATAGCTCCTCGAGTAACGGTGCGTGAGGGATGATCGCTGTGGCCGGGGAGAGGCCCTGCAGAGGCTCCTTTCGTAGTGCAGATGCAATTCGAACACCGATCGCGTGGGCCACAGGTGGTGGGAACGCGTTCCCCACCTGTTTCCACGCCGCAGTCTTGCCCCCCTCCCATTTCCACTCTGGAGGAAAACCCTGGATTACGGCGCCCATCTTCACGGTGAGGCGAGGTAAATTTTCAGAGAGATCGGTTGGAAAATCCGGGTGAGGAGGCTCTTCTGCGATACTTGTGCCACGGACGCCTAATTTCTTCCAAGCTTCTCGGGCTCGGGTTGGACCGACATCTGGTCCGCCGTGTTTCTTAGATCCGCCGACGAGAGTCGGCCCAATGGCGTTTGCCTGTTGCGCCCAGCGTTTTGCGCCTGGCCAGCCGTTTGCACCCATAAGCGGTTCGAGAGCCTGCCCTACCGTGAGGCGGTTCTCGTATGGCGTTGGCCAGGCGAAATACTCGACATACTCCTCTTTCAGTGCAACCAAAATGAATCGCGGCCGAAGTTGGGGAACTCGATAGTCTGCAGCAGTAACGAGTTCCCAGTACGACTGGTAGCCAAGCTCTGCGAGTTGGTTGACGAGTTTATCTCTGTAGGCCGCAAAACGAGGCTGCGCCAGTCCCTTAACGTTCTCCAGCAATACTGCCTTCGGGTTTGAGCTAGCGATGAGTTCGATCGCGCGAGGGAATAGATCGCGTTCATCGTCTTGACCTAATTGCTTTCCCGCGATGGAGAACGGCGGGCAGGGGACACCACCTGCAAAGAGGTCGAGGTTGTCTGTGTAAGGGGAAATATCAAACTCTAAAACATCGTGGTGAATTACATTCCACTCCGGACGGTTCGAGCGAAGTGTTGCCACTGCGTGATCATCAATTTCCACTACAGCTCGGTGGTGAAAGCCTGCCTGCTCAAGACCGAGCGCTTGACCGCCAGCTCCAGCACAAATTTCTACCGAGGTGAGTTGTTTTTCCATCGTGAGACCTACTTTATATAGTGCTTACCGTTTGGGGTAATGAGTCTACTTTTGGAGCCAACACCAAGAGGATGGAATCGAAAATATGTTCTTAATCTCAGGAGGGGTAGGCAATTCTTCGCGCGTCGGGGGCGCAGGGTACGATGACTGCCTGTTGCCCCTATAGCCCAATCGGCAGAGGCAGTCGACTTAAAATCGATTCAGTGTGGGTTCGAGTCCCACTGGGGGCACCGATTAACTCACCGCGTCAACGGCGTCCTGCAGCAGCCGCGTGACCTGCTCCGGGTCCTCGCCGGAACCGGTGATTTGGACAACGGTGTTGCCAAAGCGGCCGTAGACCGTCTCTCCGGTGTAGGACATTGCGCCCTCGACGGTGGTTACGCCGGAGAAGGAATCGTCCGCGCCCTCAAACTTCAGGTCCGACTTCTCGTACGTGTTGTGGGAAGAGACGGCCTGCTCTCCGGTGCCGGACGTGATCGTGATGTCCGTGCAGTCGCCGCTGTAGACGTCGCTGCGCTTCAGCAGATCCTTCGCGTCGTCCTCGTTGCCAAATTCCGCGACGACCAGGTCCACCGACGGACCGCTGGCCGGGTCTTGGCCCTCGGGCATCTCTGCTGGCTTGGACAGCAGGGTGGATTTCGAGTGCTTGGTCATGAGGTTGTCCAGGACCTTGGTCTCGTCGGAGAAGTCGCACTGCGGCGGATCCACGGTGACATCGCTGGGCGTCTCCATCGACTGGTCGTCGCCGCCCATCTGCTCGTAGAGCGCATTCAGGTCCGTTTCCTCCGCGGTGGGGTACTGCTCCTTGAACGCGGCGATGACCTTGTTGGCTTCCTCGCCGTACTCGGCGGGCGGCTCGCCGGTGCCTCGGTCTTCCGCCGACGCAGCTTCCACAGAACTCCCAGTGTTTTCAGTGTTTTCAGAACTCTCAGACGCTGGGGACTCCTGCGATGCCGTTGCGCTCGTGTCGGTGCTGGTCGAGTCATCGGCCGAGCAGCCGGCAAGCGCCAGGCTCACCGAGGTCAGCAGTGTCGCGGCAATTACGGTGTGTCGTTTCATGCGACCGACCATACGTGATCGACGCCGTCAGGCGGTAGGTAAAGGCCCAGAACTTTTATCGCCGCGGAGCCGTTTCACCACGTTCTCGGCAGAAATGAGGCACATCGGCACGCCTACCCCCGGCACCGTCGTCGCGCCCGCATAGTAGAGGTCGTCCAGTGTGCGAGACGCGTTGCGCCCGCGCAGAAACGCCGACTGCCGCAGCGTGTGCGCCGGGCCGATCGCGCCTCCGGACCACGCGCGGTAGCGGTCCGCGAAGTCTGCGGGCCCGACCGTCTTATGCACGACGATCCGCTCGCGCAGGTCCGGGATGCCGCACCACTCCGCGATCTGCGTCAGGGCAGCGTCGGCGATCGCTTCGACGCTTGTCGACGCCCCGTCTCCGTACGCATCTCCGCCGCCAACATCCGTCTGGGCGGGCACCGGGACGAGGACGAAGAGGTTCTCGTGCCCCTCGGGCGCCGTGCCGAGGTCCGTGGCCGACGGCTTGGATACGTAGATTGAGCGCGAGGCGCCCAGCGGGCGCGCGTCGACGGGGCCGTCGAACACCGCGTCAAAGTCCGCGCCCCACTCGCGGCTGAACAGCAGGTTGTGGTGCGCCAGCTGGGGCAGTGCTCCGCGCACCCCCAGGGTGAGCAGGACGGCGCTGACCCCGGGGTTGCGCTTGGCAAAGTAGGGCTCGTCGTAGGTCCTCTTGTCCGCCGGGAGCAGGCGTGTTTCGGTGTGGTGGAGGTCGGCGGCGGAGACGGTGGCGTCGAAAAGCAATTGCTCCGTGCCAACGCGCACACCCGTGGCGCGGCCGCCGGAGTGCGTGATGGCGGTGACCTCCGTGCCGAGGCGGAAGCGGACGCCCTGCTCGCGGGCGATGCGGTAGATGGCGTCGACGACGGCGGCGAATCCGCCCAGCGGGTAGCGCACGCCCTGGGTGAGGTCGGTGTGGCTCATCAGGTGGTAGAGCGACGGGGTCTTCGAGGGGTGCGACGACAGGAACACCGCCGGGTAGGTGAGCATCTGGCGCAGGCGGACATCGCTGAAGCGGCGCGCCACGAAGCGGTCGAGCGGGGTGGTGAGGAACCTGGCCAGGTCGGCGTAGCCGGCGCGCACCTCCGGCGCGAGGAACGCGGCGGGGGAGGAGAATGTGGTGTAGAGGAAGTGACGCAACGCCAGGTCGTAGGTGCGTTCGGCGGAGTCGAGGTATTCGGTGAGTTTCGCGCCCGCGCCGGCCTCAATGGACTCAAAAAGCGCCGCAGCGCGCGCGGGGTCCGCGGGGACGTCGAGTGGCGCCTGGCACTCGGGGAACAGGCGGTACGCGGGGTCCAGCGGAACGAGGTCGAGCAGCTCCTCCGTGCGGTAGCCAAAGAGCGCGAAGAAGTGGTCAAACGCGTCCGGCATGAGGTACCAGGACGGGCCCATGTCGAAGCGGAACCCGTCGAAGGTTTCCTCCCCGGCCCGCCCGCCAACTGCGTTCAAGCGCTCGAAGACGGTCACCTCGTATCCCTCGCGGGCCAGGAGCGCGGCGGTGGCGAGGCCGGCGAACCCGGCGCCGATCACGGCTGCGGTTGGTGACGAGGCTGAAGTGGACACGGGAAGTACACCTTTCTTTTCGAGGGGGCTAGAAGGCCTAGACAGCAGTGTATCCGCCGTCGACGAGGTGGTAGGAGCCGTTGACAAAGGAGGCTTCGTCGCTGAGCAGGAAGCGGACCATGGCTGCGACCTCCTCCGCGCGACCGAGGCGAGCCTGCGGGTGGCGGGCAATGAGCTGATGGCGCATCTCCTCAGACAGGCGGTTGAGCAGCGGGGTGTCGATGTAGCCGGGGCCGACGGCGTTGCAGCGGATGCCCTTGGCGGCGTAGTCCGCGGCGATGGACTTGGTCAGCCCGATCACGCCGTGCTTCGCGGCGGCGTACGCCGCGATCCCGCCTTGACGGGCGACGGAGCCGTGGATGGAGGACATGTTGACAATCGCGCACGGGATTCCATCCTGCTGCGTAAGCATCTGGTTGAGCTGGTAGTGGCAGCCGTAGGCGACGCCGTTGAGGTTGAGGTTGATGATTCGGTCCCAGTCCTCGAGTTTCTTCTCCGCGAGCGGGACTTGGTCACCGATACCGGCGTTGTTCACCGCGAGGTGGAGCGCGCCGAACGTCTCCACAGCGAACTTCACTGCTGTTTCGTTCTCTTGCGCGCTCGCGGCGTCCTGCTTGAGCGCGGCTGCGGTGCCGCCGGCCGCCTCGATGTCCTGGGCGACTGCACGGGCGGCGTCCTCGTTGATGTCGGCGACGACGACCTTCGCGCCGTTGGCGGCGAGGTCGGCGGTAACGGCCTTGCCGATGCCGGATGCTGCGCCGGTGACCAGCGCGACGCGGTTGTCAAAGATGCCCATAGGGATGTCCTTTCGGTGGAGGTGGATGGGATCTTCGCACCAGACTAATGATGCGCCGCGATGTCGTCGTAGGCCGCTAACGCCACCTTGCGGGATGCCTGTACATCCACCATCGGCCCAGGATAGGCGGGGGTACTCACCGCGGGTGCCCAGCGGCTGACGTACGCGCCGTCACGGTCGAACTTCTGCTGCTGCGTGAGCGGATTGAAGATACGGAAGTACGGCACGCCCGTCTCCCCGCGCTGCCAGCGGGCGAGCTGCTCGAGGTGTTGCGCATCGGGGTCCATCTCTGGGTGCGCGACCGCGTGCCATACGGTCGCCGGGGGTGCAGTGCGCCGCAAGCGTTGCGCTCGACTCGGGCTCGTCCACGCTTGTCGACGCCCACTCGACCCCCTCCAATCCCTCAACGGCAGGGGCGGGTGTGGGGGACGGAGGGGCGTCGAGAAGCATGCCCTGTGCCTTCTTGGAAAAGGGGCGTGAATACGCGGTAGGGCGTGCCGGAACCAGTGCGGACCTCCCAGGGCTCGGTGAGCAGGAAGCCGGGGTGCGAAACCGCGCCGGTGGCCTCCTTGACCTGCGCGTCGATGTCGGTGAGGTGGTAGCGGCGGTTCCACGTCACCGCGGCGCCGAAGCAAGCGCCGCATTGTCGTGCAGGCGCAGGTCATCGCGGAACCACATGAGGGTGGTGGGGGCGTCTGCTTCGTGGCTCATTGCACCGATGCTAGTGCGGTTTAGCGCTGTGTATCCACGACGTGCAACTCGAGCGGAGCGGTGACGAGCCGGTACGTCCCCGGTGTTGCGTCCAGCTTGGCCAGGATCTCGTTGCGCACGTCCGGGGAGGTGGGCACGCGCAGACCGTCCTCCTCTGCGGCGATGGCTCCTGGGAGGTCGGGGTCGAACAGCAGCCAGTTGTGACCTGCCACCAGGGCGAACGGCCTGCCGAAGGGGAGGCGGTGGCGCATGGCGCGCAGGATCGCGCGGGCGCCGTCGACGGAGACGTCGATACGCCCGGTGCCCTCGACGCCGAGCAGGCGCGACTCGACGGCGCCCACGGTCGATCCCTCGCGGGCGGTGGCCGCGGTGACGATGCGGCGGGCGGCGCGGTGCGTGGCTACGTCCGCGCGCCCCGGATCGCTCAGCCCGAGGGGGAACGTGTCTCCGAGTACGCCCGTGAACTTCAGCGGGTCCCACGCCAGCGCGTCCTCGAGGTCGCGCGCGGTCAATCCCACGGCGTAGGTGAAGCGGACCACGGCCAGGCGCGAATCGACGACGCCAAGCAGCGGGTCCGCGACGAAGCTGAACGCGGAAAGCCGCGCGCCATCTGCGACCGGCGCGTGGAAGTCGAAGTAGTGGCCGGGCTCGATGGGGCGGCCAGTCCTCCGGATGTGGCGGACCAACCGGCCCAGCACCGACGCGGGCCAACCCGGGGGAAGCGGCGCGCCGGCTGCGGGAACCCGGAGCGTCAGCTCGGTGTGCGTGCCGGCGAGCGGGAGCGAGGAGCGCACCGGCGCCAGACCGAACGTGCTGAACAGGTAGTGGTCCACCGGGTGGCTGATCCGAAAGGCCAGGATTTCCACGTCCCCGTACTGCGCAGCAAACGGGTGCGCATCCCCCGTGAGCTCGAGCAGCCGCTCGTGCACGGCGTCGCCTACCGCGGCGGGGCGAAACCGTTGCTGGTGGGCGCGGGAAAACAGCTCCGGCGCGCCCCATTCGGGCAGATGCATACTCACACTTTAGGCCCGTGTGCCGTGAGCTTCATACGCGGATGGGAACTATCTGGGAAGGTGGGGCGTTACATAAGGTGACACGGACGATGGACAAGGAAAGGAATGGAAACCAGATGCGAAGTAGCAATCCGGTACTGAAGAACTTGCCCCAGGCCCAGCAGCAGGGCTACGGATACGGGAGCAACGAGCACACCCCCTACGGTGGCGTCCAGACTGAGGCCCCGCGGGCCCCGCAGGACTCACAGCGCCCGATGACGGTGGATGACATTGTGTCGAAGACCGGCATCACCCTCGCGGTGATCGTCGCGTTCGCCGCGGTGAATTTCGCCCTGTGCATGGGCGTGAACCAAGGCATCGGCATGATCCTGACGTTCGTCGGCGGTATCGCCGCGTTCATCACTGTGCTGGTCCACTCGTTTTCCAAGAGCTTTGGCTCGCCGACCGTCACGCTGCTCTACGCGGCGTTTGAAGGCCTGTTTGTCGGCGGCTTCTCCTTCCTCGTCGGCGGGACGGCCGGTGAGCTCATCTTCCAGGCAATCCTGGGCACGATCGGCGTGTTTATCGGCATGCTGTTTGTCTACCGCACTGGCGCGATCCGCGTCACCCCGCGCTTCAACCGCGCACTGACCGGCATGATCTTTGGTGTCGCCATCCTCGCGCTGGGCAACTTCCTGCTCGCCATGTTCACCGGTATCAACCCGCTGCGTGGTGACGGCGTGATGGCCATCATCTTCAGCCTCGTCTGCATCGTGATCGCCTCGCTGTCCTTCCTGCAGGACTTCGACCTGGCTGACAAGCTGGTGCGTTCCGGTGCACCGGCAAAGGCTGCCTGGGGCGTCGCCCTCGGCCTGGCAGTGACGCTCATCTGGCTCTACACCGAGATCCTGCGCTTCCTGTCCATCTTCAATGATGATTAATCACTGAATACCAAACGCGCCCGGCCCGCACCTTGCAAGGAATCAAGGTTGCGGGCCGGGCGCGTTTCGCGTGTCCTGAGGGAGGGCGAACTTACATGTCGCGCTCCGGGTACACCTGGGCGCCGTCCACGGTGATCGTGGTGTAGGCCAGCACGCCGTTGACAATCTCCGGTTCGGACAGGGAGACGGCGATGTCCTCCGGCTCCTGGCCCGGGGCCACGCGGGTGCCGGTGCCGGTAGCGGCGTCGGCCTCCCAGGAATCCCAGACGATGTCGCGCAGCAAGTTGCCCTGGTCGGTGCAATCCAGCACCAGCTCGGTCGGGCGCTCCAGCTCGACGGCGCCGCAGTTGGCGATGGTGGGGGTGCCGTCAGAGGCCGTGATAGTGGTCGGCTGCGCGGATGCGGTGCCAGACGCGGTAGCGGTGCCGGATGCAGCTGCGGTGCCGGACGGGGTCGCGCCGTAGGAAGCCAGCGAATCCGGGTCCTGGCTCTTCGCCGTGTCGACCTTCTCGGCGGAGTCAACCTGGTGCGGCGGGTGGCAGGCGGAGAGGGAAACTGCTGCCACGGCGAGCATGCCGGCCGCGGCCTTACGGGAAACGGAAATCACAGGTTTGATCCTTCAGTTAGTTCTAAGAGCGTGCAATAAAGCGGGGATGAGGCTGCGTGCTAGTGGTACTAGTCGCGCGGCGTGGAAGCCTTAACAGAATCATACGGCTCCGCGGAGAGAATCGTCACCGAAATCTCGCGGCCGTTCGGCGCGGTGTACTTGCGCGTATCGCCCTCGGAGGCGCCGACGACGGCTGCGCCAAGCGGGGAGTTCTCGGAGTAGGTCTCCAGGTCCTTGTTGTCGGTGGATGCAGCGCGGGTACCGATGAGGAAGGTCTCCTTATCGTTCTCGTCGCCGTTGTAGTACACGTGCACGACGGAACCGACGTGCGCGACGCCCTCGATGACGCCGGTGCGCTCGGTGGTGGAGTTGGCCAGCAGTTCGGAGATCTGCTTGATGCGGGCCTCTTCCTGGTCCTGCTGCTCACGAGCCGCGTCGTAGCCCGCGTTCTCCTTGAGGTCGCCCTCCTCGCGGCGCTCGTTGATCTCAGCAGCGATCACCGGGCGGTTATCAATCAGCTGCTGCAGCTCTGCCTCGAGCTTGTCCTTCATTTCCGGGGTGATGTACTGCTTTTGCGTCTCAGCCATGCGGAAAACCCTTCCCTCATACGTCAAAAACGAGCCCGCCTGTTTCCCAGGCCGGGCCCAGTCCGACGGATTACGTGGTCATACTCGTACAAATATACAGGCGGATCTTAACACACCGCCCGCAGGCTACCGGGCCGCGTAGTAGGCGCTTTCCGCATCCATATAGTCCGGAATCTTCTCCGAGCACCCGTAGACGCGCCCCGACGCGAGATCGCCGCGCACCGGCATGTCAACGGCGAGTCGCTCCATTTCCTCGCCCCCCGCGGGGATGACCACTTCACGGCGACCGATCTCCGCGTGGTGGTAGTCCACCGCGGTGACGATGCAATAGGACGGCACGTCAGTATCTTCGCGGGTCACGTCGATCCACAGCCGCGAGGTCGAGTCATCGACCTTCTCCTGCGAAATGAAATCTGCGCTGATCGGCTGCGCGGACCGCTCGCTCATCACGCGTGCCACGGCAAAAATGGCAAAACCCACCAGCAGCACCGCAGCGATCGCCATGATGCGCCCGGGCAGTTTGCTTGTCGACGCCCCCGTGCCCCCTCCGTACCGCGTCCGCGAAGTACCGCCGTTGCCTGGTGCTGCGGGTGCATTCGAGGTAGTGGACACGGCGGCGACCTCTCCTTCTGGGTTAGCGGCGCGGGAGCGAACGATTGCTTCGCACTTGATGGTACTAAGATGGGCCGGAGTTGAAGCACTGCCCCCTACAAAAGTTGGAGTTCTCGTGACTGGTTTGCGGCTGATGGCAATCCACGCACACCCGGACGACGAATCGTCTAAGGGCGCGGCGACGATGGCGAAATACGCGGCAGAAGGCAATCGCGTCAAGGTGGTCACCTGCACTGACGGCCGCCGGGGCGACATTTTGAACCCAGCCATGGATCGCCCGGGGGTGATGGACAACCTCATCCAGGTCCGCGAGCAGGAGATGGCCCGCGCGGTTGAAGCACTCGGCGTCGAGCACGAGTGGATGGGCTACCAGGACTCTGGGCTGCCGGAAGGGGACCCGCTGCCCCCGTTGCCAGAGGGTTCGTTCGCCGTGCAGGATCCGGTGGCGGTGGCGGCCAAGCTGGTGGCGTCGATACGCGCATTCCGGCCGCACATCATTATCACCTACGACGAAAACGGTGGCTACCCGCACCCGGACCACATCATGGTGCACACCGTATCAATGCTGGCCTGGGAAAAAGCGGGCGATCCGGAGTTTGCGCCCGAGGCGGGTGAGCCGTGGACGCCGCTGAAGCTGTATTACAGCCACGGGTTTATCCTGCAGCGGATGCGTCTGCTGCAGGAGCGACTCTACGCGCAGGGCAAGCCGAGCCCGTACGAGCTGATGATTGCGCGCTGGGAGCAGAACCAGGCCGACGTGATGAGCCGCGTGACCACGCAGGTGGAGTGCGGCGAGTACTTCGCGCAGCGCGAGGCGGCGCTCACCGCGCACGCCACCCAGATTGACCCGGCCGGCGCGTTTATGGCCAGCTCGGTGCAGGACCAGCGAGACGCCTGGCCCACCGAGGAGTTCGAGCTCGCGCAGACCAGGGTGAAAACGCACTTGCCGGAGGACGACCTGTTCGCCGGCATCGAAGAGGAGGCCGCGAAATGAGCATTGGGTTCACAGCATCGTTGACCGCGTCCGCGGTGAACGCGTCGAGCTACGTGCTCGCGCAGGCGCCCGCGGAGACCCCGGTGGGGCCGGACTTTGGCAAGGCATCGCCAATCGGCCTGCTCATCCTGGTGGTGCTGGCCGTGGTGATCCTCTCGCTCGGGTTTGCCTTCCACCGCCGCTACTCGCGGTTCCGGCGCCGCCAGCAGTTTGCCGAGGCGCACGGGATTGACCCGTTCGACCAGGAGGCGCTGGACGCCGCGATGCGCGAGGCCGGCGTGCTGGACCTCGGGAAGAAGCGTATTTTCTAAGCGCGAGCGCGCCACATGAGTAGAGTGAGGACTGTGACGTTGCTGGAGAAGGTGCTGTACCCGCTGTACGAGCTGCGCTTGAAGCGCGAGCTGCGCGGCAAGAAGCGGCCCAAGCATATCGCTGTGATGGCGGACGGGAACCGTCGGTGGGCGCGCGAGGCCGGGCTGACCGACATCTCCCAGGGGCACCGGGCGGGCGGCGCGAAGATCGGCGAGCTGGTGCGCTGGTCCGCGGAAATGGACGTTGACGTGGTCACGCTCTACCTGCTCTCCACGGAGAACCTCCAGCGCACCTCCGAAGAGGTGGAGCTGCTCTTTGACATCATTTCTGACGTGATCGAGGACCTCGCGACGGAACACTATTCGTGCCGCGTGCGCCTCGTCGGCCACCTTGACCTGCTGCCGCCGGACGTGGTGGAGCGCATGCAGCGCTCCGCGGAGTCAACCACGGGGAAGGCGGGGCTGACCGTCAACATCGCCGTCGGCTACGGCGGGCGCCAGGAAATCGTGGACGCGGTGCGTTCCCTCATCCGGGACGAAGCCGCCCGCGGCACCACGACAGACGCGCTGGCCGAGGCGGTCACGGTGGACTCGATCGGGGAGCACCTCTATACCTCGGGTCAGCCGGACCCCGACCTGGTCATCCGCACCTCGGGCGAGCAGCGGCTGTCCGGGTTCCTGCTCTGGCAGGCCGCCTACTCCGAAATCTGGTTTACGGATACCTACTGGCCCGCGTTCCGCAAGATCGACTTTCTGCGCGCGCTGCGCGAGTACTCCCAGCGGTCGCGTCGGTTCGGGAAGTAGGGGGCGCTGACAAGCGCTACAGCTTGCGCATGCGCACGCGCTGTACCGTATGGTCGAAGCCCTTGCGCAGCACAAGCGAGGCGCGGGGGCGCGTGGGCAAGATGTTTTCCACCAGGTTCGGCAGGTTGATGGTCTGCCAGATTTCGCGGGCGCGGTGGGTCGCCTGGGCATCATCAAGCTGGGCGTAGTCGGCGAAGTGGGCGCCCGGCTCGCGGAACGCGGTGTGGCGCAGCTTGAGAAAGCGCGAGATGTACCAGTGCTCGATGTGCTCGACCGAGGCATCCACGTAGATGGAGAAGTCGAACAGATCCGAGACCATGAGCGTGGGGCCGGTCTGGAGGACGTTGAGGCCCTCGAGGATGAGGATGTCGGGCTGGCGGACCTCGATGTACTCACCGGGCAGGATGTTGTACGCCGTGTGCGAGTAGATGGGCGCCTTGACCACGGGCTGGCCGGACTTGACCTCGGTGACGAAGCGCATGAGGTTGCGGCGATCGTAGGATTCCGGGAAGCCCTTGCGCGACATGAGGTTGCGCTCCTGGAGCACCTCGGTGGGGTAGAGGAACCCGTCCGTGGTGATCAGGTCCACGCGGGGATGCGACTCCCAGCGCTGCAGCAGGAGTTGGAGCACGCGCGCAGTGGTCGACTTGCCCACGGCCACCGAACCGGCCAGGCCGATGATGAATGGGACGTGGCCGGGGTCGCCGCCGATGAAGGTCTCGGTGGCGTTGGTGAGCTTCTGGCGGGCGCGGACCTGGAGGTGGATGAGACGCGATAAGGGGAGGTAGATGTCCTCGACCTCCTGCAAGTCAAGGTTTTCGCCGATACCGCTGAGCTTCTCCGCCTCCTCGGCGGTGAGCACCTGCGGCATCGCCGCGCGGCGCTCGCGCCAATCCTGGCGGTGGAAGTCCAGATAGGGGCTTGAGTCCGCTCCCCGTACACCTTGAGCCATGGGGTCCATTGTTCCACTCGCTGGAGCAATGCTCGCGCTCAGGGCAGGGATTGAAGAGGGCTTGAAGAGGGCTGGAAATTGCCCCCGTGGGTGTGGGGTGGCGTTTATACTGCTAGAAAGTCACCGCGCTGCGGGGATTTTGCCATCGAATCTTGAACCATTGAAAGGACCCGGAGCACGTGTCTGAAGACTTCCGTTACCAGGACCTCGCCACCTTCGACCCCGAAGTACACGAGGCCATCGTCAACGAGCTGAGCCGGCAGCGCAACACCCTGGAGATGATCGCGTCCGAGAACTTCGTGCCGCGCGCCGTCCTGCAGGCACAGGGCTCTGTGCTGACCAACAAGTACGCCGAGGGCTACCCGGGCAAGCGCTACTACGGCGGCTGCGAGCACGTCGACGTGGTGGAGGAACTGGCCCAGGAGCGCGCAAAGCAGGTCTTCGGCGCGAAGTTTGCCAACGTGCAGCCGCACTCCGGCGCGCAGGCTAACGCCGCTGTCCTCATGGCGCTGGCGGAGCCGGGCGACACGATCTTGGGCCTGAGCCTGGCGCACGGCGGCCACCTCACCCACGGCATGAAGATCAACTTCTCCGGCCGTCTTTACAACGTCGCGGCCTACGAGGTGGAGCAGGACACCCACACCATCGACATGGCGAAGCTGCGCGAGCAGGCGCGCGAGGTCAAGCCGAAGGTGATCATCGCCGGCTGGTCCGCCTACCCGCGCCACGAGGATTTCGCCGAGTTCCGCTCCATCGCGGACGAAGTCGGCGCGTACCTGTGGGTCGACATGGCGCACTTTGCGGGCCTGGTTGCCGCCGGGCTGCACCCGTCGCCGGTGCCGCACGCCCACGTCGTGTCCTCCACGGTGCACAAGACCATCGGCGGCCCGCGCTCCGGCTTCATCCTCACCAACGACGAGGACCTGAACAAGAAGCTCAACTCCGCGGTCTTCCCCGGCCAGCAGGGCGGCCCGCTGATGCACGTGGTGGCGGCCAAGGCGACCGCGTTCAAGATCGCCGGCATGCCGGAGTTCAAGGACCGTCAGGAGCGCACCATCGAGGGCGCGCGCATCCTCGCCGACCGCCTCACCCAACCGGATGCGAAGGAGGCCGGCGTGGACGTCGTCTCCGGCGGCACCGACGTGCACCTGGTCCTCGTGGACCTGCGCAACTCCAAGATGGACGGCCAGCAGGCGGAGGACCTGCTGCACAGCGCGGGCATCACCGTGAACCGCAACGCCGTGCCGTTCGACCCGCGCCCGCCGAAGGTCACCTCCGGCCTGCGCATCGGCACGTCCGCGCTGGCCACCCGCGGCTTTGGGAAGGAGGACTTCACCGAGGTCGCAGAGATTATTGCGGAGGCCCTGATCAAGGGCGAGGCCGCCGACACCGAGGCCCTGCACGCGCGCGTCGACGCGCTGGCGGAGAAGTACCCGCTCTACCCGGGCCTCGAAGACTGGAAGATGCTCTAGGGCGCTAGTTGTCGCTGCGCTGCTCGGCGTGCGCCGCGCGGGCCTCGCGCAGCCACTCCGGCTGGTCTGCCAGCAGCTCGCTGATCTCCTTGGAGGTCAGCGAGCGGTCCATCTCGTGCTTCTTCAGCGCGGTGATGGAAATGCCCAGCTTGCGGGCGACCTCGGGGCGGGGGTGCGGCCCGTTGTGGCGCAGCTCCTGCAGCCACTCGGGTGGATTCTGCTGGAGCTCTCGCAGCTCAGCGTGGGTAACCGACCCGTCCTGAAACTCCTGCGGGGTGGCGGGCAGATACACACCGAGCTTCTTCGCGGCGGTTTCCGGCTTCATGGCCGTGCTGGACGGCGTCTCATTGCTCATGCTGCACACGGTAGCATTCTGGGCATGCTCTCCCTCGTCTTCGTCACAGGTTCCGCGCCCAGCAAATGGATCCGGCGCTATCAGGAGGCCACGGGGGACTCCGTCGAGGCCATCGATGCCGCCGACCCCTGGGCAGTGCTTATCGACGCCCCCTCTTCCCCACCCACCGTCGCCCTGCTCCGCCTCCCGGACCCGCGCCTCGACGCCGCGAGCGAGGACTTCCACATGGTCCGCCTCTACGAGGAAGCCCCCGGGGTCGCCGTGCCCAAGGACTCCGTGTACGCGGAGGTGGGGGAGCAGGTCGCGGAATCGGACCTCGCCGACGAGTACGTAAACCTGCCGTTTTCGCACCGGCCCGACGTGGACGCGCTGCGCGAAGCGCTGCAGGTCGTCGCTGCGAACGTCGGAGTGGCGTACGGACCGCTGCCGTTGCTCAAGCACCTGTCAAAGAAGCAGGTCGTGCCGCTCGAGGTGGCGGGACCATCGGTCGCGCCGACGCCGATCGCGCTGGTGTGGCGCAAGGACGACGACTGCGACGCGATCCAGGACTTCGTGGGGATCACCAAGGGGCGCTCGGTGCGGTCCTCGCGCGCCAACGCGGCCCAGAAGAGCCACAAGAGCCACAAGAAGCGGAAGAAGGGGAAAGCGATCCAGCCGCGTGGACGGGGGAGGCGGCGCGGACGGAACTAGTGCGGGATGTGCACACTTTTTGTTTGCTATCCATGGGGATAGTGCAGGATTCTGCAAGGGGAGCGGGATATTTTACCCCCGTTCGGGTGGGGTAAAACGGCGTGGGAATGTATAGCTTGCATAATGGTCACGTCACGTAAACGACACAACGAAAGGTTTTGTTTATGAGCATCTCCCGCAAGATCGTCGCTTCCGCAGCTGCGCTGACCCTGGCCACCGGCCTGGTCGCTTGCTCCTCCGACGAGGGCGACAGCGAGAACGGCACCACCGTGGTCGAGGAGACCGCGACCGAGACCGCTACCGCCACCGAGACCGCTGGTGCCGAGGACGGCGCTGAGGGTGCCGAGGGCGCTGCAGGCGCGGGCGCTGCTGCCGGCGCTGAGGGTGACACCACCGAAATCGCTACCGCGGACGGCGAGACCGCGATGGTCCCGAACGATCTGGCGGCGGCCATCGATAAGTACGCCGACCCGGCATGGGGCGAGCCGGCTTCCATCGAGGAGACCGCGAACGGCTGGATCGTCTCCTACGACGGCGAGCACTACGTCACCTGGAACGAGAACACCGGCGGCGCGCCGATCTGGGGCGAGATTGCGAACGAGTGGATCAACGGCAACCACGCCGAGACCCTCGGCTTCCCGCTCGAGGCGGAGACCCCGCTGCCGTCCGAGTCTGGCTGGATCCAGGAGTTCGAGCACGGCACCATCGAGTGGACCCGCGGCGACAACGGCGAGTTCGGCCCGATCATCAACCAGCACTAGTCTGGCGTAGCGTTACGCTATAGCTCGCGCCCCATTACCAGGAAAACCCTGGTGGTGGGGCGTTTTTCGTGCGCGGTTTGCGCGCTACTTCGAAGGCCATGACAATAGTGCGCATGGCCAAAAACGGTTTTAATATTCGTCCGATCCGCCCTGAGGACTACCCGCAGGTCCGTGAGATCTATGAGATGGGCTTGAGCACTGGAAACGCCACCTACGAGACGAAGGGGCAGACGTGGGAGGCGTTCTCCCGCGGTAAGATCATCGAGACCGTTTTCGTCGCCGTTGATGCGCTTGACGACGACAAGGTGCTCGGTTGGGTTGCCGCGGCGAAGGCGTCGTCGCGAAGCGTGTTCCATGGCGTGGTTGAGGATTCGATCTACACGCACCCCGATTCGCGCGGCATGGGCGTGTCCGGCGCGCTGCTGGACAAGCTGATCGAGACCTGCGTTGCGCTGGACAAGTGGTCGATTCACTCGTGGATCTTCCCGGAGAACACCGGCTCCGCGGGCCTGCACATCTCCCGCGGGTTTGAAAAGATCGGCACCTTCCACCACATGGCGAAGATGACGTACGGCGAGCGCGCCGGCGAGTGGCGCGACTCCGACATATACGAGCTGCTGCTGCCAAAGCCCGACGAAAAGTAGGTCCGAAGAACGCAGAAAAGGAGCCACCCTGGCGAGTGCCAGGGTGGCTCCTTTGTGTTGGTCAGTGGCTCTTCCTAGTCCACAGTTTCCTTCAGCGGATCCTCAGTGATCGGGATGAGCAGGAGGAAGGCGATGACGGCGAGCGGCACGATCATCAGGAAGACCGGGGTGAGGCCGTCGTTGTAGCTGGTCAGCACGACCTCGCGGATCGCGTCGGGCAGCTGCGCCACCTGGTGCGGCGTGAGGTTGCTGCTGCCGCCGCTGAACTGCTGGCCGATCGCCTGCGCCTGCTCGGGCGGCAGCTGTGCCATCGCCTCAGGCATGCGCTCCTCCATGTGGGTGCGCATGTTGTGGATGAACAGCGAGCCAACCAGGGAGGCGCCGATGGAGGAACCGAGCTGGCGGAAGAAGTTGTTCGTCGCCGTCGCGGTGCCGACCATGGCAACCGGGAAGGAGTTCTGCACGATCAGGACCAGCACCTGCATGACCAGGCCGAGGCCGAAGCCGAAGATGAACATGTAGATGCCCAGCATGACCAGCGAGGTCTCGACGGTGAGGCGGGAGAAGAGGAACATGCCGACGGCGGTGATGGCCATACCCACCAGCGGGTACATCTTGTAGCGGCCGGTGCGAGAGATGACAAAGCCGACGGTCATGCCGGTGCCCAGCATGCCCAGCACCATCGGAATCATCATGAGACCCGCGTTCGTCGGGGTCATCTCGTGCACCATCTGCAGGTAGGTGGGCAGGTAGGCGAGTGCGCCGACCATTGCCATCCCGAGCACCGTGCCGGCGGCGGTGGTGAGCGCCATGTTCCGGTTCTTGAACAGGCCCATCGGGATCATCGGGTTCTTCGCACGCAGCTCAACGAAGACGAATGCGACGATGGCAACCACGGCGATAGCGATCGTGGTTAGGATGGTCGTGCTGCCCCACTCGTACTGGGTACCGCCCCATGTGGTGGTGAGGATCAGGCTGGTGGTGCCGATAATCATCAGCACCATGCCGAGCCAGTCGGCGTTAAGCGGGCCCTCGGAACCCTTGCGCAGGCGAAGGACGGAGGCAGAAACCAGCATGGCCAGAATGCCGAGCGGGATGTTCATCCACAGGCCCCAGCGCCAGCCCGGGCCGTCGGTGAACCAGCCGCCCAGGACAGGGCCGAGCACGGAGGCGACGCCGAACATGGCGCCCATAACGCCCATGTACTTGCCGCGTTCGCGGGCGGGGACGACCTCGGCGATGATGGATTGCGAGTTCACCATCATGCCGCCGGCACCAAGGCCCTGCACGGCGCGGCCGATGATAAGCAGCGTCATGGTGTGCGCGAAGCCGCCCAGGGCGGAGCCGATGACGAAGAGGCCGATCGAGCCGACGTAAAACCACTTGCGTCCCAGGCCGTCGCCAAACTTGCCGTTGATCGGCATCGCGATGGTCATGGTGATGAGGAACGCGGAGATGACCCAGCTCATGTGGTCAACGCCGCCGAGTTCGCCGACGATGGTCGGCAGGGCGGTGGAGAAGATCATCTGGCCCATGGAGCTCATCAGCATGGTGAGCAGGAGGGCCGTGAAAATCAGTCCAATGTGTTGCTTTGCACCGCCTTCAACGACGGTGCTCCCGGTTGTTACGCCGGAGTTACCGGATTGTTCCATTTCAGTTCCTTTGTAAACTCAGTAAACATGGCGCCTGCGCGCAGCAGGTTGGCTTTCAGGGTGCCTTCCGGTCGTTCCGGAAGGTGGAGATAGCGGGAGACGGCGAAGAAGAAGATCTCCACAACTGCGTGGATTTCTTCCTCGACCGGTCCGTCGAGCTTTCGGTCTTGCGGATGTTGTGCAAAGTGCTTATCGACGGCACGCCACAATGCCTTCATCGCCTCCCTTTTGCGAACCATCGCGGCGCTCTCAAGCTCCACGTGCTGGTGGAGTAGCTTGCGCCGACGGGCGAGGTGCTCTTGGTCTGCGGCCTCGGGGTGCTCCTCGAGCGACTCGATGATGAGCGCGACAAGGTTGTCCGAGGGCGTTGACGCGATGGCCTCGAGTCCGTCTTCGGTGAGATCGAAGGGGAATGCTCCAAGGATTGCGTGGTCCTTGGAGTCCATGTAGTTGAAAAAGGTGCGCCGGGAGATGTCGGCGGCTTGGCAGATGTCCTCGACGGTCGTGTTGTCGATTCCGTGTGCCTCGACCAGGTCCATAGCCGCTTCAAAGATGCGCCGCCTGGTGCGCTGTCGCTTCACCTCCCACGCGTTTGCGGAAGACTGTGAATTTTGCACGGAGTGCAATCTTACACTCAGTGCAAAGTTTGGCAAATCATCTGTTTATGCCCGGTCAAACCCGATTGAGAGGGTGCCGCCGGCGATCCGCTGGTCGTCCTCAAGGTAGGTGAGCTCGACGAGCCCGCTGTCGGGCACGGCAACCTCCCAGCGCGCGTCGGCGCCGTTCGCGGTCTCGCACTTGTCGGTGAGTGGGTGATGGTGGAGCGTGGCGTCGATAAGCGCACTGCACCCGCTGTTTGGGTAGGTGACGGTCGCCGTGCCGCCGCCGAACGTGGCAACGACCGGCCACGATAGCGTATTCGCACCATCGGTGGTCTCCGCGAGGCGGACGAAGGTGCCGGAGTAGGTGCCCGCCGGGGCGAGGTCCGGGCCGGGCGCGGACGGCTGCGCGGTGACGGTAACCGTGGCCGGGAGGGAATTGCTGTGCGGGTTGCTTGACCAGTACGCGGCGGCGAGCGCGACGCCGATGAGGGCGAGCGCGAGCGCGAAGACGCCGCCGGCGACCCACGGCTTGTTGGAGCCGCCCGCGTGGCGCAGCTCGGAAAAGGAATCAGGCATGAAAAAGTCCCCAGCTCGGTAGTGATACTGGGGACTTATCCTAACCGGCGGGGCCGATTAGTTGCGATCGGTGTTGGCCATCGAGAGCACGTCGAGGCGCTTGTCCAGCTCCTCTTCGGTGAGCTTCTCGCCATCGACGAAGCCGAGGTCGATCACGGCCTGGCGGATGGTGATGCCCTCCTTGATCGCGTGCTTGGCCACCTTCGCCGCGTTTTCGTAACCAATCGCGGAGTTCAGCGGGGTCACGATGGACGGGGAGGACTCGGCAAGGCCGCGCATGCGCTCGACGTCGGGCTCGATCCCGTCGACAAGCTTGGTGGCAAACTGGCGGGCCGTGTTGGCCAGCAGACGCGAGGACTCGAGGACGTTGCGCGCCATCATCGGGATGAAGACGTTGAGCTCGAACTGGCCCTGGGTGCCGCCGAAGGCGATCGCGGCGTCGTTGCCGATGACCTGGGCGGAGACCTGGGTGGCGGTCTCGCACAGCACCGGGTTGACCTTGCCCGGCATGATGGAGGAGCCCGGCTGCAGGTCCGGGAGGTGGATCTCGCCGAAGCCGGCGAGCGGGCCGGAGCCCATCAGACGGATGTCATTAGCGATCTTGTAGAAGGAAACGGCCACGGAGCGCATCGCACCGGAGAACTCGACGAGCGCATCGCGGTTCGCCTGGGCCTCGAAGTGGTTGGCCGCCTCGGACAGGGCGTCAACACCGGTGAGCTTCTTCAGCTCCTCGGTGACCTTGCCGCCGAACTCGGCCGGCGTGTTGATGCCGGTGCCGACGGCCGTGCCGCCGATGGCCAGCTCGCCGAGGCGCTCGACAGTGCCCTGGACGCGCTGGATGCCCAGCTCGATCTGGCGGGCGTAGCCGGAGAACTCCTGGCCCAGGGTCACCGGGGTGGCGTCCATGAGGTGGGTGCGGCCGGACTTGACGACCTCGTGCCATTCGTCGGCCTTTGCGGCCAGGGACTTCTGCAGGACCTCGAGGCCCGGAACCAGGTCCTGGACCGCGGCTTCCGTCGCCGCCACGTGGGTCGCGGTGGGGAAGGTGTCGTTGGAGGACTGGCCCATGTTGACGTCGTCGTTCGGGTGGACCTCAACGCCGTTCGCCTTCGCGATGGAGGCGATGACCTCGTTGGTATTCATGTTGGACGAGGTGCCAGAGCCGGTCTGGAACACGTCGATGGGGAACTGGTCGTTGTGCTTGCCGTCCGCGATTTCCTGCGCAGCGGCAATGATTGCGTCCGCCTTCTCAGCGTCCAGCTTGCCCAGGTCCTTGTTCACCTGAGCGCAGGCAGCCTTGAGCAGGCCGAGAGCGCGGATCTGCTGGTCTTCCAGGCCGCGGCCGGAGATGGGGAAGTTCTCTACGGCGCGCTGGGTCTGGGCACGCCAGAGGGCGTCGACAGGCACCTTGACCTCGCCCATAGTGTCATGCTCGATGCGGTACTGCTGTTCTGTCATAACTAACGTCCTTTACTTACTTGCGTGGTTGGTCACAATATTCTTGAGTTCACGATTATGCCCCTTTTTCCCGCCGGGCGCGGTCGTCCCAGTTCGCGACCGCCCGATGTGGGGGAGGGGCGCTACTCGTGGGTGGGGTCCGAGTAGTCGACGACGGAGTACTGCTGCAGCTTGGCCAGCTTGTGCAGGGACTCCACGTAGCGGACCGTGCCGGACTTGGAGCGCATCACCAGGGAGCGGGTGGTGGCGCCGTTTTTGCGGTAGGACACGCCGCGCAGCATGTCGCCGTTGGTCACGCCGGTGGCGGCGAAGTAGCAGTTATCGGAGGTGACCAGCTCGTCGATGGTCAGAACGTGGTCGAGGTCGTGGCCCGCGGCGAGCACCTTCTCGCGCTCCTCCTCGGACTGCGGAGCCAGCATGCCCTGGATGTCGCCGCCCAGGCACTTCAGCGCGCACGCGGTGATGACGCCCTCCGGGGTGCCGCCGACGCCCATGGCCATGTCGATGGAGTTGGTGTCCTGCGCGGCGGCGATGGCGCCAGCGACGTCGCCGTCCATGATGAAGCGGACTTTAGCGCCGGCGGCGCGGATTTCGTCGACAAGCTGCTTGTGGCGCGGTCGGTCCAGCACGACCACGGTGACCTCGTTCGGGCGCACGCCCTTTGCCTTCGCGACGGCCTGAACGTTGTCGGCGACAGACGCGGTGATGTCGATGTGGCCGGCGGCCTCCGGGCCGACCGCAATCTTGTTCATGTAGAACGCGTCCTTCGGGTTGTACATTGCCCCGCGGTCCGCAGCGGCGATGACGGAAATAGCGTTCGGGCGGCCCTCCGCCATGAGGCGGGTCCCGTCGACCGGGTCCACCGCCAGGTCGACGCGGGCGCCCTCGCCGTTGCCCACCTGCTCGCCGTTGAAGAGCATGGGGGCCTCGTCCTTCTCGCCCTCGCCGATGACGATGACGCCGTCCATGCTCACGGAGTTGATCATTTTGCGCATCGCGTCGACGGCCGCGCCGTCGCCCTCGTTCTTCTTCCCGCGGCCAACCCAGCGACCGGAGGCCAGCGCTGCGGCCTCCGTGACGCGGACGAGCTCCATCGCAAGATTGCGGTCGGGGACGTACTCTGTGGACTTCGATTCAGACATCGAAATGTGGCCTCCTGGGCGTAAATACATGCATCGAACATCAACGGGGGTGAACCGACACCGCACCGCACCGTCTCATTGTCGCACTTTTGCGCCCGGTTTCGGCACCGAATCCCACCAATTCGGGGGACGACGCACCCCAGCAGGGCGGATGCGTGGCCCGCGCGTCGGTGCGGCCGCGGCGGCTGACAAATTCGGGGGTGGACCACGCCGCGTGCCATACTGGCCTACGTGGCAAGTAACAGCAGCACCCGCATCTTTCAGGACGGACGAAACATCGCGCTCAACATGGTGCTGATCGTGGTGATCATGCTCGTGGCGGTCGGCGCGACCGGTCTGTGCACGTTCAACCCCGGCAAGCCGGAGCAGGGGCCGGTGCAGGAGGTCGACGCGCGTACGTTCCTGGACATGGAGGCCCGCTCCGTGGACTTCCCGGTGGTGTACCCCGAGGCGCCAGCGGGCTGGGTGACCAACTCCGCCCGCCGCGCGATGATCGAGCAGGCGCCTGCGCCGACCGTCGGCTGGGTCACGGCCGACGGGGGCTACCTCCAGCTGACGCAGACGGGCGCCCCGCTGGACAAGGCGGTGCGAGGGGCCGACCAGAAACCGCGCGAGCTGCAGCGCTCCGTTGACGTGGGCGGCACGGAAGCGCAGGTGTACACCTCTGCGTCCGACGACGTGCGCGACCTGTGGGCCGTCGACGCCGGGCAGTCGCGGTTCCTCGTCACGGGCGCCGGCACCGAGGAGGAGTTCCGCGCGCTGATTGAGGCGGCGCTCACCGCGGCACCGCTGCCGGCGCAGAGTTAATTGGACGCGTTGCCGTCGTCGCCGTCCCCGGAGCGGGATTGGATGGCGGCTTCGACGCGCTGCGACGCTCCGTCGAGAAGCACCTCGCACCGCTTGGCAAGCGCCTCGCCGCGCTCCCAGTACTTAAGTGACTCGTCGAGGCTCATCTGGCCGAGCTCCAGGATCTTTACCGTCTCAATGAGCTCGTCGCGGGCCTGCTCGTAGCTGAGGTCCTGCGGGTCCGGGAACGCGTTCTCGCCGGCCTCGCCCGCGCCGAAAGTGTTGTCTGCCATAGTGTCTCCTTTAATCTGCTGGTGTGTTGGCCATCGAGGCCGCGGTAATAGAGCCGTCGCCCACGCGGATGCGCAGCTGCGCCCCGGGCGGTGCCTGTTCAATGCTGGTGACCACGTCCGGCCCGCTGCCGTCGCGGGGCAGGACCTGGACAATCGAGTACCCGCGCGCGAGTGTCGCGGAGGGGCCGAGCGCCGCAACCTGCGCGCGTAACGACGCCACGCCGCCGCGCTCCTGCTGCAGCAGGTACGTCACATCGCGGCGAATCTGCGTGCGAGCGCGCTCGAGCTCGTCGCGCCGCCTGGTGATGGGGGACATGGGGTCCGCGAGCGCGGGGCGACTCCGCACCGCAGCGAGGCTGTCCCGCTCGCGCCGCACCCAGCCGCGCAGCGCCGCCGCGGAGCGCTGGCGCGCCTCCGCGATAAGCGCGCGCTCCTGCGCCACGTCGGGCACGACGCGCTTGGCCGCATCGGTGGGCGTTGCCGCGCGCAGGTCCGCGACGTTGTCCAGCACCGGCGTGTCCGGCTCGTGGCCGATGGCGGAAACCACCGGAGTGCGCGCGGCCGCGACCGCGCGCTGGAGCGCCTCCTCCGAAAAGGGCAGCAGGTCCTCCACCGAGCCGCCGCCGCGGGCGATGATGATGACGTCCACGTTCGGGTTGCGGTCGAGCTGCTCGAGTGCCTCGATAATGGCCGGCACCGCGAGTGCGCCTTGCACCGGGGTATTGATGGTGCGGAACTGCACTGCAGGCCAGCGCTGCTGCGCCACGGACTGCACGTCGCGCTCCGCGGCCGAGCCCTTGCCGGTGATCAGCCCGATCGTGGTGGGCAGGTACGGCAGCCGCTGCTTCCGAGCCGGGTCGAACAGCCCCTCCGCGGCGAGCTGCTTGCGCAGCTGCTCGATGCGCGCGAGCAGCTCACCCTCACCGACGTGGCGAATCTCCGTGACCCACATAGAAAACGTGCCGCGCCCGGCGTAGAACGCGGGCTTGCCGCGCACGACAACGCGGTCGCCTTCCTTCAGCGGGGTCGGCATGTCGCGCAACATGCCCGAGTTGACGGTGAGCTGTACGCTGACCTGTTCCTGCGTGTCGCGCAGCACCAGGTAGGACAGCTTCCAGGTTGGCTTCGCGTTGATCTGGGCCAGCTGCCCCTCAACCCACAGCCACCCGAGCCGCTCGATCCACCCCTTCACGGTGGTGTTGAGCTTGGAGACTGACCATGGCGCCTCGGGCGTGGTCTTCTCTTTCGCGGTTTCTGCCACCTTTTCTCCTTTCTTCCAAAGCCGAACTTACACAGCGCACTCGCACGGCACACGGGCAGAGCGCTTCTCGACGCCACCGCCGCCACGTACGCAGCGCCCCGGGCCGTGCGAAGCCGCCTATTCTTTTAGACGCAGATTGGGTACTGTCGGTTCCATGACTGATCAGGGTAAAAAAGTTCTTCTTGCTGCGCCTCGCGGCTACTGCGCCGGGGTGGATCGCGCGGTAGAGACGGTGGAGAAGGCGCTGGAAAAGTACGGCGCGCCCGTCTACGTGCGCAAACAGATCGTGCACAACAAGTACGTTGTGGAGACCCTTGAGCAGCGCGGCGTAATTTTTGTTGATGAGACCGACGAGGTGCCGGAGGGCGCACACCTTGTCTTTTCCGCGCACGGGATTTCGCCGGCGGTGCGTGAGTCCGCCGCGAACCTGAACCTGCGCACGCTTGACGCGTCGTGCCCGCTGGTGACCAAGGTGCACAACGAGGCGAAGCGCTTCGCCCGCGACGGCTTCCACATCCTGCTCGTCGGCCACGAGGGCCACGAGGAGGTCGAGGGCACCGCTGGTGAGGCACCGGAGGTGACGCACCTGGTCGACGGCGTCGAGGGTGTGCAGAGCCTGCCGGAGTCGTTGCAGGACCAGAAGCTGGTGTGGCTCTCCCAGACCACGCTGTCCGTGGACGAGACGATGGAGATCGTGACCAAGCTCAAGGAGCGCTTCCCGCACCTGCAGGACCCGCCGAGCGATGACATTTGCTACGCCACCCAGAACCGGCAGGCTGCAGTGAAGAAGATCGCGGCGGACTCAGACCTGGTTGTGGTGGTCGGCTCGCAGAACTCGTCGAATTCCAAGCGCCTGGTCGAGGTGGCGCTGGAGGCCGGTGCGAAAGACTCACACCTGGTGGATTACGCCTCGCAGATTGACGAGGCGTGGCTCGAGGGCGTGAACACCGTCGGTGTCACGTCCGGTGCGTCCGTCCCCGAGATCCTGGTGGGCCAGGTCGTGGACTTCCTCGCGGAGCGCGGCTACACCGACGTCGAAGAGGTCACCACCACGGTGGAAACCATCACGTTCGCGCTGCCCCGCGATCTGCGCGCGCGGCGCACGAAGGAAAACTCCGCGAGCTAGACGCTAGTCGTAGAGGTTGTCGTTCAACCCGCCCCGCGTTCGCTGCGGGCGCGGGTTTTTCTCGCGCTCGGTCTTCGCGCGGTTGAGCAGCTCCTGCACGGACACGCTCGAGGTGCGCTCGCGCGCGCGGCGGCTCTGCACGGAGGTGCGCTGGTTGCTCTCTGCGACGCGGTGACGCTCCGCACTCTCGGAGCGAGCGCGCGCACGGTTTTGCCGCTCGACCAATTTGTAGCGGACCACCGCGATGATGATTGCGCCGATGGTGATGGTGATCAGCGCGGGAAACACTTCCGTGAGCGGGTAAAACACCGTGAGTAGTGCGGCGCGCGAGGAGGTGCCTCCGTTGGCGATCTGGCTGCGCGAGAGCACGTACCCCGTAGCCAACACGGCGATGACAAACATGATCGGCGCGGACGCGACGGTGAGGAAGAGCCCCTTCGGCTCGACGACGGTGGTGACCAGGATGACCCCGACGGCAAAGCATGCCAGCAACGGCCAACCGATTTGGCCGATCATGGTACACAGCAGTGCTCCGGTCACGAGGGCTGCGAACTGGATGCCAATGGCAGAGCCTGTCGGCAGGCCCTGGAAGGGTGCAGACGGGGCGTTGGTATTCCGGATCACGTGAGACACGGTGACACAGTTTACCCGGCAGCGTGCCGCGGACGCGATGTGGCAGGCGTGAGCGGCGCGGCGTGTGCGCGGCCCGTGGGCACCTCCATATCCTCCAGCCGCCGGGCGGTCACCATGACGCGCGAGTCCATCGACGCCAGCGTGGCGTTGTATGCTTCCACGGCCTTGTCCAGCGAGGCTCCCACCTTGTTGTAGTGCTCGCCCATCACGCGCAGGCGAGTGTGTAGCTCCGCGCCGAGCCGTTGGATCTCTTTCGCCTTCTCATTGACCGAGTCCTGCCGCCAGCCGAGCGCTACCGTGCGCAGCAGCGCGAACAGGGTGGTGGGGGTGGCGATGACCACGTCGCGCGCAAGCGCGTAGTCGAGGAGCTCCGGGTCGATGGTCAGGCCTGCGTCGAGGAACGGGTCCGCGGGCACGAACATGACCACAAACTCCGGAGTGGGTTGGAACGCCTGGATATAGGACTTGGATGAGAGCGTGTCCACGTGGCGGCGCAGCAAGTGCGCGTGCCGACGCATGTACGCCTGCTTCTCCTCCGGGTCCTCCGTGTTCAGTGCGTCTAGGTACGAGGAGAACGGCACCTTCGCGTCCACCACGACGTTGCGGCCCTGCGAGAGCCGGATCACCATGTCGGGGCGGACGCCAGGGGTGTCGACGCCGCCGCGCAGGTGGGCCTGCACGTCAAAGTCGACGTGCTCCACCATCCCGCCGAGCTCGACGACGCGCTGGAGCTGGATCTCGCCCCACCGCCCGCGTGTTTGCGGGCTGCGCAGGGCGTTAATGAGCTGATCGGTGCGGTCGCCCAACCGGGCAGAGGTCCGTCCGATCGCCTGGACCTGGCTGGCCAGCGCGTTGCGGCCGACGGCCTGGTCCTTGTCCAGCTCGTCCAGCTGGTCCTGGAGCTGGGTGAGTGCACGGGCGACGGGCGCCAGGTCCGTCGGCGGCGCGGGCGTGGGGGTGTTGCGCCTGAGCCAGCTCATACCGGTGAACAGTCCCGCGATGAAGCCGAGGAGGAGGCCTGTGGCCAGGATGAGAAATGCGGTGGCGGTAGACATGCGCCCGAGTTAACCACATGCACCGAACACCTAATCCTTGGTTTCGTCCTCCGAGTCGGAATTTCCGAACATTTTGGCGAATCGGGAGTTTTCGTGGGCGTCGATAAGCTTCTTCCAGCTCGACGACCCCTGGGGCTCGTCGGCCTCGAGCTCCTCGACGACCGGCGGGGCGGTCCACTGGCGTTCCTTGCGCCACTCCGCGCGCTCGTGGACGGACTCCTTCTCCTCGATCTCGGCGATGGTGCGGCCTTCCTCGGTGACAAAGTCGAGCTCGGCTGCGAACTTCTCGCCGGAGTGAATGCGCAGGATGTCCAGGACGTAGCGGTAGCACACCGCGATCATCGCGGCCGCGGGCACGGCGAGGAAGCCGCCGATGAGGCCGAACAGGCCGCCACCGACGGTGACGGAGACCAGGACGATGACCGGGTGCAGGTTCATAGCGCGCGACTGCAGCATGGGGGAGAGGATGTTGCCCTCGAGCTGCTGGACCGCGCAGACGATGGCTAGGACGATGAGAGCCTCGGTGAACCCCAGGGAGACGAGGGCGACGAGGACGGCGAGGGCGCCTGCGGTGACGGCGCCGATGATCGGGATGAAGCCGGCGATGAAGGTGATGACGGCCAGCGTGAACGCCATCGGTACGCCGACGATGGCGATGCCGAGGCCGATAAAGACGGAGTCAACGAGCGAGACGATGGCCTGCGCGACGATGAAACCGCTCAGCGTCTTCCAGGCGCGCGTGAGTAGCTCGGTGGCGTGGAGGCCGGTACGGCCGCCCGTGGCGGAGCGTACCCACGGCAGGAAGCGGTGCCCGTCCTTGAGAAAGAAGAAGGTCAGCACAAGGAGGACCATGAGCGAGACCATGAGGCTCGCCGCGGTGCCCAGGCCGGAGAAGACGCCGCCGGCGATCGCGCCCGCCTGGTTTTGCATCCACTGGGCGACCTCGTTGATCGCCTGGCTGAGGTCGTCGGGGTCCATGTTGAGCGGCGGACCCTGCAGCCACAGCTGCATGCGCTGGATGCCTTCGAGGGCTTGCAGGTAGAGGACACGGGAATGCGAGACGATGTCCGGGGCGATGAGCAGGGCAATTGCGCTGAGCAGGCCGAAAAAGCCCAGCAGGGTGATCGTCGCGGCGAGGCCGGACGGCAGGCCCGCGTTGCGCATCCACGACGCGATGGGGGCCAAGACCGTACAGATGATCAGCGCCAGCACGATCGGCAGGACGCCGGCCCAGAATGCGCCGATGAGGTTGCCCAACGCGAACAGGAACACGGCGATGATGAGCAGGCGCAGCGTCAACATCGCGGCGCCCTTGACCCACGAGTTGATGACCACGCCGCGGTCCACGCGATCCTCCCGTTCGACCGCAGCGGTGTCCTGGGGGTCGGTGACGGTTTCGGTGTTTGCCTTGCTGCTACTCACCCGCACTATTGTGCCCCACTCGCATCCAAAGCGCTCGCACCCCCTGCGTGTCGGGGGAGGAGGCGAAGTGGGCTAGGATAGGCCGACGTGAGCCTTACACTTGGAATCGTCGGACTGCCCAACGTTGGTAAGTCAACCCTCTTCAACGCACTGACGCGCAACGAGGTGCTTGCTGCCAACTACCCGTTTGCCACCATCGAGCCCAACGTGGGTCTGGTGGAGCTGCCGGACCCGCGCCTGGACCGCCTGGCCGAGATCTTTGAATCTGAGCGGATCCTGCCCGCCACCGTGTCCTTCGTGGACATTGCCGGCATTGTGAAGGGTGCCTCCGAGGGCGAGGGGATGGGCAACGCCTTCTTGGCCAACATCCGCGAGGCGGACGCGATCTGCCAGGTGGTCAGGGCGTTTAGCGACGACAACGTGATCCACGTCGACGGCAAGATCGACCCCGCGAGCGACATTGCCGTGATCAACACCGAGCTGATCCTCGCTGACCTGCAGACCATTGAGAAGGCCCTGCCGCGCCTGGAAAAGGACGGCCGCAAGGACAAGGACATCGCCGCGCAGGCCGAGGAGACGAAGAAGGCCCAGGCCGTGCTCGAAAGCGACCGCACGCTGTTCGCCGCCTCCAAGACCGGCGAAATCGATCTCTCCCTGCTGCACCACCTGCACCTGATGACGGCCAAACCCTTCCTTTACGTATTCAACTCTGACGAGGACGTGCTGACCGACGACGCCCGCAAGCAGGAGCTGCGCGACGTCGTTGCCCCCGCCGACGCAGTCTTCCTCGACGCCCAGACAGAGACCGAGCTTTTGGAGCTTGACGACGAAGACGCGTCCGAACTCCTCGCCGCCGTCGGCCAGGACGAGCCGGGCCTGCAGACGCTGGCGAAGGCCGGTTTTGACACCCTCGGTTTGCAGACCTACCTCACGGCCGGTCCGAAGGAGGCGCGCGCCTGGACCATCCACAAGGGTGACACCGCCCCGCAGGCGGCCGGCGTGATCCACTCCGACTTTGAGAAGGGCTTCATCAAGGCCGAGATCGTCGCCTTCGAGGACCTGGACGAACTCGGCTCCATGGCCGAGGCGCGTGCTCACGGCAAGGTGCGCCAGGAGGGCAAGGATTACGTCATGGTTGACGGTGACGTCGTCGAGTTCAAGTTCAACGTGTAACGCGGGGTGTTAATGACGCTTCGCGTTATTGGGGTAGTTTGAAGCATAGCTCAGTAGTTCACCGACAAGGACGCTGAACGATTGTGGAATCGAGAGCGAGGTGGAGATTTTGACTACCACTGCCAAGCTCCCCCTATACATGAACTAGCCCCCGAAAGTTGGACTGGTTTAATTCTAGGCTGTGAGGGGTTCAAGGGTCTGATTCTGATACTGCATCGGGGTCAGGCCCTTTTAGCGAACTTCGTGCTCTCAATGAAAACTGCTCCCCACTAGTCGGTAACTGATTTCTCAGTCCAACTAATGGGGTGCAGTTCACCCCAGGCTGGCGGGGTTTTTACTTCTGCTCATTGCTGGCCACCGCCCAGGAGCCGAGCGAGACGGTGGATCTGCTGATCACTCAGCGGGGGAGCAGCGGCGATGCGGCTCACGGCCGACTCGATATCCTCAAATGTCGGCTGGCGGCCGGTGGGGCGTTTGAGGGCCTCGAGGTCAGCCCTCTCGATCTTGATGCGCCCACCGATTTTCCTGGCGCGCAGATGCCCCTCGGAGATGTACTTGCGGAGGGTGGAGTAGCCGCCGAAACCTTCGGCCACCGCATCCTGCAGGGTAAGAAGTGTTATCTCGTCTTCTAGTGACGGTAAGGCGAATGCGCCCATGGAAACTCCCGGTAGCGTTTCTCCTTCCGTCAAGAAGGCGCTACCGGAGCCAATCGGCGCTCCGGCCCGGGGTCCATCCCCTCAGGCGTATTCGGCGAGCCCGTTCCGTCGCGCGGGCCAGTGGCGACCATTGTCGCCAGACGTCCAATCCAATGACGCCCCAGGCAATTACTCCCGTCATGCTGCAGATGAAGGATAGTCACACCAGCACAACGTGACACCAGAATAACACGGATGAGCGGCCCAGAGCGTGACTGAGCGCTGTGAAGTTGTAGTTATGTGAAACGTGGTGGTCCAGTTCAACATATAGTGCTCTGCCGTAATTACTCTTCTGATATTGATCAATTTGGGGCTGCGCGTTCAGGTATAAGGAATCGGTTATCCATTAAACTCTCTAAAGCTGGATCTGGAGCGACCTTGTTTATGGGGAGTAACTTGCGCGACTGGAGGCGTGTCCCGTGAGGACTAGAGCAGGCTACATTGACCGAAGTAAGCTGAAGAACTGGGCCGATACTCGTAATTCGGAGTCTGAACTCCCGCGTCTGGTTCGTCGTCTCATCCTTGAAACGACACCGGGGTTGGTCCAGCTAGGGATGCCCGCAGGCGACGGCGTGGCAGCAGGGGATTGGGACGGTTCTGTTCGGGCAACCGAAGCGACGGCTTGGGTTCCAGATGGTTTGTCGGTATGGGAGTTGTCGGTTAATTCCAGCCCTAACAAGAAGGCCGATGAGGACTATTCTAAGCGAACAGACACTCCAGACGGCACACGGACCGCTGAATGCACCTATATCGAAGTGATCCTGCGCACTTGGACGGCACGGGACAAGTGGGCTACAAATAAGCGAAACAACCAGGTCTGGAGAGACGTCAAGGCTTTCGGGCTTGATGATATCGAGACCTGGCTTGAGGCCGCCCCAATTACATGGGCGTGGCTGTCGGAAGAACTGGGGCTTTCTCCATACGGACTTCGCACCGGTCTGACCTGGTGGCGAGATTGGGCAGCACAAACGAATCCAACATTGATACCGAAAGTTGTGCTCGCCGGTCGAACTGACACTGCCAAGGATCTTGAAGACCGGCTTGGTTCATCCGGCTCCGTCACTACGATTGCTGGCGCCTCGATGGAGGAAGTATGCGCCTTCATCGCTGCGATCGCCGTCAACCTTGATGACCAGGGCAGCGGCCAGATGCTCGCACGGCTCGCATTCGTCGACGACATATCCACATGGAGGCAGTTGACAACCTCGTCCCAACCGCTCGTCTTGGTCCCTCGCAGGCCCGAGTTGGCAAGCGAGATCCCCGCAGGTACTGTGCACAACTTTTGTGTGCCGGTTGTCTCCAACGAAGGTGCCGACGTCACACTTCCAGCGTTGGATGCTGCTGAGGCAGCAGTCGCGCTGACGAGCGCCGGAGTCACAGATAGAGATAGGGCCGATGAGCTCGGTAGGCTCGCACGGCGAAGCTTGACCGGTCTGCGGCGAAACTTGGCTGTAAAGGCCGTCCTGCATCGACCGACCTGGGCTGATGCGAGTCCGTCCCGAAACTTCCGATCAATCCTGTTGGTTGGCTCCTGGGGAGACAATGCAGAAGGGGATCGTTCGATCCTCGAGGCGCTCACGGGAACCGACTACGAGTCGTTTAGAGAGGCGATCACAGGAACAGCCGACAATCCTACCGATCCTCTGGTAATCCGCACTGGCGAAGCTTGGCATCTTGTCTCACCGGTGGATGCTTGGATGCTGTTGGTGCCGAAGCTGACTCACGATGACATGAAGCGGTTCGAGACCATCGTCGAGAGGGTCTTCGCAGAGGATGATCCGGCCCTCGACCTACCGCGGGATCAACGGTGGAGAGCATCGATTGATGGCAAAACCCGTCGCTACTCCGGTGACCTCCGCCGCGGCCTCGCTCAGTCGCTCGCTCTATTGGGAATGTACGGCGAAACTGTCGTCTTGTCGGGTGGAGTATCAGGGTCAGATTTCGCAAACTATCTGGTTGGGAAGCTACTCGAATGGGCGTCGACAGATGATACCGGGCGAGCGTGGCAATCATTAGCTGACATCTTGCCCCTCCTCGCTGAGGCCGGGCCGGACGCCTTCCTCGATGCGGTCAGTGCAGCAACAGCGGGCGATGCCCCTCTATTGGCCACCATGTTCCAGGACAACGCCGACGAATCGGGAATCTTCTCGGGCGGAACTCCCCACAGCAATCTGCTGTGGGCGCTCGAGTGCGTGTCCTGGTCCTCTGATCATTTCGGACGTGCTGTCGATCTCCTGGCACGCCTTGACGAGATCGATCCGGGTGGTCGGCTGGCTAACCGTCCCGCGGCCTCTTTGGCTGCAATGTTCCGCCCGTGGCATCCAGATAGCTCTGTCGATCCTGACCGGCGACTTATTGTCCTCGACACGTTGCGCCGAAGACGCCCTGGCGTCGCCTGGAAGTTGGAGTGCAGCATGCTTCCTGAGGGGCACGGGACACATTTCCCGATTAGTACACCTGCGTTCCGAACTTGGAGGCCGGACAAACTATCTGTGACATACGGCGAATTCTGGAAGATGACGACCGCCGCGGTAGAGCGTTGCATCGAAGATGCTGGTCAGGATGCGCAGCGCTGGTCAACGATCCTTTCTCACACGGCAGAGTTACCACCAGCAGACCGAGCGCGAGTGGTGGATGCTCTCGAATCGATGGCCGACCAGCCGCGGTTTACGGCTGACTTTCGAGAAGCGGTGTGGCGAACCCTGGTGGACCTCATCGGCCGTCATCGCAAGTTTCCGGATGCTGCCTGGACACTTCCCGACGAGGAACTCGGCAAGCTCGACGCACTGGCAGCGCGCTACCAGCCGAGGTCTGCGTATGTCCGACTGATCGGACTCTTTCAATCATGGACTCCGTATATCGGCGCTCACAAACAAGATGATTATGAAGCCTTTGAACGTGAGCTCGGGCGCCGACGCGTCCAAGCCGTAGAGAAGATCGAGGCCGAGGGCGGTTTTGACGCCATCACGAGACTGGCACGAGACGCGTCGGTGCCGGGGGCCGTTGGTATCGCCTTGGCGAAAATCGGCTCGTCGCACGATGATGAGTTGCTCGGTTGGTTGACGTCTGCCGACCAGGATCTCGCCAGCACCGCGATGTCGTATTTCTCGACTCGCTATTCCCTAGAAGGTTTCGCTCTGATCACAGACTTCCTTGAACAGAGCGATCTTACGGTCGATCAACGTGTTCGACTCCTGCTTGTCGCGCGCGACAACCTCGCGGAGGTATGGGCTCTGGTTGATACGGACCCGGATCTTGAGGCCCGGTACTGGAGGGCATTCCAGACAATCGGCTTGGGGCAAGACATTGACAAGATCGACGAGATTGCTGAGCACTTGATCCAAGTTGGCCGCCACGCCGACGTTGTACATCTCATGAGCATGTACACCCACATCGACAAGGACGGTCCGCGTCCCCAGGTAGCGAAACTCATTGTGCGAGCACTGGACGGGCTCCTGGCAGATCAAACTCCATCTGCCGCTGCTCGTGATCTATCGTCCTATGATTTTCAGCGGCTCTTCGCCTACCTCGAAGCTATGCGCGAGCACCTTGAGCCTGGCTGCCTTGTTCGACTACAGTGGTCGTACCTTCCGGCGCTCGGCTATGACGCGAGAGTCCCAGCGCTATCCGAAAGCTTAGCTGCCGACCCTGCAAAATTCGTCGAGATCGTGTGCACTGTTTACCGTGCCCGGCCGAGCGGCGAGGACGAAGAAGGCGCCGAGGACCCGGCTGGCGAAGAACAACACGACGCTTCCCTGGCAACCAATGCGTACCGCTTACTCAATGCATGGGACACACCGCCCGGCCTCGTCGATGGCGTCATGAATGCCGAGGTGCTTCGAGCCTGGCTTGATCGAGCTATGGAGCTCCTGGCTGAACGAGGCCGGACCGAGGTCGGCCTGCAGCAGATTGGCCAGGTTCTCGGCCACACCCCACCAGACGCTGACGGCACCTGGCCGGGCAACGTCGTGCGGGATCTCATTGAAGAAGTGCAGCTTGATCACATTGAGACCGGTTTGTGCCTCTATATCCTTAATAGTCGTGGAGTTACTAGTCGCGGCTTGGAAGACGGCGGCGAGCAGGAGCTCAGGCTTGCTGCGGACTATCGAGTCAAGGCCCAAGCATTCGCCGACATCGCGCCTCGAGTGGCTGGTTTGTTTAGGAGAATCGCTGCCTCGTACGAAAACGACGCACGACGGAACGAGGAGGACGCAGAACGTTTCCGGCGCGGGCTGCACTGAGCGGCATAAATCGCGTCACACAGCGAGTTTGCAGGACACTGTGAGCTGGAGTGTGTATGCACATCGCTCGAGACGTTATAAGAATATGGAATGTGGTCGAGTCCAAGTTCAACGTGTAACGCGGGGTGGAGAAGCTCCCCCTGCACGTTACTTCTGAAACTGCTGACCTTTCGATCGCAGTCATTGAGCCCCGTGGCCGACAACAGGTTCGAGTCGATCCAGCTAGCTGGCCTGCTGGATGAGGATAAGCTCGCGGGCGGCATGCGCGTGAAGCTGACCATTCTCGATGGGGAGTTTATGGAGGGATGATCGATTGGCTGAGCATCACACGGCCATCGTCGTCGGTGGTGGCCAGTCCGGCCTAGCTACGGCATACTACCTGCGGCGCTTCAAAGCGGACTTCTTGATCTTGGACAATCAAGAGGAACCCGGCGGAGCGTGGTTGCACACGTGGCCTTCACTGACGCTTTTCTCGGCCGCGGAGTTCTCCAATCTGCCTGGCTGGCCTATGCCGCGATACCCGGGGTATCCGCCGGCACGCCATGTCATCGACTATCTGGAAAGCTACGAACGACGGTACGACCTCCCGGTTAGGCGCCCAGTGCACGTTCGCAGCGTTTCTCTTGATGGTGGGGTGTTCCATCTGGACACGTCTGCCGGTCAGTTCACAGCAGAGCACGTTGTCGCGGCCACAGGCACGTGGTCCGCGCCCTTCGTGCCCCACTATCCCGGCACCTTCCGCGGACGCCAGTGGCACTCGTCGAACTACCCCGGTCCCGAACCATTCCGCGGCGCGAAGGTCGCGGTGGTCGGTGGGGCGAACTCGGGTGCCCAGATCGCTGCCGACCTCATCGGGACGTCGGAGGTCACATGGTTCACGCTTGAGGAGCCTCGCTGGATGCCTGATGATGTCGATGGCCGTGATCTTTTCTTACGCAGCCGCCGTCGGATTCTCGGCGGTGATTCCGGCCCGACCCTCGGGGATATTGTCGCGCTTCCTCATCTACGTGAGCTCCGCAACTCCGGTCAGCTCACCGCTACCCCCATCTTCGATAACCTGAGCGAGCTCGACCACGACCACCTGATTTGGTGCACGGGTTTCCGTCCGGCTCTCGGCCCATTCCGCCACCTCATGCGCGGCCGCGAAACCGCGGTGAAGAATCTGCATCTAGTTGGTTACGGCAACTGGACCGGCGAGGGCTCGGCAACTCTAATGGGTGTGGGGCCCTTTGCCAAACACACTGCCCAGGCGGTCGCGGGCCGTGTCGATGAAGCTCGGCACCAAAAGTTCTGAGATGACGCTTGGTCCCTGAGCAGCTCGATCCTTCCAAGATCCGCGTTGGAGAGCCAGCGCGCTGGGCGAAGGCGTGTCTCAGCGCTTCGCTTGCGCAGCCCGCAGGCCGTTCAAAATCACGATGACTTCGGCGACCTCGTGAACCAACACGACGGCGGCCAGGCCCAGCACGCCGCTGATCGCCAGCGGCATCAACACGATGATGATGGCCAGAGACAGCACGATGTTTTGGTTGATGATCCTGCTGCCTCGGCGGGCGTGCTGCAGCGCTTGCGGGATCAGCCGGAGGTCGTGGCCGGTGAAGGCGACGTCAGCGGACTCGATCGCGGCGTCAGAGCCGGTCGCTCCCATCGCGATGCCCACCGTCGCGCCCGCCAGTGCCGGTGCGTCGTTGATGCCGTCGCCGATCATCGCCGTCGGCGTCTTGGAGGAGAGTTCGGCGACAATGCTCGCCTTGTCCTCGGGTCGCAGCTCGGCGCGCACGTCGTCGATTCCGGCGATTTCAGCCAGCGCCCGGGCGGTGCGAGTGTTGTCACCGGTGAGCATGCTTACTTCCACGTCGTTGGCGTGCAGGGCCTGCACGGCTTCGGGCACCTCGGGCCGCAACTCGTCGCGGACCCCGATCGCCCCAGCGAGAGCGTCATCGACGGTGACCAGGACGCAGGTCTGGCCCTCGGACTCCATGCGCTCAACGTCTGCCTTCAACGGCCCGGCGTCGATCCACCGGGGGCTGCCCACCAGCACCCGTCGACCTTCGACGGTGCCGCTGATGCCGTGCCCGGCTTCCTCGCTGATGTCCAGGGCGGCGGGCGCTTCGGGCCCCGCTGCCGCGATCGCCGCGGCGAGGGGGTGCGTCGATTGCTGCTCAATTGCCGCCGCGAAGGCAAGCACCTGCGCCTGATCGAATCCCCCTGCCGGGACTACGCCGGTAACTTCGGGCTGGTTGCGGGTCAGGGTTCCGGTCTTGTCCACCGCCAAGTGACGGATGCCGCCGAGCCGCTCGAACGCCGCGCCGGACTTGATGACCACGCCAAACTGGCTGGCCGCGCCGATCGCGGCCACGACCGTCAGCGGCACGGAGATTGCCAGCGCGCACGGTGACGCTGCGACCAGGACTACCAACGCACGGGTGATCCACGTCTCGGGGTCGCCCAGCAGCGAGCCGATCACGCCGACCAGCACCGCCAGGATCATCACCCCGGGAACTAGAGGTTGGGCAATCCGGTCGGCGATCCGGGCGCGGTCGCCCTTTTCCGCCTGCGCCTGCTCGACCAGGTCCACGAGTGTGGTCAGCGAGTTGTCCGTTCCAGCTGCGGTCGTCTCGACCTCCAGCACACCGGCGGAGTTGATCGCTCCCGCGGGGACCTCGTCACCGGGCGCGACCTCCTCCGGAATGGATTCTCCGGTGATCGCTGAGGTGTCAAGGCTGGAGCGCCCAGACCGAATGATGCCGTCCGTGGCGATCCGCTCCCCGGGGCGCACGAGCATCAGCTCGCGAGCCACGAGGTCCTTCGCTGCGACCTCGACCGCCGTGCCGTCGCGTAGCACTGTCGCGGTCTGCGGTACCAACTTCAACAGTGCCCGCAGTCCGCCCTGGGCCCGGTCCATCGCCTTGTCTTCCAGTGCCTCGGCGATCGAGTATAGGAACGCTAGCGCCGCGGCCTCTCCGACGAAGCCGAGGATCACCGCGCCGACCGCGCTGATCGTCATCAGCAAGCCAATGCCGAGCTTGCGCTTCATGACCAGGTTCCGTATTGCGCCGGGCGCGAAGGTATACGCCCCTAGCAGCAGGCCGACCCAGAACAGTACTGTTGCGGGTGTCTCTAGCCCGGACCAGTCCAGCGCCAGGCCTATGCAGAGGGCTACGCCGGAGAAGATTGGCAGTAGCAATTCGGGGTCCTTCCACCATGGCCGATCGAGCTCTTCGATCTCCTTGGCGGGTTCGTGTTCGCACCCACACGCCGAGCTCATGCGTCCGCTCCCTTCTCGCCGCAGCCGGGCACGGAGCACTCAGGGTCGATGCAGGGGGCGTTTTCATCGACAGCCAACGTCGCGTTCACCAGCGCGTCGAGCGCTGCCGCGAGGTGCGGATCGGCGATTTCGTAGCGGGTCTTGCGGCCCTCTGGCTCGGCGACGACGATGCCGCAGTCGCGCAGGCAGGTCAGGTGGTTCGAGACGTTCGAGCGGGTTAGGTCCAGGTCGCGCGAAAGCACGGCCGGGTAGCTCGGGCCGTCAAGTAGGGTCATCAGGATTCTGGAACGCGTCGGATCCGCCATGGCCCGGCCGAGCCGGTTCATGACGTCGAGGCGTGAAGCAATAGTCAGCATGTGCTGAACAATACACGGTACGCTGAACTATTCAACGTAGACTGTACTGACAGTTACGCGAAGGTCATGTGACCTGCAAGAATTAGTCGATGGGGTAGCCGATGACTAGTCCTTTGCGGTTTGGCTGGCACCCCAAGACGGGGGTGACGCGGGTGGCGAAGTTCTCCAGAATCTTCACGTTGGCGTCCACGCCCATCCCGCAAAACCAATGCGTGTTTCCGTGCGCCCCATATGTTCTCTGTGTACTGACGCAAATTACTGTTTTTTGATTGTTGCAGGCTAACGAGAAAGTAACTTTGCAACGACATACCGTGGAGTTCAAATTTAACGTGTAGCTAGGCTTCGGGGTTGCCCACGCAGAATTCGTTGCCTTCGGGATCCTGCATGACAGTCCACACCAATCCCGGCGCCTCGTGGGTAGTGAGTTCGGTAGCGCCTAGGTCTTTGAGGCGTTCGATAAAAGTTTCGCGCTCCGCCCCGCCAACGTCGATGTGCATGCGGTTTTTCCCAGGTGTCGGATCCTTAACGCGCTGAAATCCCAGCGCCGGGGTGGAATCAACCATCACAAAATCGCCGTAATCCGCGGCGATTTCGCAACCGGTTGCGGCGGACCAAAACTCGGCGAGCTTTGAGGGATCGTTGCAGTCGAAGGTGATCTGCCGGATCGTGAAATTGGGATCGCTCATGAGCATCATTTTAGGGGCGGGGCTTAAAATGCGCTGTCTGGTGTACGAGCGGAGTTAGAGCCTTCCGGCCTAATGGAGTGTTTTGTATCGCGAGGTTTTCTCCCGCGAGAAAGTAGGAACTCGATCTCGTAGCCATTTTCGGCTTCGGTGCCCCAAGTATCAACCTGATCTTCACTGATCGGCTTCCCTTGTATTGTCTTCACGGTAGTCACCGTAATGCGGAAACGGTGTTGTTGCGTGGGGTGGGAGTGTACTTGCATTCGGGTACGCTAAAGCTTAACGTTGTGCGTTATTGACGCTTTGCGTTATGGGGGGGGTAGGGTAAGGCATGATCCAGTCGTTCGGGAACCGAGAGACCGAGCTGGTATTCCTGCGTGAACCAGTTCCGAAACTGGATCCTCGGATCCATAAGTCGGCGAACAAGAAGCTCCACCAGCTCGACGCTGCTGTATCCCTTGACGCTCTTCGCGTACCGCCCGGGAATCGCCTAGAGGCTCTCAAGGGAGATAGGAAAGGGACGTTTAGTATCCGAGTGAATGACCAGTGGAGAATTACATTCCGCTGGAAGGGCGCAGGGCCCGAACATGTGACCATTGAGGACTACCACTAAGGAATGCCATGTCGAACAAGCTGTACCCGCCGATTCATCCTGGGGAGATTCTCTTAGATGACTTCATTGAGGGATTCGGAATCACTCAGCACAAGCTTGCTGTGTCTATCGGGGTTCCGCCCCGTCGTATTAACGAGATTGTGCACGGCAAACGTGGAATCACGGCTGACACCGCTCTTAGGCTCGGAAAATATTTTGGGGTGGAGCCGATATTCTGGATGAATCTGCAGAACCAGTATGAGATTGAGCTGGCGGAAGATAAGGCCCTCGCCGAGATCGAGCAGATTCAACCGATCCAAGCTGTCTCGGCGTAGCGCCTAATCCACGTCCCCGGAGCCTATCGGGACGTATCGCGCGAGGGAATCCAGCTGCTGCGCCACGTTGCGCTCGAAGGCGTCGCCGACGTAGATGTCGAAGTGCCCGCCGGGCTGCATGCGAACCTCTCCCCTCGGGGCCTTCCGCACGTGCCGCAGGGTGGGGCGCGGCGGCGCCAGCGAATCGTCCTCGCACACCGCGAGGTGCGCGGGGCACTGGATTTTGCGGGCGTCGCGGCCGGGGAAGTAGCGCACGATGTCGGCGCCGAAGCGGGCGGTGATGCCCGACGGCGTCTGGTCTCCAGGTGGGATCAGTGCTTCGATGCCGGCGAGCGCGGCGATCTTGGCCAACACCTTCGGCGGGAGCGCAAATGTCGATGCGAACCCGTTGGTGAACGGGCACTGGGAAATCACGGCCGCAACCCGCGGGTCGCGTGCGGCGGTGCGGATGGCGTGCCCGCCGGCGAACGAGGTGCCCCACAGGACGATCCGGTCCGGATCGACGCCGTCGAGCTGCCGTGCGTATGTAATTGCGTTGCGCCAATCCTCCAGTTGGCGGCGCACCTAAAGCAGCTGCCGCGGCTCGCCTGCGCTGGCACCGAAGTGCCTGTAGTCGAACACCAGGCAGCGGTAGCCGGCGCTGCTGAAGCGTTCGGCGAAGGCGTCGAGACGCATCTGGCGCACCCCGCCGAGGCCGTGCGCCATCACAGGCATCGGCGAGCCGAGTCGGGGACAGACAGCCACGCGGCGCAGGAGCCGCCCCCGGAGGGGAAGGGCACGTCGGTTCTTGGCATAACGCGAGTCTATGGCGAGCGCTAGGGAATCTGGGGGCGCCGCCTCGTGGACTTGAGTTCTGAGCGCCGCATCTTCGCCTCTCGATGGCGCCGCACCGAGCCCCGCGTTGGCTTCGTTGTGCGACGCGGGGGAGGCGGCGGGGCGAGCGCCTCGCGCAAGAGCGCAGCCAGGCGGCGACGTGCCTCACTGCGGTTACGAATCTGCGATCGTTGCGTCGACGCGCTCACGGTAAGCACGGTGCCGTCAAGACGGTGTTCGAGGTTGCGCAAGATGCGGTGACGTTGGGCGTCGGTAAGCGATGCGCACGCAGCAATGTCGAGGGAAAGCTGGACCTTGCTGTCGGTGGTGTTGACGCCCTGGCCGCCCGGCCCCGATGATCGTGCAAACCGCTCCGTTAGATCGGTGGCAGCGATGACCGCGCCACCGGGGATCCCCGGGCCGGGGGCGATAGTCAGGTCGTTCATGTCACCCACCCTACGTTTGCACTGGCGTCTATGAAGAATGGTGAGCCTGCCGTGAGCACGATTAATCGCGGTAGATCTCGCGGCGATGGCCTATTGAAAGCACCTCGATTGTGATTGTGCCTTCGTTGATGAGGGCGAGGATTCGGTACGCGCCGACGCGATAGCGCCACTCTCCGGTGTGATTCGCGGAGAGCCCTTTCCCGAATGCTCGTGGGTCGGTGCAGCCCTCCAAGTTGTCTTTGATCCAGGAGGCGATGAGTCGTGCATCAAAGCGGTCCATCTTTTTGAGTTGCTTGCGTGCGCGGGCCGTGAATTCGACTTTGTAGTGGCCGGACGGTGTGGTCATCGGGAGCGCTACTGATCGAGGTCGGCCAGGATGTCATCAAGGCTGAACCGCTCACCGGTGTCGTGAGCGAGAGCGTCGCGAAGCTCCTGTACATCGTGCGCGTCTTCGATTTTCTCCAAGATCGCAGTGCGGGCGAAGTCGGAAAGAGTGACTCCTTCGAAGCGTGCGTACTTGCGCACGAGCTCCGCATCGTTGTCATCCATCCGGATCGTCATCGTTGCCATGGTTGCCCCCTTGGTGAGTTTGAATACAGTGTATTCAGTAGTTGAGCATCGCGCAATGGTTGGAGTGCTCGAACTGCGCAAGACGAGCAGCACACGTCATACCTCGCCACATCCGCCTAGCGTGGGATGCTCGGACATGAACACACAGAACCACTAAGGAGCAAGAGGGAAACGCGCATGAACGAACAGGCAAAGTTAGAGCGAGTCTTCGCCTACCCGTTCGGCGACATCTACGGCAACTACGTTGCAAAGGTGGAGTGCAAGGGCCACACACGCGAGGAACTCGATGACGTCCTCGGCTGGTTCACGCTCCTTGAACCGAACGAGCTGCGGGCCGCCGCGGACTCGGGAAAGACGCTGCGCGAATTCTTCGCCGATCTCACGCTCACCCCGAATGCTGACCTGATCACCGGCAAGGTGTGCGGGGTGCGCGTGGAGGAGGTCGAGGATGAGCTCATGCGCCAGATCCGCATGATGGACTTGCTGGTCGACGAGCTCGCCCGCGGCAAGAAGATGGAAAACATCAAGCGCGGCGAGTAGGTGAATAAAGGACCTGACCCGCTTAGACGGGGCAGATGACGGGGACGCCGGAGTCGCTGAGGATCTTGGCGCGGATGCCGTAGACCTCATCGAGCAGGTCCGGGGTGAGCACCTCGGTCGGTGGACCCTGCGTGACGCGCTGCCCGGCCTTCATGACGAGGAGCTCGTCGCAGTAGCGGGCCGCGAGGTTGAGGTCGTGGATTGCCACAATTGCCAGCTTGTTGGTACCGGCGATCTCCTCGCGGATCAGTCGCAGGACTTCCACTTGGTGGCGGAGGTCGAGGGCGGAGGTGGGCTCGTCGAGAAGCAAAATGCTCGGTTCGCGCACGAGCATCTGCGCAATGCCGACGAGCTGACGCTGGCCGCCGGACATCGCGGTGATCATGCGGTCGGAGAGGTGTGAGATGTTGAGGCGGTGCATGACGCGCGCGGTGGCGTCGACGGGGTCACCGCTTGTGCTGCCGCCGTGGTTGGCGGAGATCATGATGGATTCAAACGCCGTGAGCGACGCGCCGGAGAGGAGGTCTTGGGGGACGTAACCGACGTGGTTCGGGCGGTCCTTGTCCTTGACTTCCTGGCCGTCGATGGTGACGGTGCAGGAGCCGGAGGCGGCTTTCTTTACGCCGGCGAGTGTCTTCACCAGGGTGGACTTGCCGGCAGCGTTGGGCCCCAGCAGCCCGACGACTTTGCCGCCGTCGAGCGGGGCGAAACTCATGGCGTCGATGATGGTGTTGCGGCCGTACTGGACGGTGAGGTCATCAGCCTGAATAGTCATGGCGTTATCCTTTCCGCTGGGCGCGGGTGAAAATCAGGAAGACGAAGAACGGGACGCCGACGAGCGCGGTGATGATGCCGATCGGAATGGCCACCCCGGGGATGATGGACAGCGAGACCGCGTACGCGATGCTGAGCAGCATCGACCCGGCAGCTGCCGCGGCGGGGAGGAAGAACTTCTGGTCCTCGCCGACGAGCATGCGGGCGACGTGCGGGCCGACCAGCCCGATGAAACCGATGATGCCGGTGAACGCAACCGAGGCTGCGGCCAGCACAGAGGCGACGATGAGGGTGGTGATGCGCAGGCGCTGCACGTCGACGCCGAGCGCGGCGGCGCGGTCCTCTCCCAGGCGCAGCGCGGTGAGCCGCCACGCGTTGACGATGCAGAAGGGGATCGCGCAGACGATGACGGCGGCGAGGATGATGTTGGCGGTCCAGTTGGCGCGCTGCAGCGAGCCCATGGTCCAGAAGACGATCTGTTGCAGCGCCTCGGTGTTCGCGCCGTACTGCAGGAGTGAGAGGAGCGCCTGGAAGAGGAAGGACAGCGCGATGCCGAGCAGGATCATTGACTGCGCGTTCGCGCCCTTCCACACGGACGCCGCTGCGACAATAAGCGCCGCGATCAGTGCGGTGAGCGCGGCCATGGTCGCCAGGTTGAACTGTGGGTTGGGGATGAGGGCCCAGCCCATGACGATCGACACCGCGGCGCCGAATGCGGCCGCCGCAGAGATACCGAGGGTGAACGGCTCGGCCAGCGGGTTATCCAGAATGGTCTGCATCTGCCCGCCCGCGAGGCCCAGCGCGGCGCCCACGAGGACGGCCATCACGGCCGCGGGCAGCCGCAGCGTCCGGATGACGGTCCGCGTCTGGTCGTCGACGCTTTCCGGGTTGAAGACGGCGTTCCAGACGTCGGCAAGCGACAGGTTCAGCGGGCCGACGATGATGGCGATGAGGAAGCTCACCGCCGCCGCGATAATCAGGCCCACGATCGCAAGTGCTTTTCGACGCCCACGCTTCCGGTACGAACGAATCGCGTCGTTCCGGGCGGTTCCCGCCGAGGCCTGGGCGTCTGCCCCGGTGCGCTCTGCGCCGTTGGGGTCGATCTGTCGAAGGGCTGTTGAAGTGTTCATTTAAGAGGTTTCACTGTTGGGGTCTGCGAAAAACGCGCCACTGTATTCGAAGGGGAGGAAGTCCTTGTGGAACTGCTCGAAGTCTGCGGCCGGGTCCATGTCCTCGAACTCCTCCGGGTGGAGCCACTTGGCAAAGGCCTCGAGTGCGAACACGTTGAAGGGGTTGTCGTAGAACTGGTGGTACACGGCAAAGTAATTACCGTTCTTCGGCGCGTCAAGCAGGTCAATGCCCGGGATCTTCAGCGGGCCGGAGCAGGACTCGATCGCGGTCTGTTCGTCCGCTTGGTAGCCCAGCTCGACGTGGTGGTAGGACTCGGACTTCGACGGGTCGCTTGCCCACTCGCCACCGGTGACGATGAGCTTCTCGGGGTTGATCTCTACGAGCTTTTCTGGCGTCAGCTGGGTGGAATCCGTGCCGAGCACCTCCGGGCCGAGGTTGTGGCCGCCCGCGGCCGTGACCAGGGTGCCGAGGTGGACGTCGCCAGCGACAGAGCAGCAGTCTTGGAAGCCGGCCGCGGTCCACACCAGCGTGTCTGGGCGGTCCTCGATGTTGGCTACGCGGTCTGTAATCGTCTTCACCTTCTCGTCGTAGAAGGCGTTGAACTTCTCCGCGCGCTCCTGCTGGCCCAAGAGCTCGCCCAGCATGGTCATCGATACGGTGGTATTTTCCAGCGGCTTCTGGCGGAAGTCGATGAACGCGTACTTGATCCCCAGCGCGTCGAGGTTGGAGAGGAAGCCGTTCTCCTCGCTTGCCTTCTTTTGGTCGAGCGTCATGATGATGACGTCCGGCTTTTGGGCGAGGAGGTTCTCAGCGGTGACGTCGCCCTTCTGGATGGAGCCGATCATCGGCATATCCTCGGCTTCGGGGTAGTCTTCGAGCAGCCTTTCCTGCAGTGCCGGGGCCGCCTTGTTGAGGTCGTCGCCGTACGCGACCACGTTGTTGAATGGGTTGTCCTGCAGGGCCGCGGTGGCGTACACCGCGCGGCCCTCGGCGAGCACGATTCGCTCGGGGCGCGCCTCGAAGTCGAGCGTGCGTCCGGCGGCGTCGGTGATGTGGACGGCGTCCGCGCTCCGCGCGGCGGACGAGGAGGCGTTCTGCGTCTCGGTCACCGCGGCGGTGTCGTCATCACTTCCGGAGCAGGCGGCGAGCCCGAGGACCGTGGCTGCGGAGACAAGGAGTGCTCCGGCGCGATGGAAAAGTTTCAACTGCAGGCCTTTCTTGCTTTAGGTAAGGCTCGCCTTTGCGAGCACTCCTTCTAAAGTAAGGCAAACCTTTCTTTAGGTCAACCCCCCCCTGGTTTTCATTGTGCAATCCAATCCTTCTCACCGGCCTGAGCGGTGCCCAACAGGTGACCGGCGATCCGCGGATGTAGCGTTGTGCCGGCTGTATGAAACCCGAAAGAAGAGGAGAAGAAACTCAAGTGGATCGCGTGCGTGATTTCGCGTTCGGCGCCAGACGGCAATCGAACTACTCCTGGTGGAAACCGTTGGCCGAAATGCTCACCGTGATCGTCATGGTGATCGCGATGACAGTGGTCGTCGGGCTCTCGCTCGAGGCGGCAGGGCTCGACACGTCGTCTCCGGACGTCGACGGCTGGTTTACCTACGCCACCGTGATCGTCGAGATCATTGCGGTGCTCGTGGCAGTCAAACTGGTGGGGCGGCGCTCCGCGGCTTCGGTGCTGTGGAGTGGGAAAGCGCTGCGGCCGCTCACGCTCGTCGCGGCATATCTGTTGGCGTTTGCCGTCATAGCCGTCACGCTGGGACTGATCAGCGTCTACGCGTTCGGCTCGTCGTGGGACAAGGCGTTCGCAGGCTTTTCCAGTACGTTCCCGCTCGAGCTCGTGGCGATTCTGCTTGCCGCGCTTGCCGAGGAAATGCTGTTCCGCGGGCTTGTCTTCCAGGCCTTTACCGCGTGGACGCGGCACCCGCTCGTCGGCGCGATCGCCGCTGCGCTCCTGTTCGTTGCCGTGCACCCCGCAGCTTGGAGCGAACCCCTCGCGTTTGCGCACTTCTTCCTCGACGGCCTGCTCTACGCCTGGCTCGCCTGGTATTTCAACGGTATCGGCATCGCCGTCGCGGCACACGCGGCGTGGAATACTGCGGCAAGCCTGCAGGACTACGGGGTGCCGTTGTCGCTGGGCGGGACCGCAACGCAGTTCGTCGCGGCGGCGCTCGCGGTGGTCGTGCTCACCGTTGCGTTCCGTCGAGCACGGCGCCCCCTGCGCCCGTAACCTCCTCCGCCGGGCAACACCGGCGCTGTGCGTCTACGCTTGGCCGCATGGCAATTCACACATGCACCTATATCGCATTCCCCGGCAACGCTCGCGCGATGCTTGAGTTCTACCACTCCGTCTTCGGTGGCGAGCTCCGCATCCTCACCTACGGCGAGCAGCTGGACAACGGCGTGCAGTTCCCGTTCGAACCGCCCCGTGACAAGGTCGCGCACGCGTTGCTGCGCGGCCCGTTCACCATCTCCGGCGGCGACGACCTCGAGCACGACCGCGAGCAACTCAGCGCCAGCGAGTACGGCTTCACCGTCGAAGCGGACTCGCCCGAGGAGGCAAAGAAGCTTTACGACGCCCTCGCTGCAGACGGCGGCGAGGCGCGCATGCCGTTCGCCCAGGCGCCGTGGGGCGAGCACTTCGGCATGGTGGTCGACCGTTTTAACGTCGCGTGGAACGTCACCGCCCCGGGCGGCGACAACGGCGCCAACGCTGCGCAGGCGTAGCGCGGTTGCGATTGGACAGCGGGGCGGGGGTTGCCGTCGCGGGGGTTGACCGGGCGGGGAGCGTCGCAAAGCTCATCGCAGGGGACCGCGGGTACGTAGTGCTTGCGGAGTCGCCCGAGCCCGTATTACGACGGCCCGATCGCAACGCTCGATGAGCTCTACGTGCGGCCCGAACTCCGGGGAAGGGGCATTGGCACCCGCCGCATGGACTGCGCGGAGGCTGAGGCGCGCGCACGACACGTGGGCGAGGTGCAGATCAACGTGGACGCCGTTGATGTCGGTGCCCGCCGCTTCTACGAGCGGCGCAGATACACCAACATTGAGGCGGGCCAGGACGTGGCCATGCTGTGCTACATCCGGGAGTTTGGCTCGCCTGCCGGCACTGCGTAGCGCTTCGCGGGCGTGCCGTACCCTTGGGCACCATGGCCACGAAGTACAAATTCTCCCTTCCGAATAGCAACTGGGTCCAGGCGACCACGCCCGCGAACATGGACTTCCTCCTCGCCCGTGCGGCCGAGGCGGAGCAGTCCGTGTTCATGCCGCCGACCATCAGCGGGCTGACCGCGGCGCTGGCGGAGGACGCCGACATGCGGGCGGTCATGAAGGACAACCTCGCCCGGCTCGAGCAGGCGGGGCAGAATCCGCGCGTGGAGCAGGGGGAGGTTAGCCCCGACGGTAATGCGGGCCTGCAGCAGGTGACGCTGTCCGCCTCGGCGGAGGACGGCACGCGCGGCGAGGTGGCGCAGCTGCAGAACTACCTCATCTTGCGCGAGCAGGGCGGCGCGCAACGGTGGGTGGTCATGCTCGCGCTCACCGCGGACGTGGGCCGGATCCAGGAGCTCGCCCCGGAATTTCAGCAACTGCTCGACTCGGTCGAGTTTGTCTAACTCGGGAAACGACCGACTGGAATGTCCTCGCGCTCGCCGGAAAACATCCTTTTGCGCCTCCCCGACACGGAGGAAGAGCAGGTCCGCGGGATCTTTGACGCGCTGGAGCAGCGGGGATTCCCGCGTCAGCACCAGCGCCCCCATATCTCGGTGACGTTTGCGCCGCGGATGCGCCAGAGCGTGGTAGAAAGCGCGGCGGCGCTCCTGCCGCCGCTGCTCCCCGCGAGACTGGATCGGGTGGGCACCGTCGTCTTTGGCACCAAGTCCAAGCAGACGGTCGCGTGGTTACTCGAGGCGCCGGAAGCACTGGAGCGCGCCGCCCGGCAGCTCAGCGCAGAGAACCCTGATGGGCGGGGGGAGCGGTGGGTACCGCACCTGACGCTGGGGCTGCGCCTACCAAAGGCAATGGTGCCCGGGTACATCGGAGCGCTCGCTGAGGTGACGGATCCGCACCTCAGGGCGTTGACTGCGGACCGGGCTGTGTACTACCGTCCGACTGTTGGCCAAGACCTGCAGCTTTAGGGAGCACCACGGTCGGGTACTTGCGTACGTAGCCGATCGCGATGATGACCAGCGCCGCGGCCGCGCCCAGGATCGTCTCAGCCGTGCGGGCAAGCAGCATCGGCGCGACGGGGGCAGCCTGCACCGTCTGGATCATCAGCAGCGCGGTTGGGGTGATGAAGCTGCCGGCGATGGTGTAGTTGCGGGTCACGTACATCTCGGTGAGGTACTGCAGCACGATGATCCACACCACGACCTGCCACCCCTGCATCGGGTGCGAGAGCAGGAAGCCCGCGACCAGGATGCCCGACAGCGTGCCCAGCACGCGCTCGATCGCGCGGAAGTACTGCACCTTGAACCGCGAGTTCACCAGCGGCGCGACCGCGGCCACCATCGCCCAGTAGAAGTGCGAGAGGGGGTCGATGAGCATCACCGAGAGCAGGCCGATCACGCCCGCGAGGAGCGGGGAGAAGAAGAAACGAGCGGCCTCAACGCGCAGCCGCTTGCGGGGCACGGGGCCGGCGTCGGGGGCGCGCGACGGGCGCTCGGGGGCCTTCGCGTTGCCGCCGGGACCCTCGCCGATGTACTGGGAACACTGGCCGAGCGCCAGGCAGAGCAGCGCCGAGCTGCCCGCGATGCCGAACGCCATGAGCGGGTGCACCGGGTCGCGCAGCGAGCCGACCGCGGCGACCGAGAAGATCACAAAGACGGAACCGGTCGGCTTCATATCGGCCGCGAGCGCAATCGTTGCCCACACCGAGGACACCAGCGAGCTGACCAGCAACAAGATCCAGGGGCTGAGGCCCAACCAGGCTATTGTTGCGCCGATCGTCACCGACAGGGTCAGCGCGCTCCCGGCCAGCAGATGGTGCTTGCGCCGCACCTGCGGGGTGGCGTGGCGGCCGTACACGCCGGTGAACGCGCCGAAGTTTGCGTAAATTGCCAGGTCAAGTCGTCCAAGCGCCAGCAGTGTAAACATCGGGATCGCCACGCCGAGCGCGGTGCGGAACGCGGGAATATGGTCGCGCTTCGCAGGCCCCATCTGAAACAGCGGGCTGAAATGGTGCAACGTTGGCCTCTTGTCGCTTCGCTTCGGGAACTCGCAACACTGTAATCAGTCGCGGAGTGGGGCGCACTCGTTGGCGTCGATAAGCAAGGCCCCGTCGAGCGCAATGCTGCTTGTCGACGCCCCCACGACCACATTCCCGTACCCCCGACCCTCGGAGCGAGCGGCGGTGTGGCCGAAGACGAGTTCCAGACCGGCGAGCTCGGCGCGGGTGCGCGGCAACCCCTCCGTGTCGCCGATATTGGCCAGGAACAGCCCGCCTGGGCGCAGGGCGCGCCGCGCGGCGGTGAAGAACTCGACGGTGGTCAGCGCGCGGGGCGTGTCCGGCCCCGCGAAGACGTCGCGGACGATCACGTCGACGGAGCCGGGCGCGAGCGCGTGCGTGAACGTCCGGGCTTCCGCAACCGCGAGCTGTACCGGCGGGTCGAACGCCCAGCGCACGAGGTCGGCGAGTGCGCTGTCCAGCTCGACGGCAATGTTGGTGGAATCCGGGTAGCGCTGTTGGAGATACGATGCGAACGTGCAGCCCGCGGCGCCGAGGTGCACGGCGGTGAACGGGCGTGGGAGGTTGCCGGCCGCCTCGTGCGCGCTGATGAGCTGGGTGAACCAGCGAATGTAGTCGTACTCCAGCACCTCGGGCGCGCCGGGGACCACGTAGGAAGACGGGACGTTGTTGACCTCGAGGGTGTAGCCACCGTCGCGGGACGGGTCCGCCACGATCGCGGCGGTGCCCGTGTCGATGGAATAGGTGCCGGTGATGTGCCGTTTCTCGGCGCGCGGCTTACCGCGGCCCATGTGCATCACCGGCAGTCATGAGCGGAGTGGCCTTAACGCTTGGCAATCGGTCCGAGCACCTGGTCGACCTGCTGTGGCAGAAGCAGCGCGATGAGGCTGCCCAGGCCGGCGAGGCCGGCGAGCGCAACCGGCAGGATCCAGGCGAAGTCGGCGGCGGAGCTGCCTGCGGGGGCCGGGGTGCCCGGCTCGTCGGCGTCCCGCGCCGGTGCGACCTCGACCGGGACGGTCGCGTCGGTGCCCGCGTCGGTGGTGACGTGCAGTTCCTGGGTACCGGACATGTCGGCCGGGACGTCGAGAGCCACGGTCGCCTTGCCCTTTTCGTTCATCCCCTCCGGGCCGTAGGCCGGGTCGATGTCTGCGGTTGCCGTCGCATCACCGAGCGACACGGTGACCTGCTTCGCGGTCTCGCCAAGTGTGTACTGCAGCGAGGAGAGGTTGATCGTCGCGGGCGTGCCCGCGGTCAGCGGGGCGTCCAGGTGCACGCCGACGTTGGACTGGCCGCCGCGCGGGGCCTTCGCCTTGCCTGCTCCGAGCGCCTCGACTAGGGCGTTGAGGTCCAAGTAGCCCAGGCTGGCGGGTGCGGTGCCGCGAGTGAACGCCTCAAAGTGGTCGCCGCCGCCCAGGATGAAGGTGGAGCCGGCGATGACGTACTTCTTCGCCGGGTCGATCGGCGCGCCATCGACGGTGACCGAGGTGATGCGCGAGCCCTGCGGCGCCTCCGGATCGTAGGTGTAGGTGACGTTGTCGGACACACCGAGCGCGGCGAACGGCATGGAGTCGCCGTCGCGCCACTGCTGCTCGAGCGCGTCGACGAAGTCCTTGCCGCTGATCTCCACGTAGGTGTTCTCGCCGCCGAACGGCTGGACCGCAAAGGCCTCGGCGTAGGTCACGTCGCCCTGCTCCAGGTCCGAGCGCACGCCGCCCGCGTTCATCACACCGATGTCGGGGGTGATGGCGGAGTTCTGGTCCACACCCCAGCGGGTGATCTCCGCGACGAAGTTGTTCAGTTGGGATTCCACGCCCACGGAGGAGCCGGATTCCTTGCCCTCCTTCGCGCCGCGGTAGAAATCCGTGCCCGCGTTGCCCACGATGCGCTCGCCCTCCGCGCCAGCTTTCTCCTCGGCCTGCTGCATGATGGCGTCGACCTCCGGTTCGGGGGTGTCGCAGGCGCGGATAGCGTCGGCGTCGAGAAGCTCTGCGTGCTTGACGGTCGCCTTCTTGGTCGCGCGATCGAAGGAAAGATCGACGTTGGCCAGGTGCTTGCCGTACTCGCCGGCCTGGATAACCACGGGACTGGTCTGACCAGGCTCGATGACCTGGTGGGTGTGGCCGAGGAACGCGAGGTCGACGTCTTTGCTGAAGTCGTCCGGCCCGAGGTTGCCCTCGTGCACGAGCGCGACGACAACGTCTGCCTCGCCGGAGTCCTTCAGCTTTTTCGCCAGCGCGTTGGTGGTCTCGACCGGGTTATCCCAGGTAATGCCCTTGATGTTGTCGGGGGAGACCAAGTTCGGCATGTCGTCGGTCACGGTACCCACGAAGGCGACCTTCACGCCGTCGAGCTCCTCGACCGTGTAGTCCTTGACGCCGTCGATGGTGTGGGCGTTCGCGCCCAGGTAGTCAAAGTCGGCCTGCTTGACCACGCGCTCCTCGACGTCCGATGCGCCGTGGTCAAACTCGTGGTTACCAATCGCGGAGACTTTTAGCCCCATGAGATTGAGCAGGTCCAGCGTCGGCTGGTCATCCAGCAGCATCGACTCGAAGGGAGAGGCGCCGATGTTGTCGCCCGCGGAGGTGAAGATGTGGGTCTTGCCTTCGGCGACCTTGTCCACGGAGCACTTCAGCGCCGCCGCGCCGGGCACCTTGTCGGTGGGCTTCCAATAACCGTGGAAGTCGGTGATGTTGGAGATGGTGAACTCTGCGGTGTCATCGGCAGCGAGCGCAGCGGGCGCCAGTGAGACGGCGAGCGCGGCGGCTGTGGTGGTGGCGAGGAGTTGGACGTTGCGGCGGAAGCGCACGGGTCGGGCCTTTCTGACGAACTGGTGGGAGCAGCACAAAACGCTGCCATAAAACTTAGAAAGCCTTGCTTTCCGCAGGGTGACATGCCGGTAAATTTCGGGTGACCGTTAGGGGCTTGGTGCTTATCGACGCTCGCGTCTACAACTCGGTGACGTCGTTGTAGTCATTCACCCACGCCGACCCCGGCAGGCTGGTGTCTGTGGTCCAGGACAGCATGCTCGGATCCGCGTCGATGCGGACGCGCTTGCCCACGTACGCTTCCCACTCCACGCCCCGCTCAAAGTCGTGCCCGTTGATCGACTCCCGTGCGCCCAGCGAAACGTATTTGTCCACCGTTCGGGTGTCGGTGCCTGAGCCGGCGAGCAACGCCGAGATCTCTCGCGGTGAATCGAACCAGAGCACGAAGTACTGGCTGTCCGGGTCCTCATTGTTCGGGTTTGCCTGGCCCCTGATTTCAGGAAGCTCTGCGGCGGTGATCATCCGCACCGTGCCGGTGAGGCCGCCATCGTCTTCCACTGGCGCGTCCTCTGCCTGGGCCGCGGCGGCCGGCGCTCCCTGCGCGAGTGCGGACGGGTCAGTGGTCGGCGTCCATTCGACTTCCCGGTACTTGTCCGGAATGGCATCGAGGCGAGCGACTTCCGGCTCGCCGCTCTTGGTCAGCGTCTCGCCGTCGACGGAGTAAAGCTGGAAGTTCGCTTCCGGTTGGGTGGAGTAGTGGTCCTCCTGGTAAAGGCCGTTTTGCGACGCGGACGCGTACACCGCAGCGCGGCTGCCGCCAGCGGAGCGCACCCCATCCAACAACACCGGGGACGAGGGGCGGGCCTTGCCCTCCTCATCCAGGTGAAAGACCAACACGGGCGCGAACTCGCGCGAGTCCTTCTTCAGCAGCAGCTCGGGCGTCCCGTCGCCGGTTGCTTCGATCAGGGCGTAGCTGTACTTACCCGTGGGCTCTACCAGCGCGTCGGTGTCAAATGCGTACTCGTCCGGGTGCGCGATGACGTTCTCGTACTCGCTCTTCCAATCGCCCTCGCCGGACTGCTGCGAAGAGCTGGGTTCCTTCGCCCACTCGGGGAAGTCCTCGGGATCGACCTCGGACCCGTCCGGGTTCACAAAGGTCGTGGACTTCACCACGACGGTTTCGCGCTCCCCGTCGCCGGAGCTGCAGGCGGTAAGGGAGACGGCGGTGAGCGCAGCAACGAGAAGCGCGCTCGTGGGGGCAGGAAGGCGTCGAAGGTTCACACGCCACAGTGTACAAGCAGCCTGTACACATGTTGGTGCGTTGAGGGGAGTCTACTTGCCCAGCTCCTTGCGGCGCTCGTAGGCGATGCGGAGTCGCTCCGCCCGCTCCGACTTATCCTTCTTCTCTATCTCTTCGAGCACGTCGTACTCTTCATCGGAGATTCCGGCGATGGTGTAAACCGCGAGTGCCGCAATGGCCGCGACCGGCCAGGCGACCCAGGCCAACGACACGTGGAAGGCGAACTGCAGCAGGAAAAACACGGCCGCACCGCAGCTGACGATGGCGCCTGCAGCAATATCGCAGTTGCGCTTCACCTTCAGCTTTCGCTCGAGCTCCGCCTCGCGCGCTGCGTTTACCGAGGGGGAATCGTCGCGCTGCTCGAGGATGCCGCCGCTGGAGGGGTGCGGGAGGTCGCTGAAAAGCGCAGCGAGCTCACCGCGAGTAGTTGCGGACGCGGCGCGGGCGGTGCGGGCGTCGAACTCGGCGACGTCGAGGTAGCCGTCGGCGAAGTGCTCGCCGAGGCGGTCGAGGGCGGAGGTACGCTCTGGGTCGCCGATACGCATCTCGGGACTCTCGGCCACGGGGACATCCTTTCGTTCGGGGACTGCTTCCGACACCCTAACTTAAGGCTGGATACGTCACTGTAAGGCAGCCTCCCTAGAGGCCGAGTTTGTGCTGGCGATCGTATGTGATGCGGAGTCTCTCGGCCTTTTCAGCGTGTTCGAGGTCTACCAGCTGCTGCAATTCTTTGTTGATTGCATCTTTCTCTCGGGTTGGGCCAGCGAATGCAACAACCGCAATGCACGCGAGGCCGATGATTGGCCACGACAGCCAGGCGAAACTTTTGCCGAACCCGAAATTGAGCAGGGAAAACAATGCGGTACCGAGGCCGAATGTAAGGCGAAGGGCAGAGTATGGATGCTCAACCGGGACAGGGCGCAGGATCGCTCGCGGTCGCCAACGCGAATGCTGGGATGTTCGGTCATGGTGTTTCCTTCCGTTGCGGTGCGGTGTGCATCTCGGGGTGGAGACTAGCGGGAGGGGTGAACATCAGGACCGACATTCCAACAATGATTCGTACGAGCGTGCGAACGTGGGGTGGTTGGATGTGGCAGCAGCCGGAGGGCGCCTAGTCGTTCCAGCTCTTCGTTCGTGCGAAGAAGCAGGCCATCACGGCACCCAGCAGCGAGACTGCGGCCGGGAGGAGCAGCGAGTGTGACATGGCGAGTGCGAACGGGGAGTGGAGCGCCGCCGGCATCCCGCTGCTGGCACCGGCGCCGCCGACGGTCGCCTCGCCCGCGCCGGGGCCGAGCTGGGCGTTGAGCTGCGCGTCCATGAGCGCGGCGATCGCGGCGGAGCCAATGACGGCGCCCACCTGGCGCAGCGTGTTGTACACGCTGGAGCCGGCGCCGGCGAGCGCGGGCTCGAGGTTGCGCGTGGCAATCATGGACAGCGGTCCCCACACCATCGAGTTCGCCACGCCGTTGAGCACGGAGATGGCGAGCAGCCAGTACGGGCTGATCGTGGGGTCGGCGATCCAGGCGGTCATCGCCACCGAAAGGCCCAACATGGTCAGGCCCGCGATGGCGAATGGCTTGGGCTGGTGGGTATTGGTGAGCTTGCCAATCCAGGGCGACAGTACACCCGAGACCAGCCCCGCGGGCACGAGAAGGAGCGCGGCGCAGGTGGGGGAGAAGCCTTGGACGGACTGGATGTAGATCATCCACGGGATCATGTACGTGGACACGGTAAAGCCCACCGTGGCGATCGTGACCGCGGAGAGCGAGAAGTTGCGGTCCGCAAAGAGGGCGAGCGGCACAAGCGCGTCGCGACGAGTGCGCGACTGCCACGCAACGAACGTACCGAGCAGGACCAGGCCGCCGGCGATGAGACCGAGCGCGCGCCAGTCCCAGTTGAAGCGCTCGCCCTCCTGGATACCCAGGATGAGGCAGAACATGCCCGCTGCGCTCAGCACCACGCCGAGCCAGTCGAGGCTGCGGGAGGTGAGCTCGAGGCGCGGGACGTAGATCCACGCGAGCACCAGGCCGATCACGCCGATGGGGACGTTGACAAAGAAGATCCAGGGCCAGCCGGAAGCGTCGACAAGCAGCCCGCCCAACAGCGGGCCGACGATGGTGGCGACACCCGCGGTCGCGCCCCAGACACCCATGGCGCTGCCGCGCTCGCGGGGGCTGAAGGTACGGATCATCACCGCCATCGTCTGCGGGGTGACCATCGCGCCGCCGAGGCCTTGGAAGATGCGGGCGACGATGAGCGCCTCGATTGTGCCGGCCAGCCCGCACGCCAGCGAGGACAGCGTGAAGAGTGCGAGGCCGGAGATGTAGAGGGCGCGGGGGCCGAAGCGGTCGCCAAGCCTGCCGGTGATCAGCAGCGGCACCGCGTATGCGAGCAGGTACGCGCTGTTGACCCAGATCACCGAGCTGTAGCTCGCGCCGAGCCCGGCGGTGATCGCGGGGATCGCTACGGAAACGATGGTCGAATCGACCAGGATCATGAAAAAGCCCAGCATCATGGACCACAACGCGGGCCAGGGGGATCGTTGTTGCGTCACCTCGGACACTCTACCCCGCAGCGCGCAATATGCTTTCTCGCATGAACCGCACCTTCTCCGGCATTGACCTCGCCGCCGACCCGGCCAAGACCGGCACCGCAATCATCCAGGAAACGCCCGCCGGGCTCACGCTTATCGACGCCACCGCCTCCGCCACCGACGCCACCCTCATCGCACTCGTGACCGGCGCCGAGCTCACCGGCGTGGACGTGCCCGTCGGATGGCCGCGCGCGTTTCGGGAGTTCGTGAGTGCGCACGCGGACCAGCGCATGGCTGCCCCAGCGACCTACGGCCCGGACGAGCGCCGCCGCCTGGTCAACCGCTTCACCGACCTGGAGGTGCGCCGCAACGCCGGGGTGACCCCGCTGCCGGTGGCCGCCGAGCGCATCGCGCACCCGGCGCTGCGCTGGGCCGGCGTGGAGTCGCGGTTGCGCGCGGCGGGCGCCAACGTGGACCGCGCCGGGCGCGGCCGGGTCGCCGAGGTCTATCCGGCGGCTGCGCTGAAGCAGTGGGGGCTGCGCCACCGCGGGTACAAGGGAGCGGACGCCGCGGGGCGCGGTGCTCGCGAGGAGATTGCGGCGGGACTCACCGAGCGCTTCGAGCTGGATTGGGCTGGGCGGGAGGCGGGTGTCACCGATAATGCGGACTGCCTCGACGCGGTCATTGCCGCGCTCGTCGCGCGAGAGGTGCGTGCCGGACGATGCATAGCACCGCTGTCTGACCAGGCGGAACTCGTCGCGGAAGAGGGCTGGGTCTGGGTGCCGCGCCCGTCCGCTTGACCTTGTCCCTACGGCAACCTGTTCACTGATCACCATGACCGCAACCACCATCGGAGAGGCCGCCGAGATCCTCGGCGTCACGCCGAAAGCTCTGCGCCACTGGGAGGCGCTCGGACTCATACAGCCGGAGCGCACCAGCACCGGCTACCGCCTATACCGCGCATCCGACCTCGAGCGGGGCGCCGCGATTGCCCTCTACCAGGGAATCGGGGTTCCGCTCGCGCAGGTCGCAGCGCTTCTCGACGCCTCCCCGTCCCACCTCGCACGCGCCCTCAGCGCCCACCGCGAGGCCCTGGTGCACCAGCGCGACTCCCTCGAGGCGCAGCTGGACGCGGTCGAGACGTTGATCCGCAAACACAAGAAAGGAACGCTCAGCATGTCTGACATGAAGCACTATTTCGGCGAGGAGTTCGCTGCCCACCAGGAGGAGGCGCAGCAGCGCTGGGGCGACACCGCGGAGTGGCAGCAGTCCCAGGACGCGCTGGCCAACATGGATGCATCGAAGGCGGAACAGCTCAAGCGCGAGCAAGAGGAGCTGGCCGCCGAGCTGGTCGACGCCCGCGACGCAGGCGTCGTACCTGGTTCGGAGGAGGCAGAACGCATTGTGGCGAAACACCGCGACTCGATCGCGCAGTGGTACGAGGTCACCCCGGCGCGCCAGCTGATCCTCGCCCGCATGTACGTCTGCGACGAGCGCTTCCACAAGGCATACGACGGCGCGCAGGACTACCTCCTCGAGCTCATCACCACGCACGCCGAGGCCGCGGGCGTGGATCTGGACGCTCCGCAGTGGTAGGCACCCACCGCGTAGGGTAGGGGCCATGAACGAAAAGTACTCAGCAGACGTTTCGCAAACTGTCATCCTTCCCCAGTCCAAGGACGCGATCTTCCTCACCGTCACGCTCAACGAGGGCACCGAGAAGCAGGCGCTCGAGGTCATCACCGGTCTGAAGGGCCTGGTCAACGGCGTTGGGTTCCGCTGGCCCGAGGCACAGCTGAGCGCCGTGGTGGGCATCGGCGCGAACCTGTGGGACCGCCTGTTCACCACCCCGAAGCCGGAGGGCCTGCACCCCTTCCGCGAGCTGCAGGGGGCGAAGCACCACGCGCCGTCCACCCCCGGCGACCTTTTCTTCCACATTCGCGCCGACGAGTACGACGTCGCGTTCGAGCTCGCCCGGCGTATCAACGCGCAGTTGGAGGGCGCGGTGGCCGAGTACGACGAGGTCCACGCGTTCCAGTATCAGGACTTCCGTGACCCGCTCGGTTTTGTCGACGGCACCGAGTCTCCGCGCGGGCAGGCCGGCGTGGAAACCGCGCTGATCAAGGACGGCGACTGGGCCGGCGGTTCCTACATTGTGGCGCAGAAGTACATCCACAACCTCAAGGCGTGGAACGACCTGCCGGTAGAGGAGCAGGAGAAGGTCATCGGTCGCACCAAGCACTCGGACGTGGAGATGGGCGAAGATGTCAAGCCCGCCAACTCCCACGTGGCGCTGAACTCCGTGAAGGACGAGAACGGCGAGTCGTTGGAGATCGTGCGCAACAACCTGAGCTTCGGCGACGCCATGGGCAACCAGGGCACCTACTTCATGAGCTACGCCAAGGACGTGCGCATCACCGAGCTCATGCTGCGCCGCATGTTCATCGGCGAGCCGGAAGGCAACTACGACCGCATCCTGGACTTCTCCGAGGCGCTCACCGGCGTGAACTTCTTCGCCCCCTCCGCGAAGTTCCTGGAGGAGGCTGCCAGCCACGCCAAGCAGGAGTTCCTCCCGGAGGAGGAGACCCCGGCCGCGCCCCAGCCCGCCACCACGGCCTCTCAGGGCAAGGTCATCTACGGCGAGTAAACCGGGGCGCGTCGCCCGGCGCAGCTAGATGTGCAGGAACTCGCGCAGCTGCGGCGGGAGCGCCCCGCGCCAGTACGGGAAGGACATCGCGGCGAGCGCGGCGATGCCGGCAAGCACGCCGACGATGGTGACGATGCGCTCCGTCTCTTCATCCATGTTGGCGCTCAGGGACGCGCCACCGCCGCCACCATTACCGCGGCCAGTCGGCTCGTCCTTTGCCGGGACTACCTCGCGCAGCGGCGGCAGCTCGCTCGAGTCGATGCCGTAGAACGTGTCCAGCCCGCGCACGTTGAACTGCGTGGACATGTAGCGCTTGTTGGTGTCGGTGTTCCACTGCGAGACGACGACGTCCAAGTTGTCGATGGTGGAGCCCGGAACGATGTAGCCGCCGTAGGGCTGCGACCAGTTGGTGGGGGACTGCTTGTCGCTCCAGCTGCCCGCCTTGGCAATGGTGGAGACCGGCACGTCGTTCCAGTCGCGCTCCAGCGTGTCCGAGATGCGCACCTCGATCGCGTCGGTCGCGTCATTGAACATCACCAGCACCCAGTACCCCTGGATGTAGCGCAGGTTCATCTCGCCGGCCTCGACATTCTTGGACAGGATCGGGGCGGCCTCATCGGTCCAGTTGTCCGTGTCCGGGTCGTAGAGCTCCCACTTCGTGCGATCGTCGATGTCCTCCAGCTTGAAGCGGGACAGGTAGACCGGGTCGGCGCGCTTGAAGGAGGAGGAGACGGCGTAGATGTAGCCGTCGTCGCCCTCCTCCCAGCTGATCAGGTCTCCCATGCCGTTCATGTGACCGTTGCCGGTGTAGCCGATCGACGTCCACTCGCGGCCGCGGGACGTGGACTTCCAGATCTGGGTGTTGCTCACGTTGCCGATGCCGTTGTTCCACATCGCCTGCATGTACAGCGTGCCGTCGATATTGATGATGTCCGACGGGATGAGCGTGAGGTTGCCCTCCTGGTAGTAGCTGATCAGCTTTTCCACCTTGCTGCCGCTGTTCATCGGGCGCTGAACAGTAACGAAACCGTTGTTGTCGGTTTCGGCGATGACGCCGGTGGGGCTCATCCAGGTGCCCTTGCCAAACGCCTTGCCGGTGAAGGAATCGCCGAAGACCATCGCGTACTCGCGGTCATCCAGCGGCGCCATCACACCGAGGTCGGTCGCGCCCATCCCGATGCCCTCCGTCCAGGGGCCGAGGATGTCGCCCTTGACCTGGACAGTCGTGCCGTTCGGCATCGCCACCGGGCGCGAGGCGTTCACGGCCGCCTGGCCGGCAAAGTTCTCGACGTGCAGTTCCGCCGCGGATTCAGGGTCGGAGCTGATCGCATCGCTCGTCTCCTCTGCATTGTCCAGGGTATCCAGGAAGTCAGCCGGGCCTTCAAGCTGAATCTTCTGCGCCTGCGCTGCCTGCGGGGCGGCGACTGAGGAGAGGGCGATGGAACTTGCGACGGCGGCGCACAGCAGTGCGCGGCGGCGGGAAGAAGAGTGCATGCTGTCTCTGTTCAAACTTGGGGGTGAGTAAGGGCACTTACAAGAAGCACAATGAATGTATCAAAGCAGCTGCGATTGCGTAGGGGTATTGTGAAACGGGGGTACCACGTGTCTGTGTATCGGGTGTGAAACTCGTCGAAGGCGCGAAACTTGACTAGTCTGAAGGGCATGTCTCGTTTCAGCCCCTTGAACTGGCCGGTGGTGCGCCAGGTGCGGGACGGTGACCTTTTCGCTCGTGGAGCGAATACGGAATCGTCGAAAAGCAAAGACCTGAAGGGCCGCATTGAAGATGCGGACCGGGTGGTCAAGAGCGTGTGCCCGTACTGCGCCGTCGGCTGTGGTCAGCGCGTGTACGTCAAGGATGAGAAAGTCATCCAGATCGAGGGCGACCCGGATTCGCCGCACTCCCGCGGGCGTCTCTGCCCCAAGGGTGCTGCCTCCGAGCAGCTGGTGAACGCGCCGGGGCGCCTCACCGAGATTCTCTACCGCGCCCCCGGTGCCACGGAATGGCAGACGCTGGACCGCGACACCGCGCTGGACATGGTCACCGACCGCTTTATGGAGGCGCGCAAGAACGGGTGGCAGGATTTTGACGAGGAAGAGCGGCCGCTGCGCCGCACCATGGGCATCGCCGGGCTCGGCGGCGCGGCCATGGATAACGAGGAAAACTACCTGATCAAAAAGCTCTGGACCGCCTCCGGCGCGGTGCAGATTGAGAACCAGGCCCGCATATGACACTCGTCCACGGTTCCCAGTTTGGGATCCTCGTTTGGACGCGGCGGCGCAACCCAGCCGCTGCAGGACATGGCCAATGCGGACTGCATTGTGATCCAAGGCTCGAACATGGCCGAGGCACACCCGGTCGGGTTCCAGTGGGTCATTGAGGCGAAGGCGCGCGGCGCCAGGATCATTCACGTTGATCCGCGGTTTACGCGGACGTCGGCAATCGCTCACAAGCACGTGCCCATCCGCGGCGGCTCGGACGTCGTGCTGCTCGGCGCGGTGATCAACTACGTGCTGCAGAACGACCTGTTCTTCCGCGACTACGTCACCGCGTTCACGAACGCCTCGACGCTGATCAGCGAGGAATTCCAGGACACCGAGGACCTCGACGGGCTGTTCTCCGGGTACGACCCGGAGACGGGTGCGTACGACAACGCGACGTGGCAGCCGCAGAAGTCGTGGGACGCGAAGGTGTCGTGGGACAACAAGACGGACCCGACGCTGGAGGACCCCAACACGGTCTTCCAGATTCTCAAGCGCCATTACTCGCGCTACACGCCCGAGGTGGTGGAGCAGGCCTGCGGTATCTCGCAGGAGGACTTCTTCTACCTGGCGGACTCCATCGTGGAGAACTCCGGGCGCGAGCGCACCACCTGCTTTGCGTACGCACTCGGCTGGACCCAGCACACCATGGGCGCGCAGTTCATCCGCACCTGCGCGATCCTGCAGCTGCTCATGGGCAACGTGGGCCGCCCCGGATCCGGCATCATGGCGCTGCGCGGGCACGCCTCCATCCAAGGCTCCACGGACGTGCCCACGCTGTTCCACCTACTGCCCGGCTACCTGCCCATGCCGCAGTCCACGGTGCAGACGTGGGACCAGTACCTCGACGCCGTGTCCAAGCGCGACCAGAAGGGCTTCTGGCAGCAAGGCGAGAACTACGCGGTCTCGCTGATGAAGGCCTACTGGGGCGATGCCGCCACCGAGGACAACAACTGGGGCATGGACCTCATGCCGCGCTTGACGGGCGCGCACTCCACCTACCACACCCTGCAGCTCATGGACCAGGGGCTTATCGACGGCTACTTCGTCTTCGGCCAGAACCCCGCCGTTGCGCAGTCGAACGGGCGGATGCAGCGACTGGCCATGTCCAAGCTCAAGTGGATGGTCGTGCGCGACTTCCAGGAGATTGAGACCGCGACGTTTTGGAAGGACTCGCCCGAGATCAAGTCCGGCGAGCTGGTCACCGAGGAGATCGACACGGAGGTGTTCCTCTTCCCGGCGGCAAACCACGTGGAGAAGGCGGGCACGTTTACCCAGACCCAGCGCCTCCTGCAGTGGCGCTTCAAGGCGAAGGACGCGCCGGGGGATGCGGACAGTGACCTGCAGTTCTTCTACGAGCTGGGGCAGCGCATCAAGGAGCGCGTGAAGGACTCGACGGACCCGCGCGACATCCCGCTGCAGCTGATCACGTGGGACTACGAGACGGATGCCGAGGGCGAGATCGATCCCGAGTCCGTGCTGCGCGAGATCAACGGCTACTACATCGACGGCCCGCGCAAGGGCCAGATGGTGGACAAATTCGCAGACCTCAAGGCGGACGGCTCGACGGCGTCCGGCTGCTGGATCTACTGCGGCGTGTTCGCCGGCGACGTGAACCGTTCGGCGAAGAAGCGCCCCGGCCAGGAGCAGGACGAGATGGCCCTGGACTGGGGCTGGGCGTGGCCGATGAACCGCCGCGTGCTGTACAACCGCGCCTCGGCGGACGAGGACGGTAAGCCCTGGTCCGAGCGCAAGCGCCTCGCCTGGTGGGATGAAGATGAGGAGCGGTGGGTCTCCAAGGACATCGTGGACTTCCCCGTGGACCGCGCCCCCGGTTACAAGCCGGAGCGCGACGCCGTGGGGCCCGCCGCCATCGCGGGCAACGACGCCTTCATCATGCAAGACGACGGCCGCGCGTGGCTCTTCGCGCCCACCGGCATGGTGGACGGCCCGATGCCCACGCACTACGAGCCGCAGGAGTCACCGTTCCCCAACGTGCTCTACGGCCAGCAGCAGTCGCCGTCGCGCATCGTGATGCGCGGGGAGCACAACCTGTCGGCGCCGAACTACGGCGAGCCGGGCACGGACGTCTACCCGTACATGCTCAACACCTACCGGTTGACCGAGATGTACACCTCCGGCGCGATGACGCGCACGCTGCCGTTTTTGGCGGAGCTGCAGCCGGAGCTGTTCTGCGAGGTCTCGCCGGAGCTGGCGGAGCGCGTCGGGCTGAGCAACGGCGAGTGGGCGACGATCATCTCGCCGCGTAACGCCATCGAGGCGCGCGTCCTGGTCACCGACCGCATCAAGACGCTCACCGTCGGCGACCGCGCGTTTGAGCAGATCGGCATGCCGTTCCACTACGGCCGCGGCAACTACGCTGAGGTGGCTGGCGACGGGCCGAACGACCTGCTGGGCATCATGCTGGACCCGAACGTGAACATCCAGGCCTCCAAGGTCTCGGCCGTGGACATCCGCCCCGGCCGCCGGCCCCGCGGCGCTGCGCGCGTCGAGCTGGTGCGCGAGTACCAGCAGCGCGCCGGCCTGGACGAGAACACGGGCACAGTGCTTCACGACGCCACGTCGCAGGCCGCCGTTCGCCAGGGAGAAGGCGACGCCTCGGCAGCCAAGGACGACCCCACGAAGGACAACATGTCGAACCAGGAAGGGTAAGACCAGTTGCAGACGAAGAACCGGATCACGGAATCGCCCTCCCACGTGGGCTACGACGGTGAGCAGCGCAAAGCGTTCTTCACCGACACCTCAATCTGCATCGGCTGCAAGGCCTGCGAGGTGGCCTGCAAGGAGTGGAACCGCAACCCGCAGGACGGCGACTACGCCCTCTCGGGCATGTCGTACGACAACACCGGCTCCCTCGGGGCGAACACGTGGCGCCACGTGGCGTTCATTGAGCAGAGCGAGGAGCAGATTGCCAACGCCCGCGAGGAAGGCAAGAAGCTGGTCACGCTTGGGATGCCAGGCATGCCGGGTGCATCGGGGGAGGGTGACGGTGGCGTCGATAAGCATGAGCCCCAGCTGCCAGATACCCCGGACTTCCGCTGGCTGATGTCCTCGGACGTGTGCAAGCACTGCACCAACGCGGGCTGCCTGGATGTGTGCCCGACGGGCGCGCTGTTTCGCACCGAGCACGGCACCGTGGTGGTGCAGGACGACGTGTGCAACGGCTGCGGAACGTGCGTGGCCGGCTGCCCGTTCGGAGTGATCGAACGGCGCGCCGACGGCGGAGTGCAAAAGCGCAACGAGCGCGCGAAGGTGGGGGAGGACTTCACCGTCGGCGAGGTCGCGCCAATCAAGAACGTCGGCGTGGCGCAGAAGTGCACAATGTGCTTCGACCGCCAACAGGTCGGCGAGGGGCCGGCGTGCGCGAAGACGTGCCCGACCAACTCCATCCAGTACGGCACCTACACCGAGATGCTCGCCGCCGCGAAGGCCCGCGTGGCCGAGCTCCACGCACAGGGCATGACCGAGGCGCGACTCTACGGTGCGAACAGCGACGATGGCGTCGGCGGCACCGGCTCGATCTTCCTGCTTCTCGACGCCCCCGAGGTCTACGGCCTGCCGCCGGACCCCGAGGTGCCCACCGCAAACCTGCCCGAGATGGCCAAGCGGGCCGTCGTCGCGGCCGCGGGGCTCGTCGGCGCCGCCGCGGCGGCATTCGTGATCGGAGGAAAGTAGATGGCAGAGTTCGACTCCTTCCGCCCACCGGAGCCGCCGCGCGGACCGAAGCGACGGAGCGGCTCGACCCGCTACGGCGGCAAGAAGCGGCGGCGCGGCGAGGAGCTCATGGTGCCGCGCGCGGACTTTGAGCAGTACGACTCCTACTACGGCCGCCCGATTGTGAAATTCCCGCCGTGGGAATGGCCGATCGGCGTCTACCTATTCCTGGGCGGCATGGCGGGCGGGTCCTCGCTGCTGGCCGTGGGCGCTGGCGCGACCGGCAACAGGGAGCTGCAGCGCAACACGCGCCTGACCGCGGCGGTTGCCGCGGCGGTGGGGTCCGGCTGCCTGGTCATCGACCTCGGGCGCCCCGAGCGCCTGCTCAACATGTTCCGCGTGTTCAAGCTGTCCTCGCCGATGTCGGTGGGATCCTGGATCCTCGGGGCTTTTTCCGGCGGCGCGATGGTCGCCGCGGCGGCGGAGGCGGACGCGCTCACCGGCGAGCGGGTCCCGCTGCCTGGGCCGACACGGAAGCTCCTGCACGCGCTGGCCACCCCGGCCGGCGTCGCCTCCGGGCTGATGGGCGCGCCGCTGGCCGTCTACACCGCGGTGCTGCTTGGTAACACGTCAGTGCCCATGTGGCAGGACGCGCACAAGGAGCTGCCCAACCTGTTCGTCTCCTCGGCGGCGTGCGCGTCCGCGGGTGCTGCGCTGGTGACGACTTCCACCGCGAACAACGGCCCGGCCCGCGCGCTGGCCGGGGTTGGTGCGGTGGCGGACGTGGTGGCGTCGTCAGTGCTCACCCGCAGGCTGACCGAACCGTTGGAAGAGACGGTGGAGCACGGCAAGGCGGGGAAGTTCCTCAAGGCCGCGGAAGCGTTGGTCATCGTCGGCGGGCTCGGGGCGGTGTTCGGTGGGAAGCGCCGCGCGGTCGCGGCGGCGAGCGGTGTCGCGCTGGCGGCGGCGTCGTGCCTGACCCGTTTCGGCATCATCGCCGCGGGCAAGCGCTCCACCGAGGACCCGAAATACGTGGTGGAGCCGCAGCGCGCCAGGTTGCGCGCCCGGCAGGAGGCCGGACAGGTCGGCGACTCCATCACCACCGCGTCCTAGCTAGCGCACGCGCACGCGCCCGGTGCCCCCAGTCGTTTCGCCGATGATGGGGTAGCCGGGCACCTCGCCGATAACCAGGAGGCCGCCGGAGGTCTGCGCGTCGGCGAGCAGGAGCAATTCCTCTTCGTTGACCCCATCCGCATCAACGTGCGGGCGCACCCAGTCCAAGTTGCGCTGCGAACCGCCCGGGATGAAGCCTTGGGCAAGGGTGTCGCGTGCGCCGTCGATAAGCGGCACCTTCGTGTGGTCGATGACCGCGTCGACGCCGGAGGCGCGCGCCATCTTGTACAGGTGGCCGAGTAGGCCAAAGCCGGTGACGTCGGTAGCGGCGCGCACACCGGCGTCGACGGCGGCGCGGGAGGCGTCGCGGTTGAGCGTGGTCATGACCTCGACGGCCTGGTCGAACCACTCGCCGGTGGCCTTGTGGCGGTTGTTCAGCAGGCCCGAGCCGATCGGCTTGGTCAGCGTGATGGGCAGGCCGGGGGTGGCGGCGTCGTTGCGCATAAGGCGTGCGGGGTCGATCGTGCCGGTGGCGGACATGCCGTAGATCGGCTCGGGTGCGGAGATGGAGTGCCCGCCGGTGACGGAAATGCCAGCCGCGCTCGCGCCGTCGAGCCCGCCGTGGAGGATCTCGCGGATGAGCTCCTGTGGCAGGACGTCGCGCGGCCAGCCGAGCAGGTTGATGGCGGTGATGGGGGTGCCGCCCATGGCGTAGACGTCGGAAAGCGCGTTGACCGCGGCGATCTTTCCCCAGGTGTACGCGTCGTCCACGACGGGGGTGAAGAAGTCGGCGGTGGAAATGACGGCAAGGTCATCGCGCACGCGGATCGCGGAGGCGTCATCGCCGTCGTCCAGGCCGACGATCACGCTCGGGTCGCGCACGCCGACGAGGCCCTTGACGGCGTCTTCCAGCTCGCCGGGCGGGATCTTGCAGGCACAGCCGCCGCCGGCGGCGAATTGGGTGAGGCGAATCTTGGGGTTCGTGGTGCTCATGTGGCCTATGGTAGCGTTTTGCGCGGAGGCGTACGTGTCCTGGTGGGCGCCCCAGTCTTCAAAACTGGTGAGGCCGAGCAGCTCGACCTGGCAGGTTCGATTCCTGTCCGTCTCCGCCACGCTTTTTGAGGAGGACACGAGCTTGACCGACCCGCGCCGCCACATCCCCCGCACCGACGCGCTGCTGGCGTTGGCGCAGGACACGCCGCTCGCCGCGCACGCGCTCAAGTCCCTCGCGCGCACTACGCAGGACGCTTGTCGACGCCACCTTATCCCACCCCACGCCGCCGAGGCCTACTTCCTCGCCCTGGTTGGCAAGGGCGTCGCCTCCATGACGCCGGTGCTCAACGCGACGGGCGTGGTGGTGCACACCAACGTGGGGCGCGCGGCGCTCGCGCCGGAGGCCGTCGACTCTCTCGTCGACGCCGCGGGCTACGTGGACGTGGAGATGGACCTCGCGACCGGCCGCAGGTCGCGCAACCGCGGGGCGGGCGCGCGCGACGCGCTGCTCGCGGCGTGCCCGGCGGCGGACGATGCGCTGGTGGTCAACAACGGCGCGGGCGCGCTCCTGCTGGCCAACGCGGCGCTGGCGGAGCACGGCCGCGTGCTCATTTCGCGGGGCGAGCTCATCGAGATCGGGGCGGGGTTCCGCCTGCCGGAGCTCATCGAGTCGGCCCGCGTCGAGCTCGTCGAGGTGGGCGCAACGAATCGGACGCACCCGCACGACTACGAGCGCGCCGCCGCGGGCGCGAGCGCCATCCTCAAGGTGCACCCGTCCAACTACCGAGTCCACGGCTTCACCGCCGAGGCGGGCGTGGCGCAGCTGCGCCACATCGCCGACGCGCACGAGCTTTCCCTCATCGTGGACACGGGCTCCGGGCTGCTGCGCCCGGACCCGGCGCTTCCCGACGAGCCCGACGCCACCACCGCGCTGCGCGCCGGCGCCGACATCGTCCTCTTCTCCGGCGACAAGCTGCTCGGTGGGCCGCAGGCGGGCGTGATCCTGGGGCGCAAGGACGCCGTCGAGCGGCTGCGGCGGCACCCGCTGGCGCGCGCGGTGCGCGTGGACAAGCTGCGCCTCGCCGCGCTCGAAGCGACCGTCCGGCTGCGACAGACGCCCACCTCAGCGGCGCTGCACGCCGACCCCGACAAGCTGCGCACCCGCGCCGACGCGCTCGCCGCGGCGCTGCAGGAGCGCGGCACGGAGGCGTGCGTCGTGCCGCACGACGGCCGCGTCGGCGGCGGGGGAGCACCCGGCGTCCCGCTCGCCGGCTGGGCGGTGGCGGTTGACCAGTCGCTCGCCGAGCCACTCCGCCTCCAACGCCCCGCCGTCCTCGGCCGCGTCCACGACGGCGCGCTGCTGCTCGACCTGCGCTGCATCCCACCCGCGCGGGACGCCGAGCTCGCCCGCGCCGTCGCCGAAGCGGGGCAGCAATGACGCCCCCGACGTACGTCATGGCAACCGCGGGCCACGTCGACCACGGCAAGTCCACCCTGGTCAAGGCGCTCACCGGGATGGAGCCGGACCGCTGGGAAGAGGAGAAGCAGCGCGGGCTCACCATCGACCTCGGCTTCGTCTGGGCGCGCCTGCCGCAGGGAGCCGGCGACCCCGTCGACGTGGCCTTCGTCGACGTGCCTGGCCACGAGCGCTTCATCGCCAACATGCTCGCCGGCGTCGGCCCCGCGCCCGCCGTCCTCTTCGTCGTCGCGGCCGACGAGGGGTGGATGGCGCAGTCCACCGACCACGCCGCCGCCATCGACGCCTTCGGCATCACCGACGCAGTCATCGCGATGACCAGGGCCGATCGCGCCGGCCGCGCGCGCCGAGACGAGGTGCGCGCCGAGATCGCGCGCCACGTCGCCGGCACCACGCTGGAGGGCGCGCCGGTCGTCGAGGTCTCCGCGCACACGGGTGAGGGGATGGTGGAGTTGGGGCGCGTGTGCGTCGATAAGCTGCGAAATGCGCCGCGGCCCGACCCTGACGCGCGCGTGCGACTGTGGGTCGACCGCGCATTCACCATCAAGGGGGCGGGCACCGTGGTCACCGGCACCCTCACAGCGGGCACGATCCGCCCCGGCGACACGCTGCGGCTCGGCGCGCGGGACGTGCAGGTGCGCGGCATCCAGTCCGAGGACACGCCGATCGGCGCGGCTGCCCCCGCGATGCGCGTCGCGCTCAACCTGCGCGGGGTCAGCGCCGAGGAACTCGGCCGCGGCGACGCGCTGTGCACCCCGGGCGCGTGGGAGCAGACCTCGCTTATCGACGCCCACATCACCACCGGCCAACCAGCCACCAACCTCCCGCACGAACTGGTCGCGCACGTCGGCACCGCGCAGGTCCAGGCGAAGGTGCGGCCGTTCGGCGCCGACTACGTGCGGCTGGTGCTCGACCGGCCGCTGCCCCTGACGCTCGGCGACGCGCTCGTGCTCCGCGGCCCCGGCGCCCAGCACATCCTGGCGGGCGTGCGCGTGGTCGACGCGGACCCGCCGGAGCTGCGGCGCCGCGGCGACGGCAGACGCCGCTCCGAGCAGCTGCCTGCGCTGCCGTCGTTGGATGCGGAGATCGCGCGGCGCGTGGCGGTCACGCCCGCGCACCTGGCTCGGCTCGGCTTTGACGTGCCGGCGGCGCCGCCGGCGGGCACGGTGGCGTTCGCCGGGTACTGGGTCCGCGCGAGCCAGGTGATGGTGTGGAAGCGCGAGCTGGCGGCGGCGGTGGCGGAGCACGAGCGCGACAACCCGCTCTCCGCGGGCCTCTCGGCCGGCGCGGCGTCCGACCTGCTTGGGCTGCCCGACCCGAAGCTGCTCGCGCTGGCGGCCGCGGCGGCCAAGCTCACGCTCGCCGGCGGGGTGGTGGCCAGCGGCGCGCAGCGGGACCTGGGGCCAGGCGTGGCCCGCCTGGAGGAGCACCTGCGCGCCCAGCCGTTCCGCGCGCCGGAGGCGGCGGACCTCGCGCGCTGGAACGTGGGCGAGAAGGAGTTGGCGGCGGCGGAGCGCGCGGGCCGCATCGTGCGCCTCGGCGACGGCGTCGTGCTGCTCGCCTCGGCCCCCGCCCGCGCCGCGGAGCTGTTGCGCGACCTCGACTCACCCTTCACCGCCTCGCAGGCGCGCCGCGCGTGGGACACGACCCGCCGCGTGGCGATTCCGCTGCTCGAGCTTCTCGACGCCCACGGCATCACCCGCCGCCTCGACGGCAACCTCCGCGCGCTGCGTTGAAACCCCGAAACCTTATTAGACGTTGAAACCACCCCGCCGGTTCCCTGCTCGGCCGAAAGTGGAATCCTTCTCACAAACCATTGAACCCGCAGGTCAAGCAGGTTTATGCTGTGTGGCATGACGCTTCTCGACGACCTGATCACCCTCGACAGCTGCGGCATCGACCTTGTTGCCGCGGCCGCGTCGTCAAGCGCCGAGACCCTGATCTCCCGCGGCATGGACCCCGACCGCGCCGCCCAACTTGCCACCGCCGCCGAGGTCTTCTTCGCCCCGGTGCGCAACCGCCGGGCGCAGACCGCCTGCGTCGACGCCGCACGCGACCGCGGCCACCGGATAGACACCCTCGCTTTTATCGCCCGCTCGTCTCGCAGCCTGACCAAGGATGCGGATCGCTGGAAATACCGCCGCGCCCTCTGCGAGACCCACGGCGACTTGCGCACCATCATGCGCGCTGCGAAGAAACTCAAAAAGAAACTCGCCCCACCGACACCGCGGGCACCGAAAGCACACATCACCTACCACGACAAGGGACTGTCCACCCTGCACGTCACGGGGCGCACCAGCGACGTGCTCGCCGCCTACCACGCAGCACGCCCCGACCCGGCAGCCTGGCTGACCGGTAATGCCACCGCCCGTGCTGCCGCACCGCAGGTCACCACGGTGCTCAACATGGACATCGGCGAGTTCGCCGTCTGGCGCACCCACCCCGACAACACCGCCGAGATCCAAGTCCAGTTAACCAACGGTGAGTGGCTCAACGGTGCCGAGTTGGTCAACCGGAAGCTCGACAAGGCGGGCTATATCGCGTTGATCTCGCCGACTGACGGGCCGGTCAACCTGTATGCGACCACCCTTGCTGGGGATGACCCGGCCAACCCGAGGCGGGCGACCCGGGAGCTGCGGCTGTTGATGAGTGCGGACGGGCCGACGTGCGCCTGGGCGGATTGCCACCAGCCGGCGGATGTCTCCGAGGCGCACCATCTCATTGAGTGGGCGAGCGGGGGTGGGACGGAGATTGGGAACCTGTGTTGGTTGTGTACGTATCATAATCGGCAAAACGGCAGGCCCTCCCGCGGCAGGATGCACCGGCACCGCGGGCGCGTCACGTGGCAGAGCCCGAGTGGGTATCGAATACCCGGCGGGGTTGATCACACAGACCCCGACAGACGCGAACAACGCCTCGCCCACATCTGACACACGCCCGCCTAGTCGGCCGGCGTGACTCCGTCGCGCTCTGCTATGAAATGCTGCAGCGTGCGGTCGGGGGCGCGGTGGTGCCCCTCGGCCTCGAGGCCCGACGCCGCCTGCGCGCGTTGCCGGCGGCGCAGCTGCACCTTCTCCACTTCGGTGAGATAGTCGCCCGCGCCGCTCCACGAGTGCTGGGGCGCGAACCCCGCGAGGCGCGCGCTGTGCAGGTCCGCGAACGATTCGGTTGGCGTGGGATCCGGTTCCGGTGCTGGCGCTGGTGCTGGTTCCGGGTCCGGGTCGGGGGCGGGAGTGTCGTCGACGATGCCGAAAATCTCCGTCGGCGCGGCCATCTCGGCCGGACGGTCGCCGCCGGTGAGCGAGACGTAGCGCGCCGTGTGCAGTGGCTTGACCTCCTCGTCGGGGTCGGTCGCGTAGTCGTGTTCCACGGTGACAGCCCACGATCCGTCGGGGAAGTCGACCACGGACCAGGGGCGGCGCGGGCGCGTGTCGGGGACGCTCAGCGCGGGGACGAGTACGGGCCCTTCGCCCGGTGAAGCGACATCGAGGGCGGCCATGGCGTCGATAAGCACTGCCCTGGCGTAGACCTCTGGGGCGCCGAGGGCCGTGGCTTCTTCGACGAACTCGACGAGGTCGAGCGCGTCGTCGCCGGTGAAGCCGCCGAGCACGCGGCCGTCGTAGACCGCGACGACGGTGTCGGCGATGCGGTGCAGGGCCACGAGCCACTGGCCGGGGGAGAGCATCTCCAGCTCCTCGGCGGAGAACTCGCCCGCGGCGGTGTCGATAACCATCATGTCGCCGGGCGGGAGGACCCACGCGCCGGCCGGGGTGTCGTTGCGTGGCACGGCGAGCTGGGTCGGCGGCAGGATCACGGCCACGTCGAACTGGCCGGTGGCGGCGTTGAACCGCAGCTCCGCGGTCGTGCCCGGGCGGAGCAGCGACTTGTGCACGCGTTCGATGTCGGGGAAGCGGGCGCGGTCCTCGGCGGGGACGGTGCCGATCACCGCGCCGTTGTAGCGGACGCGCCACGACCCGGTCAGCGGGTTCGCCTCGAGGTCGACGTCGATGTACGAGGTGGCGCGGTTGGCTTCGAAGTCGGTGAAGAGCGCGGCCTGCACCACGTGGGTGAGCCGGATCTCTTCGCCCGCGCCCCAGATAGCGGGGGAGAGGGGGTAGCGCTGGAGTCCCACGGCCTTGGCCTCCTTCGGCTTGTGTCGTTCGTTGCCGTTTACTTTAGGCGCTCCGACACACTACGCGGCCTGGTGCCCCGCTTCCTTGTCGCGAGACGGCAGCACCTTCTTCACGCCGGAGACAATGGCCAGCACGATGAGACCCACGATGAGGCCGGTGACCAGGGAGATGCCGGTGTCGACGAGCCAGCCGAGCGCGCCGCCGCCCACGGCCTCGACGCCGCGCTCGATGAGGTCGTGCGGCCAGTGCCAGCCGAAGACCTCGTGGAAGCCGCGGATGATGAGGTGGCCGCCGACCCACAGCATGGCGACGGTGCCGATGACGCCGATTGCGGTGAGCACGTACGGCATGCCCTTGACCAGCGCGCGGCCGAGTCCTGGCGTGCGGCCGCGTTCGATCATGCCGTGGCCGATGTCGTCGACTTTCACCAGCAGCGCAACGGCACCGTAGACCAGCACGGTGAGGAAGATGCCCACCGCGATGAGGACGGCGGCTTCCATCCAGATCGGCTGGTCGGCGACCTCATCGAGCGAGATGATCATGATCTCGGCGCTGAGGATGAGGTCTGTCGTAATGGCGGACTTCACCAGCGAGTCTTCGTCCGCAGCCGACTTGTTCGCGGCGCGCTCCTGCTCGGCCTTGTCGTCGGCGGTGAGCTTGTGCACGATCTTTTCGGCGCCCTCGAAGCAGAGGTAGGTGCCGCCGACCATGAGCAGCGGCACGAGCGCCCACGGCGCGACCGCGTTGAGCAGCAGCGCGATCGGCAGGATGATGAGCAGCTTGTTGCGCAGCGAGCCCTTGGTGATCTTCCAGATCATTGGCAGCTCGCGCGCGGGCGTGACGCCGGAGACGTACTGCGGGGTCACGGCGGCGTCGTCGATGATGACGCCGACCGCCTTGCTCGAGGTTTTCGCGGTCATCGCGGCCACGTCGTCTGTTGATGCCGCGGCGGTGCGCGCGATCAGCGCGACGTCGTCAAGCAGTGCGAGGAGTCCACCAGCCATCTTCTTACCTTTCTGTTGACAGCGCTCCAAGCTTATCGACGATCACCCGCCCCGCCCACTCCGCACGATTCGGGCGGTTCCGGCGGCCCCGATGCGCTCGGGTACGCTGATGATGCACTACACGGGAGCTGGGCGCGAGCGCCTGGCTGAGATTCCGCGATACGCGGTAAACCGTCGAACCTGATCCGGGTAATACCGGCGATAAGGAAGGAAGATTCGCATGACTGCGGCACCGAAATCCAACTCCTGGCGCGTGATCGACATTGTCACCGCCGCCGTCCTCGGCGTGGCCTGCGGCCTGCTGTTCGTGCTGTGGAACGGCGTGGGTTACGCGGGCTACAAGGCTATCGACGCCGTCACCCCCGGCCTCGGCGGCCTGTTTACCGGCATCTGGCTGATCGGCGGCGTGCTGGGCGGGCTTATCATCCGCAAGCCGGGCGCGGCAGTGTTTGTGGAGGTGCTCGCGGCGTCGGTCTCCGCGCTGCTGGGCAGCCAGTGGGCGATCGAGACCGTTTACTCCGGCCTGGCCCAGGGCCTCGGCGCGGAGCTCATCTTCCTCATCTTTATGTACAAGCGCTTCTCGCTGGACGTCGCGGTGCTCTCCGGCATCGGTGCGGGCGTGGGCGCGTTCGTGCTCGAGCTGTTCACCTCCGGGAACCTGGCGATGAGCCTGAGCTACAACCTGATCTACCTCGTGTGCACGGCCATCTCCGGCGCGGTGCTCGCGGGCCTGCTCGGCTTCGTCCTGGTCAAGGCGCTGGCGAAGACCGGTGCGCTGGACCGCTTCGGTGCGGGCCGTGAACGGCTGCGCGCACAGGCAGGCACGCCGAACCCGGGCCGCTAGATGCCCGCGATCCTGGCCGAGGGCCTGAGCTACCAGTACGCCACCCGCGCCGAGCCCGCGTTTACCGGCGTGGACCTGCGCGTCGAGCGCGGTGAGCGCGTCATCCTCACCGGCGATTCCGGCTCCGGGAAGTCCACGCTGCTTGCCGTGCTCGCCGGTCTGGCGGGCGGCGACGACGAGGACGGCCACAGCACCGGCACGCTCAGCGTCGACGGTACGGTCGGCATGGTGATGCAGGACCCGGAGGCGCAGACCATCCTCACCCGTGTGGGTGACGACGTCGCCTTCGGCGCGGAGAACCTTGGCGTGCCGCGCGAGGAGATCTGGCAGCGCGTGCGCGCCTCCCTCGACGCCGTGGGCCTCGACGTGCCGCTGGATCACAACACCGCGCACCTCTCCGGCGGGCAGAAGCAGCGGCTCGCGCTCGCCGGCGTGCTCGCGATGGGGGCGGACATCCTCATCCTCGACGAGCCGACCGCCAACCTGGACCCCGCGGGCCGCGACGAGGTCATCGCGGCGGTGGAGCGCGTGTGCAACGACACCGGCGCCACGCTCATCGTCGTGGAGCACCGCCCGCGTCCGTGGGCCCACCTGGCGACGCGCGCGGTGCGGCTGGGCGCGGAGGGGGTGGATGAGGTGGGCGTCGAGAAGCTGCCCGGCGCCCCGCAGCTGCCGCCTGCGCGCGGTGTGCCGAGCGGAACCCCCGCGGCGCTGACGACGCGCGGTGTGCAAACGCGCGTGGGGCCGCCGCGCGACCTGACCATCCCCGAGGGTGCGTCGACCGTGATCACGGGGCCGAACGGCGCGGGCAAGACGACGCTCGCGCACGTGCTGGCGGGCCTGGACGCGCCGAAGGCTGGCGAGATCGCCTACGCGGAGTCGATCACCCGCGGGCTGACCACGCCCGCGATCCGGTGGAAGTCGGCGCAGCTCGCAGAGCGCATCGGCTTCGTCTTCCAGGAACCGGAGCACCAATTTGTCACCTCGACGGTGCGCGAGGAGATGGCGCTGTCCGGCGCGTCGCAGGCGCGCATCGACGAGCTGTTGCGGCGGCTGCGCCTCGAGCACCTCGTCGGCGCGAACCCGTTTACCCTCTCGGGCGGCGAGAAGCGCCGGCTGTCGGTGGCGACCGCGCTGGTCAACGCGCCGAGCCTCGTGCTTTTCGACGAGCCCACGTTCGGCCAAGACGACCGCACCTTCGCCGAGCTGGCGCGCCTGATCCGCGAGCTCACCGAGGTGGGTGTGACGGTGGTGTCGATTACGCACGACGAGGTGTTCATCGACTCGCTCGGCGACCACATCATCCGGTTGGAGACTGCATCGTGAACCTGCTCGAGGGGATGAACCCGGTCACGCGCATCCTGGGCCTTGCGCTGCTGACAACGCCGCTGTTGGTGAGCATCGACTGGGTCTCCGCGACCGTCGCCATCGTGGCGACGCTCCTGCTCGCGCCGCTGTGCGGGGTGGGCTACGGCAGGTTCGTTCGCCGCGCCTGGCCGCTTCTGTTGCTGGCGCCGCTCGCCGGCATCCCGATGGCGCTGTACGGCCAGTCGGGCGGCGAGGTCTACCTGGACTACGGGCTAATCCAGGTCTCGGAGCTGTCGGTGTCGCTGGCGTGGGCGATTACGTTGCGCGTGCTGGCGGTGGCGCTGCCGGTGGTGGTGCTCTCCGCCGACGTGGATCCGACGGATCTTGGCGACGGGCTTGCCCAGGTGCTGCGCCTGCCGGCGCGGTTTGTGCTGGGGTCGGTCGCCGCGCTGCGCATGCTCACGCTGCTGCGCGAGGACGTGGAGGCGATGCGACGCGCGCGGCGCTCGCGCGGGATCGCGGACATGAACCGGGTTCGCTACGCGTTTTCGCTGGCCTTTGGCCTGCTGGTCATGTCGCTGCGCCGCGCCGGCAAGCTCGCCACCGCCATGGAGGCGCGTGCGTTTGGGCGGTCGGGGACGCGCACGTGGGCTCGAGAGTCGAAGATGCACGCGCGCGACTGGGTGGTGCTGGCGGTGTGCGTGGCGCTCGCCGCCGTCGCGCTCGGCGCGGCTTGGGCGACGGGGGAGTTTCGCCCGGTGTGGGCGGTGGGCTAAGTGCCGTACACGCTGCTTATCGACGGCCCCTCCGGCGCCGGAAAGACCTCGCTGGCCAACCAGATTGGCGCCGCGCTCGGCATCCGCGTGGTGCACCTGGACGACTTTTATCCCGGCTGGTCGGGTCTCGCGGAGGGGGCGGCGATGGTGGCCCGCGACGTGCTCGACCCGGTCGCACCCGGGTACTGGCGGTGGGACTGGGAGCGCGACAGGCGAGGGGAGTGGGTGCCCCTCGACCCGCGCGCGGATGTGATTGTGGAGGGGGTGGGGGCGGTCACGTGGGCGTCGATAGGCAAGGCCCGGGCGCGAGGGAACGTGGATACGCTGCGGGTGAGCGCCGACGATAGCTTGCGCAAGCGGCGGGCGCTTGCACGCGACCCGTACTACGCCGAGTATTGGGACATGTGGGCCGCGCAGGAGGCGCAGCTCGCCTGCGTTCCGGTGGACGTGGAGGTGCGGCGCGTTTAGCCGGCCGGGGTGAGCTCGACCTCGTCGGCCCAGGTGAGCTCGATGCCGAGGGCGCGGAGCCACTCCATCGCGTCGTCGTCGTGGCGAGTGATGCCCTCGACCGCGCGAAGGGTGACGTCGATCGCCTTTTCGGCTTCTTCGGCGGTGATGAGGCCGGCGGAGCAGGCGGCGGCGAGCTCGTCGATGTCAAGCACATCGATCGGGTTGCCGGTCAGCGACACAAGGTCGACGTAGAGGTCGCGGGTGCGCCAGACGTCGCCGTCAACGTCAATGTCCGCGACGTCGAAGTAGAAGTCCTGCTCCTTTTCCGCGCCCTCGCGGAAGTGGAAGATGTTGGCGCGCAGACCAAGCTCGGGCAGCAGCCAGCTCTCCAGGTAGCCGAAGCGGGGGTGGTTCGCGCCGCGGGCCATGTAGAGGCCGAAGTCCGTCACCTTGTACGTGTCCACCTCGCGGAGGAAGCCCTTCGGGTCGGTGTTGGTGTTCGACGTGGTGTCGAAGCTTTCCTGCTTCACGGGGTGAAGGTCGGCGCTCATGGTTACTACCTCACGTGGAAACTAGCTGCGGTCGGGGCGAACTTGCAGACGTTGTCGGCGGTGCGGGCACTGCCGTCAATGACTGCCAGGACGCGGCCGGCGCCTGTCGCGGCGGTGCCGGACAAGGTGGTCGGTCCTGTCGGGTTTATCCCGTGGTTGCCCAACGGCGTTACACCGGTGCGGAAATTGTCGAGGTTGATCCAATACGCATTCATGAGGCCCTGGTCCTGCGCTGCCGCCGGCGTGCCGAGCGCCGTGAAGACGAATGTGGCCTCGCCCGCGGCGGCGCCAGGCTGGGGGCTCGTGGCGGGGCCGGGGACCACGAGCGCGGAAGCAGTGGAGTGCATACCAGGGCCGATGCAGTTGGAGGAGACGGTCGGCCAGGCGAACTGCGTGAACGCGGGCGCGTCCTGCGGCAGCTCGGGGCCGCCGAGCTCGTCCTGCCCGGCGTAGAAGGCGAGGGCGGTGCGCAGCAGGTTTGCCGCGTCAGCGGGGACGAACGGCTGGCTGGCAAACGCCTCGACGCGCGCAATGGTCTCGTCGTTCGGGCGGCCCAGCGTGTCGAGCGGGTTGGAGGACGTCGTGGAGCCGACGGTGACGGGCCCCGCGGAGGGAGCGGCGTGCGCGGCCGGGGCGACGGCGAGCGTGGCGGCGGCAAGTGCGCTAGCAGCGGCGATGGCGGTGGTTCGCACGGCGGTGACGTCTTCCTTCGGGGTCTCGGGGCTGGGGGCTCGACGCGGGGTCTGGCGCGCACGAACGCGCGCAACACACCCGCACCTTGCGCAACTACAGCAACAGTAGTCACTTTTGTCACACTGTCAAGGTGGGGTGGAGGGGCGTCGATAAGCGAAATGCTCCAAACGTGCGAGTTGGGCGCGGCAGGGGTAAGGTTTAAGCGTTCTACCGCCTATGTATAAGGAGCACCGGATCAGTGTCGCATCCTGAATTTCGTAACGTCGCCATCGTCGCCCACGTTGACCACGGCAAGACCACCCTGGTGAACGGCATGCTGGAGCAGTCCGGTGTGTTCGGCGACCACGGCGAGCACGGCGACCGTGTGATGGACTCCGGCGAGCTTGAATCCGAGCGTGGCATCACCATCCTGGCCAAGAACACGGCGATTCGCCGTAAGGGCAAGGGCAAGGACGGCCGCGACCTGGTCATCAACGTTATCGACACCCCGGGCCACGCCGACTTCGGCGGCGAGGTCGAGCGCGGCCTGTCCATGGTGGACGGCGTGGTGCTGCTTATCGACGCCTCCGAGGGCCCCCTCCCGCAGACCCGCTTCGTCCTTGGCAAGGCCCTCGAGGCCAAGAAGCCGGTGATCATCTGCGTGAACAAGACCGACCGCCCGGACGCGCGTATCGACGAAGTCGTGGAGGAAGCACAGGACCTTCTCCTCGAGCTCGGCGCGTCCCTGGAAGACCCGGAGGCCGCAGAGGCCGCCGAGAACCTGCTCGAGCTGCCGGTGCTCTACGCCTCCGGCCGCGAGGGCCGCGCGTCGCTGGAGAACCCGGGCAACGGCAATGTCCCGGAGAATGAGGACCTCCAGCCGCTCTTCGACGTCATTTACGACACCCTGCCGGAGCCGTCCGCCGAGATCGACGCGCCGCTGCAGGCCCAGGTGACCAACCTGGACTCCTCCTCCTTCCTCGGCCGTATCGCGCTGATCCGCGTGTACAAGGGCACCGTGAAGAAGGGCGACACCGTCGCGTGGGTGCACTACGACGCCGAGGGCGAGCAGCACGTGAAGAACGTGAAGATCGCCGAGCTGCTGGTCACCGAGGGGCTCGACCGCGTCCCGGCGACCGACGACGTGGTTGCCGGCGACATCGCCGCGGTCTCCGGTATCGACGAGATCATGATCGGCGATACGCTGTGCGACCCGGAGCACGTCGAGCCGCTGCCGCGCATCAAGATCGATGACCCGGCGATCTCCATGACCATCGGCGTGAACACCTCCCCGATGGCCGGCCGTAACGGCGGCGACAAGCTCACCGCGCGTATGGTCAAGGCCCGACTCGACCAGGAGCTCATCGGTAACGTCTCCATTAAGGTGCTGCCGACCGAGCGCCCGGACGCCTGGGAGGTCCAGGGCCGTGGCGAGATGGCGCTGACCGTGCTCATTGAGACGATGCGCCGCGAGGGCTTCGAGCTCACCGTGGGCAAGCCGCAGGTGGTGACCAAGGAGGTCGACGGCAAGACCTACGAGCCGTACGACCACATGATCATTGACGTCCCGTCCGAGCACCAGGGTGCCGTCACCCAGCTCATGGCCAACCGCAAGGGCCAGATGACGACCATGGGCAACGCCGGTTCCGGCGACTGGGTCCGCATGGAGTTCGACGTGCCGTCGCGCGGCCTCATCGGCTTCCGCACCACCTTCCTCACCGAGACCCGCGGCGCTGGCATTGCCAACTCGTACTCCATCGAGCACCGCCAGTGGGCCGGCGAGATCAAGGGCCGCCCGACCGGCTCGCTCGTGGCCGACCGCTCCGGCCAGGTCACCGCGTACGCGCTGCAGAACCTCGCAGACCGTGGCGACTTCTTCGTCGAGCCGGGCGCCGAGGCGTACGAGGGCATGGTCGTCGGCGCGAACAACCGCGACGAGGACATGGATGTCAACATCACCAAGGAAAAGAAACTGACCAACATGCGCTCCGCCACCGCGGACGCGACCGTCACCCTGGCGAAGGCGCGCACCCTGTCCCTGGACGAGGCCATCGAGTTCTGTGACGACGACGAGTGCGTCGAGGTTGCCCCGGAGGCCATGCGCGTGCGCAAGATCATCCTCGACGCCACCGAGCGCGGCCGCGCACGTTCCCGCGCGAAGGCAAAGAACAAGTAAGCGGTCTCCCCATGTACGTCCCCGCACGCAGGTGGTGTGCCGCGTTCGGCGCAGCGCTGCTGCTCGCGGGGAGTGCCGGGTGCGCCGCCAACCCAGGTCCGCCGCCACTGGTGGACCCCGCCGAGGTGCAGGACGCCCTCGGCGGCGACACCAGCGCCAACGATGCTGGTGACAGCGCCGCGGAGCCGGACGAGGAGACGTCGACAAGCAAGCCCACGCAAGGCCCCGAGCGGACCCAGATCACGGTCGGCACGGACACGCTGCGCAACGGCCTGAACCCGCACCTGCGCGCCGACGAGTCCGCGATGGTGCGCAGCATTGCCAACCTCGTGCTGCCCAGCGCGTTTGTGGACGGCGTCCGCAACGACGAGCTGCTCGTCGCGGCGACGCGGCTGCCCACCTCGAGCTACGCCATGACGGTGCGCTACGTCATCGCGCCGGAGGCGCAGTGGTCCGACGGCACGCCGATTACCGGCGCTGACTTCGCCTACCTGTGGCGCGGGATGTCGCACACCCCGGGCGCGATCGACGCGGAAGGCTACGGCGCGATCGTGGGCGTGCGCGTCAGCGGCGACGGCGGAAAGGTCGTCGACGTGGACTTCGCCCGCCCGGTGGGGCAGTGGCAGAGCCTGTTCCAGCACCTGCTTCCCGCGCACCTCTTCGCGGCGGACGCGTCGGACTTCCGCGCGGCGCTGCACGACACGATCCCGGCGTCGGCCGGCCGCTACATGGTGCGTGAGGTGGACCGCGGCCGCGGCACGGTCACGCTCAACCGCAACGACAGGTTTTGGGGCGAGTCGCCCGCGCAGATTGACATCATTAACCTCCAGGAGGTGCGCACGACCACCCAGGTTGCGGACCAGCTGCGCGCGGGCCAGCTCGCGTTCCTGGACAAGACGCCGCAAGAGACGTCGTCGCGAGTGCTCGACCTGCTGCCATCAACGCAGACGCGCCTGATCAGCACCCCGCGCACGCTCGGCGTGAACGTGTCAGTGAACTCGGGCCTGTCCCGCGGGATGCGCGAGGAGCTTCGCTCGCTTATCGACGTTCCACTGCTCGCCCCCATCAGCGCCGGCCGCTCCGCGGACCTGGACCCAGCCGAGCCTACCCCGCCCCTGGAAGGCGAGCCTGTGCGGCTGCAACAGTTCGTGGAGAAGTACCGGCCGCTGCGCATCGGCGTGGACGCCTCCGACACGGCCGCGTCCGCCGCGGCGCGCTCGCTCGCGGACATCCTCAACGGCCGCGGAGTGCGCGCGAGCGTCGTGTCCACCGATACCGCGTCGCTGCTGTCCAGCAGCATGCCCGATGGCAACGTTGACGTGCTGGTGGGGTGGCGGTACGACGCGGGGACCACCACCCAGCTGGCCGGGCGCGTGGCCTGCCCTACAGGCAAGTACCTGGAGGAGAACGTTTCCGGGCTGTGCACGCAGGAAAACCAGCTACTGGCCAGCGCCATCCTTTCCGGCGAGGTGGGCCAAGGCGAGGCGGCGCGGCGCGTCGCCGACATCGAGCAGCAGGAGGTGCTCTGGGTGCCGGTGGTGCGGGAGCGCCGCATCCTGGCGCTCGGGACTACAATCGACGGCCCCGACGCGGACCTGCAACGATGGAACCAAGGCCTGTCGAGCGCCGCGCAGTGGACGCTCACCGGCAGTGAGTAGCAGCCGAGCATCGCACGCCGCCCAAACCAATTCAACGCAAGGAGTAGACAATGCACACCACCAACAGGGACCTCGCCGGCTACCGCGTGGTGGCGGTCCACGCACACCCGGACGACGAGGCGATCACGATGGGCGGCACGCTCGCGGACCTGGCGGCCCGCGGGGCGGACGTGCTTGTGGTGACCTGCACGCTGGGGGAGGAAGGCGAGGTCATCGGCGAGCCCTACCAGCAGCTCACCGTGGACCACGCCGACCAGCTCGGGGGCTTCCGGATCCGGGAGCTGCAGGAGTCGCTCGCGGCGATGGGCGTGCGCGGCGCGTTCCTCGGCGGCGCGGGCTGCTACCGGGACAGCGGGATGGCCGGGTCCAAGGCGCACGAGAATCCGCGGGCGTTTGTGCATGGGGGGCAGGGGAGCGTCGATAAGCTTGCTGCCCTGCTCGAGGCCGAGCGGCCGCACCTGGTGCTGACCTACGGACCGGACGGTGGGTACGGGCACCCCGACCACATCCGCGCGCACGAGATTGCGCACGCGGCCGCCGAGCAGGTTGGCGTGCCGCGCATCCTGTGGGCAGTGCGGCTGGAAGAGGAGACCAACGCGCTGCTTCCCGCCGAGGCTCCGGAAGGCTGGCGGCTGCCGGAGGACGGCGAGCTCGACGGCGTTGCGCATTCCGACGTCGCGGTGCGGCTTTCCCACACCGCGTACAGCGCGAAGGTGGCGGCGATGCGCGCGCACGCCACCCAGCTGTGGATCGCGGACGGGCGCACCAGCGCCACCAACCCGCACTCGGTCGTGGGGCAGGGGCCGGTGGTGTACTACGCGTTGTCCAACCTCATCGTGCAGCCGATTCAGCCGTACGAGCACTTCCAGCTTGGCGCGGGCGTGCCGATTGAGCGCCCGGAGGACGGGGTGCTCGGGGGTCTGGCTCGGTGACGGAGCCGGCCGTGCGCACGGACTACTCGCGCGGCGAGGTCGTCGCCGCGATGGTGTGGCTGGGCATCGGCGCGCTAGTGTCACTGCTGCTTGAGGTGGTCTACCTGGGCGCGCGCGTGGGCAACGTCCCCGTGCCCGCAACGGTGCTGGTGGCGCTCGCGTTCAATGTGGTGCTGACCAGGACCGCCCGGTTGTGGGCGCGCGGTGGAGCGTGGATCGCCTTCGTACCCCTGGCGGTGTGGCTGGGCGGGTTCTTCGCCCTCATGTTCGTGCTTCCAGCTGGCGGCCCGCAGCTCGTGCCGGATAATATTCTGACGTTGCTCCTGCTGTTCGCCGGAATTTTGGGTGGCGTTTTCCCGATGCTCCGAGCGAAGTGACATACTGGACGGCATGACTTACGTGATTGCTCAACCATGCGTGGACGTGCTGGATCGCAGCTGCGTCGAGGAGTGCCCCGTCGACTGCATCTACGAAGGCAAGCGCATGCTCTACATCCACCCGGACGAGTGCGTCGACTGCGGCGCCTGCGAGCCGGCTTGCCCTGTCGAAGCCATCTTCTACGAGGACGACACCCCGGACGAGTGGGCGGAGTACTACGACGTCAACGTCAGCTTCTTTGACAAGCTCGGCTCCCCGGGCGGCGCTGCGAAGACCGGCCCGACCGGCTACGACCACCCGTTTGTAGCAGCCCTGCCGCCGCAGAACCAGGACTAGGCGTATGCCGGTTACGCCTAAGCGTCAGCCCCTTGGTCAGCGCCTGCCGGAGTTTCCTTGGGACACCATCGCCGAGGTCAAGGCGAAGGCGGCCGCGCACCCCGACGGTATTATCGACCTCTCTGTGGGCACCCCGGTCGACGACGTCGCGCCGTCCATCCAGCTGGCGCTCGTCGAGCACGCGGCGGAGCCGGGGTACCCGCAAACCGTTGGGCTCCCGGAGCTGCGCGAGGCTATCGTGAGCGCGATGGCGCGCCGCTTCGCCGTCACCGGGTTGGATGAGCGCTCCGTCCTGCCGGTGATTGGCACCAAGGAAGCCATCGCGTGGCTGCCCACGCTGCTTGGCCTGCAGGGGCAGAAGGTGGTCATCCCGGAGCTCGCGTACCCGACGTACGAGGTCGGCGCGCTGCTCGCCGGCGCTGAGCCCGTGCGTTCCGACGCACCCGTCGAGGGCGCCGCGCTGGTGTTTATTAACTCGCCGTCGAACCCCTCGGGGCGTGTGCTCAGCGAGTCCGAGATGCGCGAGTGGGTTGAGTTTTCGCGCGATACTGGCGCGATCATCGCGTCCGACGAGTGCTACCTCGGCCTGCCGTGGTCTGCGGAGCCGCTGAGCGTGCTCGACCCGCGCGTGTGCGGCGAGGACATGACCAACCTGCTGGCACTGCACTCGCTGTCGAAGACGTCGAATTTGGCATCGTATCGCGCGGGCTGGATCGCGGGCGATACAGACTTGGTGCAGGAGCTCCTGTTCGTGCGCAAGCATTCCGGGCTCATGGTGCCCGGGCCCGTGCAGCACGCCATGCGGGCCGCGCTTATCGACGACGCGCATGAGCAGCTCCAAGCCGCCACCTACGCGAAGCGACGCGCCACGTTGCTCGCTGCGCTCGTGGACAGCGGTTTCACCGTCGACCATTCTGAGGCCGGCCTGTACCTGTGGTCGTGCCGCGAGGGCATGGGTGCGCGCGACACACTCGACTGGCTCGCTGAGCGCGGGATCCTGGCCGCTCCGGGCGACTTCTACGGACCGGCGGGGGAGCAGCACGTGCGCATTGGGCTCACTGCCCCGGACGCGCGTATCGACGCTGCGGTGGCGCGCCTGCAGGACTAATAGCGCGCGACGCAGTTTTCGCGTTTTTCTTTCACAGACGGCCACGTACTAGACTGGACAGGTTAGTACGTGGCCGTTGGCGTAGTTGAAGGAGGCATGCGCGCGTGTCGAAGTCGCACATCACCCCGGGGGAGCAGCGAGCCACCCCACCGACCAAAGGGCAACGCGTGGCCACCGGGCTGCGGGAGTTTTTCAAGTTCGGTGTGGTCGGCGGCTCCGGCGTTGTGGTCAACCTGGTGGTGTTCTACCTTGCGAAGAAGGCGCTCGACGCCGGCTGGGATCTGCACGAGGCAGACGCACTGGTGGCGATCCCGGGCACGCGATTTAATGTGCGCTGGTACCACGTCATGTCCACCATCGCGTTCCTGCTGGCGAACGTGTGGAATTACCAACTCAACCGTTCCTGGACCTTCCGCAAGCTCGAGCAGCGCAACTGGTTTGCCGGCTTCTTTCCGTTCCTCGCGACCGGTGGTATTGCGTTTTTGGTGTCGCTGACGTTTATAACGCTGTTCATGAACCCGAACTCGCCGATCGCGCTGCCGGATCACATCCTCGACGACTCCACAGGCTTGCGCACCAAGTCGTATTGGGCGCAGGCGTTGTCCACCTTGATCGCGATGCCGGTGAACTTCATCATCAACAAGGTCTGGGCTTTCAGGAAGCCGAAGGAGATCTCAGCTGCGTGACCTGCGGTATTGCAGGTGGCGGCCATGTTCAACCGCGAACGTGTAGCCGTTGCTTTCCGCGACGTGGCGAGAGGCGGAGTTGCCCGGAAGCATCTCGATCTTGAGCGTCTCGGCCCCGCGCGCAAAGGCATGATCAGTCACGAGGCGCACCGCGTGCGTCATGAGGCCACGACCGCGTGCCCATGGTGCGGTGTTGTAACCAAAGTTCGCCGCGCCGTCTGGCTCGAGGCGCAGTTCGATGTTGCCCGCGTATCGAGCGTCCACCACTAACGCCCACCGAAACACGCCATCTGGAACGTGGGTGAGGAATTCGTCGAGCATCTCCTCGGTGAACGGCGAAGGCACAGTGGTCCACTCAACCATTCGATCATCAGTGGAGGCAGCGAAGAGGTCCTCGCGCACACCAGGGACAGTGTGTACATGGGACCACGGCAAAAGGGTAAGGCCGCCGTCGACGAGTGCGTCGTCGCGCGGCGGCCACCAGGAAGTGCTAGTTGGCGTGCAGCGCCTCGTTGAGCTCGATGCCCTTTGCGGCAACGACCTCGATGGCTCCGGAGGTGGAGTTGCGGCGGAACTGTAGGCCGTTGGCGCCGGAGAGCTCAAGCGCCTTGATCTCGGTGCCTGGCTCCTTGCCCAGCGCCTCGGCAACCTCGGCGGTGAGCACGACCTTCGCGCCTGCGGTGACGTAGAGGCCGGCTTCGACCACGCAGTCGTCGCCAAGCGAGATGCCAATACCCGCGTTCGCGCCGAGCAGGCAGCGCTCGCCGAGGGTGATGGTTTCCTTGCCACCGCCGGACAGGGTGCCCATGATGGAGGCGCCGCCGCCGATGTCGGTGCCGTCGCCGACGGTCACGCCGGCGGAGATGCGGCCCTCGACCATGGAGGCGCCGAGCGTGCCGGCGTTGAAGTTGACAAAGCCCTCGTGCATCACGGTGGTGCCCTCGGCGAGGTGGGCGCCGAGGCGGATGCGGTCGGCGTCGCCGATGCGCACACCGGCGGGGACGACGTAGTCGACCATGCGGGGGAACTTGTCCACGGAGTAGACGATGACGGGGCCGCGGGCGGCGAGGCGGCCGCGGGTCATCTGGAAGTCGGAGACCTCGCAGGGGCCGTAGTTGGTCCACACCACGTTGGCGAGCAGACCGAACACGCCGTCCATGTTCGCGCCGTGCGGCTTGACCAGGCGGTGGGAGAGCAGGTGCAGGCGGAGGTAGACATCGTAGGCGTCGATCGCCGGCTCGTTGATGTCAGCGATCTGGGTCTCGACGGGGACGCGTGCCACGCCGCGGTCCTCGTCGGGGCCGACCAGGTGGGAGAAGCGCGGGTCTTCCTCCTCCAGGCGGGTGGTGCCGGTTTCCGTCACGGGCTCGCCCAGCTTGGGGGCGGGGTACCAGACGTCGAGGACAGTGCCATCATGGGTCACCGTGGCAATTCCACGGGCAATCGCTGAAGTCATGCCTGTTAGCTTAGATCATCCTGTCGGAGCGCTGCAGCCCTGCCCCGTGTGAATAGGGACGCGACAACAAGTGCTGCGGAAACGATAAGGACGGCGAGGATCTGACCGCGCGCGGAGGCGTCGATAAGCATGAGCCCCACGAGCGCGAGCAGGGCGGCGAGCGTAGCCCACGGCACGAACATCCCACCTTGTACCTCGACGGCGGAATGGCCTTCGCCCGCGCGCATTTCCGGGCGCAGGCGGATGTAGCTCAGCGTGATCATGATCCAGGTGACGATGAGGCAGCCGCCGACCGCGTTCATGAGGAAGCTGAGCAGCCCCGGCGGGTTCCACCACTGCAGACCGACCGCGACGAACGCGAAGAACATGGAAACCAGCACCGAGTTGAAGGGGACGCCACTCGCGTTGGTCTTGGCAAGCCACTTCGGGGCGTCGCCCTCGAGCGCTTGCTGATACGCCAGGCGAGAGGTGCCGAAGATCTGCGCGTTGAACGCCGAGAGCAGCGCGAGCACGATCACGACTTCCATGAAACCGACAACACCGGGCAGGTTTGCCATGGACAAGACCTGGGTAAACGGCGAGTCCGCGGCGGAATCGGCGGCGTCGATCTGCGCGTAGGGCAGTAGGAGGATGATCACCACGACGGAGCCGACGTAGAACAGCGCGATACGCCAGATAATGGAGTTGACCGCGTTCTTCACGGCCTGGGCGGGGTTTTCGGACTCAGCCGCCGCGATGGTGACGACCTCGATGCCGCCGAATGCGAAGGCGACGGCGAGCAAGCCGGCGGCGATACCCGGGATGCCGTTCGGCGCAAAGCCGGATTCCTTCACGTGGGTGAGCCCGACAAAGTCGCTGCCCGGCAGCACGCCCAAGAAGAGGAGGGCACCAATGACCAAAAAGCCCATGATGACCACGATCTTGATCATGGCAAACCAGTACTCAAACTCGCCGAAGCCCTTGACCTGGGCGAGGTTGACCACGGCGAAAAACACCACGGCGACCAGTGCCGGGATCCACTGCGGGATGCCGAACCAGCCGGCCATGATGGCGGCCGCGCCCGTGATTTCGGCACCACCGACCATGATGAGCAGGAACCAGTACAGCCAGCCGAGCAGGAACCCGGCCCAGTGGCCGAACGCCTGGCGCCCGTATGTGGCAAACGAGCCGGAGGAGGGGCGCGACGCCGCCATCTCGCCGAGCATGCGCATCACAGCGATGACGATAAGACCGGCGATGAAGTAGGCGATCAGGATCGCGGGCCCGGCGGCGCGGATGCCCTCGCCGACGCCCAGGAAGAGGCCGGCGCCGACCGCCATGCCCAGCCCCATCAGGGTGAGGTGGCGGGACTTCAGGCCGGAGCCAAGCTCAGTGCCCTGCTCAGGGTTGTGATCGGGGCCGGTTCCTGTGGTGCTGCTCATCGGATGTTCCTTTCGGCCGCCTTCGCGGCGTTGATGCGGAAGGAGTCGGTGCGCGTCCACAGCACACCTGCAATGGCGGCCACGCCGACGACGACGGCCACCGCGAGTAGCTGCGTGCGCCCGTCGGGTGTGGTGAGCATGAGGACGACGAGCGCTGCAGCGAGCGCGATGGTCGCCCAGGGCAGCACGGACGGCGCCCACATGCGCACCTGCGTGACCTCGCCCGTGGCCACGAGTCGCGGGTGGAGGCGCAGGAAGGAGAAGCTGATGGCAAACCAGATCACGATCAGGCAGCCGCCGACCGCGTTGAGCAGGAACGCGAGCAGCCCCGGCGGGTTCCAGTACTGCAGGGCGACGGCGCCGAACCCGAAGCAGACGGAGACGATGACCGCGCGCATGGGCACCCCGCGCGTGTCCGTGGTGGCAAACATCTGCGGGGCGTCGCCGCGCAGCGCCAGGTTGTGCAGGAAGCGGGAGGAGCCGTAGATCTGCGTGTTGCACGCCGACAGGAGCGCGACCACGATGACGGCCTCCATGATGCCCACCGCGCCCGGGACGTTGGCCAGGTGGAGGACGGCGGTGAAGGGGGACTCGGAGGCGTCCTCGGCTCCGCCGATCTGCCCGAACGGCAGCAGCATGACGATGAGGAGGACCGAGCCGATGTAGAAAAACCCGATGCGCCAGATGATGGAGCGGATCGCGGCGTGGACCGCCACCTCGGGGTCTTCCGACTCGGCGGCGGCGATGGTGACCAGCTCGATGCCGCCGAAGGCGAATGCGACGGCGAGCATGGCGGTGGCCACGCCGCCCCAGCCGTTGGGCATGAACCCGACCTCGGCGATGTTGCTTGTGCCGACGAAACTGGTGCCGGGCAGCAGACCAAGCCACAGGGCCACGCCCAGGACCAGGAACGCGATGATGACGGAGACCTTGATGAGGGCGAACCAGAACTCGAATTCCCCGAAATTCTTCACCGCGGCGAAGTTGATCACGGTAAACACCACGATGGCCACGAGCGCCGGGATCCACGGCGAGATGCCAAACCAGGCGGCGATGATGGCGGAGGCGCCGGTGATCTCCACGGCCATGATCATGATCATCATGAACCAGTACAGCCAGCCGATGGCAAACCCGGCCCAGGGGCCGAGTGCCTGCTCCGCGTAGGTGGAAAAGGTGCCGGAGGACGGCCGCGCCGCCACCATCTCTGCAAGCATCTGCATGATGCACACGGTGATCGCGCCGGCGATGAGGTAGGCGATGATCACCGCTGGCCCGGCAGCGGCGATGCCCACGCCGGTACCGAGGAAGAGCCCGGCGCCGATTGCGGAACCGAGCCCCATCATGGTCAGGTGGCGGGTTTTGAGGCCACGCTCAAGCGAGACGGAGGCAGAAGTCGGTGCGATGACCGACGCGCTGCCAGGGGAATCCTGAGAAGACATGGTCTTACTCTAATCGTTGGCACCGCGACGCGGGCCAATAAGGCTCGCATCGTCCCAGCTGGGGGCTTGAATGCTAATCGACGCTTCCCTGATCCCTCACAACCGGACAATTGCTCATCGCCTCGCGCCGGATGAGCAAATTGTCCTGCCCGGCGATCTCTTTGGCGGGGATCTCGCGGTCCAGGCGGGCGTCGTACACCACTGATTCCGGCTCGATCATGACGTTGACGCCGACGGTGCAGTTATCGCCCAGGTCCACGCCGAACACGCCGGCTGAGGGGTGCATCGTGCAGTGCTTGCCCACCCGCATTGGGCCGCGGGTGCGTTGCGTGGCGCGCGACGCCATGAGCACGGATGACAACGCCAGGTCCGCGCCCTCGCCGACCACCACAGACGAGGACAGGCGCCCCTCCACCCGCGAGGGGCCGAGCGTGCCCGCGTTAAAGGAGACGTAGCCCTCGCGCAGGACCGACGTGCCCGGCGCGAGGTAGGCGCCGAGGCGGACGCGCTCGGCCTGCGCGATGGACACGCCCGAGGGAACGACGTAGTCCACCATGCGCGGCACCCGCTCGATGCCCCAGACGTGGATCGTGCCGCGGGAGCGCAGGTTGGTGCGGATGAACTCGAAGTTGTCCGTCAGGCACGGGCCCTTGTTGGTCCACACCACGGGCACGAGGTGGCTGAGGCAGTCCTCCATGTTCAACTCGAGCGGCTTGACCAGGCGGTGGGAGAGCAGGTGCAGCCGCAGGTAGACGTCGTGCGCGTCCACCGGCGGCTGTGACAGGTCCGGGATGCGGGTGCGCACCGGAACGAGCTCCACCAGCCGGTCGCGGTCCAGGCCGACGAGGTTGAGGAACCGGTCGGAAAGCTCGTTCGCGCTGACGCGCTCGGTGCTTGCGGTAGCGGGTGGCTCGGACGGTGTGGCGTCGATAAGCGCTGGGCTCGGGTACCAGGTGTCCAAGACGGTCCCGTCCATAGCGATGTTGGCAATTCCGGTTGCTTCCGCTCCAATGGGCATGTCCTCATCCTAGGCGGATTGCCGCCCGTAGGATGAGTGAGGTGAACACGCTAGACCTCTTTGCAGACCCAGTCGATCTCACCGCCGCGCTCGTGGACATCGAGTCGCCGTCCCACCACGAGGAGGCGATCGCCGACGCCGTCGAGGGGGCGCTTCGGGCGCTTGCCGACGCCTCCGGGGACGGCGCAGTCGACGTGCAGCGGATTGGCAACACCGTCGTCGCCCGCACGCACTTCGGGCGCGAGCAGCGCGTCGTGCTGGCGGGGCACATCGACACGGTGCCGCTGGCAGACAACACACCGCACCGCATTGAGGGCGACACCATGTTTGGCTGCGGGACCGTGGACATGAAAAGTGGCATGGCGTGCTACCTCGGGGCGTTCGCGCGGCTCGTGCGTGGCGAGGCCGAGGCACCGGGGGAGCGCGCGGCGTTTGATATGACAGTCATTGCCTACGAGGCCGAGGAGGTCGCCCAGGAATACAACGGGCTGTTCCACCTCGAGCGGGACCACCCGGAGCTGCTTGCGGGCGACATCGCGCTGCTTGGCGAGCCGTCCGGCGGGGTGATCGAGGCCGGCTGCCAGGGCACGATCCGCGTCTTCGTAGACGCGCACGGCACCCGAGCGCACTCCGCGCGCTCGTGGCTGGGTCACAACGCGGCCCACGACCTCGCTGGTGTGCTGACCCGCATCGCCGCCTACGAACCGCGCCGTGTCGCCATCGCCGGGTGCGAGTACCGCGAGGGCATCAACGTCGTCGGCATGGAGGGGTTCGTGGCCACCAATACGATCCCGGACCACGCCCGTCTGATTGTCAACTTCCGCTACGGGCCGGACCGTGACGTGGAGAACGCGAAGGCGCACCTCGAGGAGGTGCTCGCCCTGGAAGACGGGTTGACGCTTGCGTACGACGACGTGGCGCCGGCCGCGCTACCGGGGCTGGACCACCCGGTGGCGGCCAACCTGGTGAAGGCCGTGGGCGGGAACTTCCGTGCGAAGTTCGGATGGACGGACGTGTCCAGGTTCTCTAACCTTGGTGTTCCGGCCGTCAACTTCGGCCCCGGCGATCCGGGCTTTGCTCACAAGAAGGACGAGCAGTGCCCGATCAGCCAGATCCGTGAGGTGTTCGCACAGCTCATGGACTACCTGTCTCTTCACTGAACATAGAAAAACTTTCCTTACACAATAACTATGGCACCGCACACCACACCCCGCCCCGACCGTGACCGCAAGCTCCGCGGCCCGCTCATGCTGCGCAGCGACAACGAGCAGGCGTCCACGCACGACCGCCGCCTGCTCGAATCGCTCGGCTCCTCCGACCACGACTGGAAGCACGCAGACCCGTGGCGCGTCATGCGCATCCAGTCCGAGTTCGTGGCCGGCTTCGACGCACTCAGCGAGCTGCCGAAGGCCGTGACTGTCTTCGGTTCCGCGCGGCTGGGCGAGGGCACGCCGGAATACGAGCAGGCGTACCAGGTTGGCCACGGGCTGGTCGAGGCCGGCTACGCCGTGATCACCGGCGGCGGCCCGGGCCTGATGGAGGGGCCGAACCGCGGTGCGCATAACGCCGGCGGCATGTCGGTCGGCCTGGGCATCGAGCTGCCGTTCGAGCAGGGGCTGAACGACTGGGTCGACCTCGGCCTGAACTTCCGCTACTTCTTCGCCCGCAAGACCATGTTCCTGAAGTACTCGCAGGCGTTTATCGCGCTGCCCGGTGGCTTCGGCACGATGGACGAGGTCTTCGAGGTGCTGTGCATGGTGCAGACCGGCAAGGTGACCAACTTCCCGATCGTGCTCATCGGCACCGACTTCTGGTCCGGCCTGGTCGATTGGATGGTCAACCAGCAGCTCGAGCGCGGGCTCATTTCGCCTGGCGACGAAAAACTGTTCCTGGTCACTGACTCGGTTGAGGAGGCCATCGCGCACATCGTGGAGACGCACCAAGTGATGACGGACGAGCGCCTCGGCGACGCGCAACGCGCTGGTGGACATGAGTAACTCGCTCGCGCGGGTGATGGCCATTGTGAACCGCACCCCGGACTCCTTTTACGACAAGGGCGCGACCTTTGCCATTGAAAAGGCAGCTCAGCGCGCGGACGAGGTCATCGCGGCGGGCGCGTCCATCGTGGACGTCGGCGGCGTCAAGGCCGGGCCGGGCGATGAGGTGGACGTCGACGAAGAGATCGACCGCGTCGTCCCGCTGATTGCCGAGGTCCGCGCGCGCCACCCGGAGGTGTCCATCAGCGTGGACACATGGCGAGCGAGCGTCGCCGAAGCAGCTATCGACGCCGGCGCGGATCTGATCAATGACACCTGGGCTGGCTGGGACCCCGAGCTCGTCGAGGTGGCGGGCCACCACGCGGTCGGCTACGTCTGCTCCCATACCGGCGGGGTCGTGCCGCGCACCCGCCCGCACCGCGTGCATTTTGATGACGTCGTCGCCGACGTGATCCGCGAAACTTCAGCGCTGGCCGAGCGCGCCGTGGACTGCGGCGTGCCCGCCGAGCGCGTGTTCATCGATCCCACCCACGACTTTGGCAAGAACACGTTCCACGGCCTGGAAATCCTGCGCCGGATCGACGAGCTCGTTGCCACCGGCTGGCCGGTGCTCATGGCGCTGTCCAACAAGGACTTCGTGGGCGAGACGGTTGGCCGCACCGACCCAGCGCAACGCGTCGCGGGCACGCTCGCTGCCACCGCCTGGTCAGCCGCCCGCGGCGTCGCCGCCTTCCGCGTCCACAACGTCGCGGAAACCGTGGACGTGATCCGCATGACCGCGGCGATCCAGGGTACCGCCGCGCCGCTTGCCACCGTCCGGGGGCTCGCGTGAGCAGCCCGCGCGTGAGCGTGGTCATCCCGGCGCTGAATGAGGAGCGCACCGTCGCCGGCGTGGTGCGCACCTGCCTCGAGTCGCGCGCCGCGCGCGATGGCGGGGAGGTGCTGGTCATCGACTCCGACTCCACCGACGCCACCGCCAGCGAGGCCGCAGCGGCGGGCGCCCGCGTGGTGAACTGGCGCGATGTCGGTCCCGCCAAGACCGTTCCCGGCAAGGGCGAGGCGCTGTGGCGCGGGGTGCGCGCCGCGAGCGGCGACGTCGTCGTCTTCGTCGACGCGGACGTGACCTCGCTGCGACCCGGCTGGGTCGATGCGCTCGCGGCGCCGTTTGCGGACCCGGCGATCCACCTGGTCAAGGCCGCCTACACCCGCGAGCTCAACGGCGGCCCCGGCGGCGGCCGCGTCACCGAGCTCACGGCGAAGCCGCTGCTGCGCGCGCTGTTCCCCGAGCTCGGCCACATCTCCCAGCCGCTCGCCGGCGAGTACGCCATCCGTCGCAGCACCGCGCTGAGCCTGCCGTTTGTCGCCGGCTACGGGGTCGAGGTGGGCTTGCTCCTCGATGTCGCGTCCTCCCACACCCCCGCCGCCGTCACCGAAGTGCAGCTCAGCGCGCGGCGACACCGGAACCGTCCGCTGGAGGAGCTCGCGCCGATGGCGGATGTGATCGTGGCGACGATCCTGGATCGGGCCGCGGGGCGCGGCGCGCTGGGCGAGGTACAGCAGCGCGTTGCGTGGGGCGGGAAGTAGAATAGCGCCCATGCTCTCTTGGATTATCCTGATTCTTGTCTTGGCGCTGTTCAGCGTGCTGGGGACGCTGCTGGCGTCGTCGATTTTTGGGCGCGGTGAGACGCAGCCGCCGATGCCTGATACGGAAGATGTGAAGGCGGCGAATCGCCGCGCGGTTGAGGACGGCAACTTTGACGACATTCAGCTGGAGGTTGTCCACCGCGGGTACCGGATGGACCAGGTCGACGAACTCATCGCGCAGCTGACCGGCCAGGACACCGCGGAGTGGCGCGACGACGAGGCCGCTGAGGCTCGCCCGGCGCAACCCCGCAACCCGCAGAAGGTGGACTCGCACTCGCTCACCGAGGGCGTGAGCGCGGCGGAGTTTGAGGCGCCCGCGACGCTGGAGCCGGCACCGAAAGCTGGGGAAAATCCGTACGGAAAGGCATAGTTAGCTACCGAAATGCTGCTTGGCCCGGATGGTTGAGCCCATACAGGCGTATCATTGACTCCATACGTCATTGAGTTCAAAGGAGAGAATACGCATGGCAGCAATGAAGCCGCGCACTGGTAGCGGCCCGATGGAAGCTGTAGAAGAGAGCCGAAAGATTGTGATGCGCATTCCATCCGACGGCGGCGGGCGGCTCGTCGTGGAGATGAGCAAGGAAGAGGCAGCCGAGCTGGGCCAGCTGCTTATCGACGCCGCGGGGCAGTAACCCACGCCGTCACCGCATTCACCCTGCACCGCTTGGCCTGGCCGGCGGTGCGGTAAGCTTTCCACATGCTCAAAGACATCGTGGACGTGCTTGCAGACCCGGCAGATCTTTCCCCGTTGCGGGGCGAGGACGACTTTTCGCGCCTCGTCTCCGAGACGGGGCATTCTTATGACGTGGCCAAGCAGGGCTACGTTACGCTGGCCAGCGGAAAGGGCCTGAACCACGAGGGCGACTCGATCGAGATGATCCACGCCCGCGAAGCCTTCCTCTCGCAGGGGCACTTCGCGCCGTTCGTCGAGGCCGTGACGCAGCAGGTGCAGGACGTGCTGGAGCACAGCGCGCCCGAGCCGGGCGACCCGTCAGCGGAGGAGGCCCACGGCGTGGCCGAACCTGCCGTGCTGGAGGTGGGGGCCGGCACCGGCTACTACCTGGCGCACACGCTGGACAGTGTCGGCGGCGCGCGCGGCATTGGGCTGGATATTTCTGTGCCCGCCGCGAAGCACCTGGCAAAGTCCCACCCGCGCGTCGGCGCCGTGGTGGCCGACGTGTGGAGCCAGCTACCGGTTCGCGACGGCAGCGTTCACGCCATCATGGACGTCTTCGCGCCCCGGAACCCGGCGGAGTTCGCCCGCGTCCTTGCGCCCGGCGGTGAGGTCGTAGCGCTCATCGCGCACCAGGGGCACCTGGACGAGCTGCGCGAACCGCTGGGCATCCTCGGCGTTGAGGCGGGCAAACTCGAGCGCATGGTGGAGCAGGCCAAGGGCCACCTGGAGTTGGCCGCGGAGCCGCAGCTCATCGAGTACACGATGCGCCTGGAGCGCGACGCGATTGCCGCGCAGGTAGGGATGAGCCCGTCGGCGCGCCACGTGGCGCCGGACGTGCTGCAGGAGCGCCTCGCGGCGCTGCCGGAGCACATGGACGTGACGGCGCGCGGCCAGCTGGTCCGGCTGCGCAAGGCGTAGGCCGGAGCGGGCGCCTACCGGGCGCTGGGGAACCCCCGGCGCCACTCGTTGTAGATCTCGGCGTCGCCCGCCGCGCGGGAGCGGATTCCGCTGTAGCCGGTGGAGGACCAGATGCGGGATGCGGTGACGACGCTGCCGCCGCCCGCGTAGACCTCGAGGGTGGAGCCGTCGACGATGACGGTGATGTTGTCCTCATCGTCGTCGTGCACCTCCGCGACGGCGGGGTTGCCGTCGAGACGGTCGACGGTGAGGGTCTCCCCGTTGTGGCTGATCACAGCCACCGGCTCGCCGTTGCCGTCCAGCACCTCGGCCTCCACGGACGAGCCCGCAGGGATGTCGCACAGCGCCGTCCACATCAGTGCGTGGCGCGACGACTGCACCGCCTCCGGCAGCCCGCCGGCGGGGACCTGGTAGAGCTGCCCGTGCTGCAGGGTCGCGCGGCGCGGCAGCGTCAGCGTGTTCGCCCAGCCCTCGGACTCCCAGTTTGGTTCCTTCGTGGGGTCGCCGTGGCGGCCGGAGTCCGTCATGAAACCGAACAGGTAGGTCCGCTCGTAGCGGTCCTCGGCGTTCGACGGCTCCAGGGTGTAGGCGGAGTTGCGGGGGCGGGTGAAGTCGTGGCCGTAGTCTAGCGGCTTCGCCTGGGATGTCACGGTGAAGACGCTGCCCTTGAGCACGCCGACGAGGTACACGGTGCGGTCCTTGCCGTCGATCTCGGCGGTGAGGAAGAGGACGTCGTAGATCTCGCCGTCCACCTCGTCGCGCAGGCGGGAGATGCGCGGGGCGACGAGCGGCTTGGTCACATCGAGGCCGGGGTCGCCGTCGAAGGTCAGCGCGCCGTCGACAAGCCAGCTCTGGCCGTCGTGCGAGGAAAGGACGACGGGCACGGGTGCCTCGAGCGAGCCGGTGACCGCGAGCATGAGCCAGCCGTCGTGGCCGCGCTCGCGGTTGTCGTCTTCCTCCCAGTCAGGGACGACGCAGGGGGAGCGGAAGTTGGTGTAGACCTGGCCGTCGACCTCCGTGTCCTGGACCACCGCGCCGAGGCGCTTGACGCCGGCGGAGGGGAGCAGTTCGCCGGTTTCGGATTCCTCCAGCTCCTCGCAGAGTGCGGCCAGGTCGTCGGCGTGCGCGCGCTGCACGGTGTCGCCCGCAGAGGTGTTGGAGGTGAAGTATAGGTCCGCGCCGTCATCGGTGGCGACGACCGCACCGGCGCGGACGTTGAGCTCACCGCCGATGGCGACGAGGGCGTCGTTGCACTCGAGCCAGCTGAACGGGTCCTGCTCGCTCATGTCGTGCCCCCACGCGCTCGGGGAGTCCGGGGTGAGCTTGTACTGGTAGAACATGTGCCACACGCGCTCGCCGCGCTCGCCGGCGCGAATGACACCTGCGGGGCCCTCGAGGATGCCGCGCTCGGCGGTCACGTGCAGTTCGGGTCTGTAAACGCTCATACTTAGTTCTGTTTCCTCTACAGCAGCTTCTTGTATACGTCCACGGTTTCCTGCGCGATAGTAGACCAGGAGAACGTGTCGCGGGCGCGCGCCAGGCCCGCGGCACCCATGCGCTTCGCCGTCTCCGGGTCCCCGGCCAGCGCGTTGACTGCCTCGGCGAGGGCGTGCTCAAAGGCCTCCGGATCGTGCTCGTCGTAATCAACGAGGGTGCCGGTCTCGCCGTCAACCACGACCTCCGGGATGCCGCCGACTCGCGACGCCACCACGGCGGTCTCGCACGCCATGGCCTCCAGGTTGACGATGCCCAGCGGCTCGTAGATCGACGGGCAGACGAACACGTCCGACGAAGCGTAGACCTCGCGGATCTTCTCCGGCGGCAGCATGTCCTGCACCCAGAAGATGCCGTCGCGCTGCGCGCGCAGCTTCTCGACGAGCCCCTGCGTCTCCGCCGCAATCTCCGGGGTGTCCGGGGCGCCGGCGCAGAGGATCAGTTGCACATCCTCGTCGAACTGCTGCGCCGCCTTGAGCAGGTGGGGCACACCCTTCTGGCGGGTGATTCGGCCGACGAACGAGACGACCGGCTTCGCCGGGTCCACCCCGAGCTCCTCTAGAATCGTCGCCTGGCCGGGGTACCAGTTATCGGTGTCGATCCCGTTGAGCACCACGTGGACCTTGTCCGGCTCAATGCGCGGGTACGCCCGCAGGATCGCGTCTTTCATGCCGGAGGACACCGCGATGACCGCGTCGGCATACTCCATGGCATTCCGCTCGCTCCAGGAGGAGACGTTGTAGCCTCCGCCGAGCTGCTCGCGCTTCCACGGGCGGTCCGGCTCCAGCGAGTGCGCGGTGACCACGTGCGGGATTTCGTGGAGCTGGGATGCCAGGTGGCCGCCCAGGCCCGCGTACCAGGTGTGGGAGTGCACCAGGTCCAGCCCGCTCGCCGCGTTGGCCATGCGCAGGCCAGTGGACAGCGTCTTGATCGCGCCGTTCGCGTCGGCGAGCTCCGGGTCTACGCCGTGGACGTAGACGTTGTCCATCTCGCGCGGCTTCCCCATGCAGTGCACGTCGACGTCGATAAGCTCGCGCATAAAGCGCGTCAGCTCAGTGACGTGCACGCCGGCACCACCGTAGATCTCCGGTGGGTACTCTCTGGTCATCATTCCGACTCTCATGAGCCCCAACAGTAGTGAGGAATGCGCGGCGCTGCAGGAACCCGAACGGGAGGTGTGGTGTGTACCCCTAAAGTGGTGAAAATGTGTACATAGCCACTGCGGGAGACGTTGCTTTTCAATACTCTGGTGGGCGTGAAAAGCCAGCCAAGAGTCCTCGCCATCGTCCTCGCGGGCGGCGAAGGGAAGCGACTGTTCCCCCTGACCGCCGACCGCGCCAAGCCTGCAGTCCCGTTTGGCGGTAACTACCGCCTCATCGACTTCGTCCTGTCCAACCTGGTCAACGCGGGGTACATGCGCATCGCCGTGTTGACGCAGTACAAGTCCCACTCGCTCGACCGCCACGTCGCCACCGCGTGGAACGTGTCCGGCCCAACCCCGCAGTACATCGCGTCCGTGCCCGCGCAGCAGCGCCGCGGCAAGCGCTGGTACAACGGCTCGGCGGACGCGATCGTGCAGTCGCTCAACCTCATTTATGACGACAAACCGGACTACGTCCTCGTCTTCGGCGCGGACCACGTCTACCGCATGGACCCGTCGCAGATGGTGGAAAACCACATCGCCTCGGGTAAGTCAGCCACCGTCGCCGGCATCCGCGTGCCGCGTGCGGAGGCCACCGCGTTCGGCTGCATTCAGTCCGACGAAAACGGCACGATCACCGAGTTCCTGGAAAAGCCGGCCAACCCGCCGGGTACCCCGGATGACCCGAACGTGACGTTCGCGTCCATGGGCAACTACGTCTTTTCCACCGAGGCGCTCGTGCAGGCCCTGCTGGAGGATGAGCAGAACGAGGACTCCGCCCACGACATGGGCGGGGACATCATCCCGTACTTTGTGAACCAGGGCGAGGCGAACGTCTACGACTTCTCCGAGAACCACGTGCCGGGCGCGACCGAGCGCGACAAGGGGTACTGGCGCGACGTCGGCACCATCGACTCGTTCTACGAGGCGCACATGGACCTGATCTCCTCGCACCCGATCTTCAACCTCTACAACAACGCGTGGCCGATCCACTCCACCGAGGACGGCAACCTCCCGCCCGCCAAGTTCGTCATGGGCGGCATCGCACAGGAGTCCATCGTGGCCTCCGGTTCCATCATCTCCGGCGCGACGGTGCGCAATTCCGTCCTGTCCACGGACGTGCGCGTGGAAGAGGGCGCGACCGTGGAGGGGTCCGTGCTCATGCCGGGCGTGCGCGTGGGCAAGGGGGCAGTGGTGCGCCACTGCATTCTGGACAAGAACGTCTACGTGTCCGATGGTGAGATCATCGGCGTGGACCCGCAGCGCGATCGCGAGCGCTACAAGGTCTCCGACAACGGCGTGGTCGCCGTTGGCAAGAACGAAGTGATCTAGCGCTTCGTCACAAGCGTCAGTCCCCCGTCGAGGGGCAGACGCGTGACGACGCCACCGTGCTCCGCTGCGAACGTCTCCGCGTAGTCGTCCGCTTCGCGGGCGGCCGCGGTCTCGCGGTCGCGGCGGGTGGCGTCGGCGACCGTGCCGTCCAGCAGTGAGCCGGCGAGCACGAGGGTGCCGCCGGGGGTGAGGAGGGGCCACGCGGCGTCGATGATCGCCCCGAGCTCAACGGGCGAGACGTCCGCGTAGATGACCTGGTAGGCGTCATTGGCCAGGCGTCCCATCACATCGAGCGGACGGGCGGTGAGGAAGCGGACCCGCGAGGGCGCGTACCCCGCGGCGCGCACTGCGGCCTTCGTGCCGGACTGCAGCGCGGCCTCGGGCTCGATGCAGGTCAGGGTGGACTTTTCCGGCAGGCCGCGCAGCAGGTGCAGGCCCACGGTGCCCGCGGCCGGGGTGACGGCGACGGCGCCCTGCGCGGCGTCTGCGCGCGCGCCCGCCGCGGCGAGGGTTGTCAGCAGCGTGCCCACGGTCGGGGAGGGCAGGCTCACGCCGTTCTCCTCGGCCTCAACGCGGGCGACCTCGAGCCCTTGGCTGAACGGGTCCGCGTCCGCCGCGCCCTTCGCGTGGTTCGCGCGCTGGTCGATGTAGGCGATCATTTGGGAAAAAGCTGTCTCACTCACACCGCATATCATAGCGAGCTGCGGATCGTGAGCGGATTGTTACCCGCCACCAGGCAAAGTGCCGGGCAAAGTGTTGCCCAGTCTCAGTTATCTCTGCCACAATAGAGCAATGACTTCACCGCGCGAGCAGCCCACCCCGAACGCCGACACGCTGACGGGCACTGCGGCGTTTGACGCTGGCCAGGGCGGGATGCCCACCTGGGCCGAGTTGGTTGCGGAGCACGCGGACAGCGTCTACTGCCTTGCGTTCCGCCTCTCCGGCAACCAACAGGACGCGGAGGACCTCACGCAGGAGACGTTCATGCGCGTCTTCCGCAACCTGAAGAGCTACAAGCCCGGCACATTCGAGGGCTGGCTGCACCGCATCACCACCAATTTGTTCCTGGACATGGTGCGCCACCGCGCCACCATCCGGATGGAGGCGCTGCCGGAGGACTACGAGCGCGTCCCAGGCACCGACATGACGCCGGAGCAGGCGTACACGGTGGCCAACCTCGATCCCGCGCTCCAGCACGCGCTGGACGAGCTCGGCCCGGACTTCCGCGTCGCCGTGGTGCTTTGTGACGTCGTCGGGATGACCTACGAGGAGATCGCCGACACCCTCGGCGTGAAGATGGGCACGGTCCGCTCGCGCATCCACCGCGGCCGTCAGCAGCTGCGCGCGTCGCTGGAGGCGCAGGCAACACACGATCAAGCGGCGAAGGACCTGATCCGGGCGCGGTAGTCTTACCTGCTGCGCGGGGCGGTCAGCGCATTCGGCGCCGGACGGGCGTACGCTAGGTGCAAATTGGGCCAGTGGCCTCAACATGCGATCGAGCGAGCACGAGGAGTAAAGGAGCGCACTGAGTGGGCGAGGTGAGCAGGGTGAGCAAGAAGATGCCGTCGGCTGCGTCGGCCTCCGGCGCACCCCGGCGCAAGCAGTTTTCCTCCACCGAGCACCTCAGCCCCGAGGCCATCGCCGCGTTCACCGACAACGAGCTCAGCGCCACGGCGGCGCGTCGCGCCCGTTCGCACCTGATGCAGTGCGCGGAATGCTTCGCCGAGGTGCAGGCGCAACGCGTCACCTCCCAGCGGGTGCGCCGTTGCAACGACGATGACTTGCACGCCCCGGACTCGCTGGTCGAGCGGCTGGCGCAATTGTGCAGCTACGACGTCGCCGACCGTCCGGGGGCGGATCCCTCCGCGCAGTCTCACGGCAGCATGTTGGACAAGATGGAAGTAGTTTTCCGTACGCTGAGGCGCCGCGGGTAGAGGGAGCAGGCAGTGTTTTCCAACATCGGCTGGGGCGAGATTTTCTTCATCCTCATCATCGGCCTCATCGTCATCGGCCCCGAGCGTCTGCCGGGCGTGATCCAGGACGTCCGCGCAGCCATTTATGCGGCCCGCAAAGCCATCAACAATGCGAAAGCGGAGCTCAACGGCGAATTTGAGGAGTTTGAGGAGTTCCGCGCGCCCATGCAGAAGGTAAGCAAGTACGCCGCCATGGGCCCTAAGCGTGCGATGGCGCAGATGCTTTTCGACGATGACGTTAAGGACGCGAACGCCCCCGGACACACCGACCCGCGCGAGGCGCTTAGCGACGACCCGCAGGCCCGGACCCCCAAGCCGCCCGTCAACCCGGGCGAGCCCGGCGGGGGCTCCACCCGCCAGGTGGCGCGGCGCGACGCCCAAGGAAAGCGCAAGCCGGACGCATCCGGCGGCGGATTCTCCTGGGCCGACATCACCTAGGCGCAGGCAGCGCCAGGGGCTACTTCACGCCGAGGTTCAAGCTCTTGCCCGCCAGCGAGGTGCGGCGGATCTTTAGTTTGTTTGCAACCTCCGTGATGGCCTTGGCGGCGGGGGAGTCGGGCTCATCGAGCACGACCGGCGTGCCCGTGTCCCCGTGCTCGCGCAGCTTCGGGTCCAGCGGGATCGACCCGAGCAGCGGGACCTCATTATCCGTCAGCGCGGTGAGGCGCTCGGCGACCTGCTCGCCGCCGCCCTCGCCGAAGATGTGCATGGTGGAGCCGTCCGGCATGACCATGCCCGCCATGTTCTCAATCACGCCCGCGATCGGCTGATCCGTCTGCTGCGAAATAGTGCCCGCGCGCTCCGCCACCTCCGCGGCCGCGGCCTGCGGGGTGGTGACGATGAGCAGCTCGGCGTTGGGCACCAGCTGCGCCACGGTGATGGCGACGTCGCCGGTCCCCGGCGGCAGGTCCATGAACAGGACGTCGAGGTCGCCCCAGTACACGTCCGCGAGGAACTGCTGGATGGCGCGGGTGAGCATCGGGCCGCGCCACACGATCGGGGCGTTGCCCTCCACGAACTGGCCGACGGAGATGTGGCGGACGCCGTGCGCGATCGGCGGCATGAGCATCTCGTCCACCACAGTCGGGCCCTGCCCCGCGGAGCCCATGAGGCCGGGGATGGAGTGGCCGTAGATGTCGGCGTCGATAATGCCCACGGAAAGCCCCTGCTTGGCCAGCGACGTGGCGAGATTGACGGTCATGGAGCTCTTGCCCACGCCCCCCTTGCCCGAAGCGACCGCGAAGACGCGAGTCCGCGAGTTCGGGTCGGCGAACGGGATCGCGGGGCCGCTCTGCTGGCCGCGGAGGGACTGTGCGAGCTCGCGCCGCTGCTCGTCGCTCATCGTGTGCAAGGTGACCGAGACTTCGCCTATGCCCTCGAGGTCCTCGAGCACCGCGCGCGTGTTGGACTCGATGGTGTCTCGCATCGGGCAGCCGGCGATGGTCAGGTATACGCCCACGGCGACATCGTTGCCGTCAATGGACACGGACTCGACCATGTTGAGCTGCGTGATCGGCTTGCCAATCTCGGGGTCCTCGACGCGCGAGAGGGCCTCGTAGACGGCGTCTTTAGTAATCGGGGAAGTGTCAGTCATAACGCCTACCAAGTATAGGGTGGCGCGCGACGTGGCAGAAACGGCGTAGCGCGGTCCAGCCATGAGCGCGGGCGGTAAGATGTGGACGTTGCACGCGCAGGCCGCTGACTCCCCGGAAAGGACACCGACCATGACATCCCCCTCGCTCCGAAGCCCGCAAAACCGCGAGATCCCAACCGGCTGGCCGGTGGGCAGCTTTGGCACCTACCAGGAGGCGCAATCGGCCGTGGACAACCTGTCCGACAACGAGTTCCCGGTGGAAAAGCTCACGATCGTCGGCGTCGACCTGATGCAGGTGGAAAACATCACGGGGCGGCTGACCTGGCCGCGCGTGCTCGGCGGCGGTGCGCTCTCCGGCATGTGGTTCGGGCTGTTCATCGGCCTCATTATGGGGATGTTCGCGTCCGAGGGCAGCACTTGGCTGCTGGTGTCTATGTGCGTCATCGGCGGTGCCGTGTTTGGGCTGATCTCCGCGGCGTTTGCGTACGGGTTCACCGGCGGCAAGCGCGACTTCGCCTCCGCGACCACGATCGTGGCGGGCCGCTACGACGTGCTCGCGGAGCAGGACGTGGCCACTCGCGCCCGCGACATGATCGCCGCGATGGGGCAGCCGCAGCGCCCGTTACCGGGGGCCGACGGCGACGAGCGTTAGGATCAAGAGGACCAAACGGCCGAACGTACTGACCGAGAGGACGGGATCTGTGTGGGCAAGGTGAATCAGCGGTGGCGACGCGTCGCCACCGCGGCGATAGTGACAGCGAGCGCGCTGTCCCTCGCGTCCTGCACGCCGTTTGAGCGGCCGGAGATTGCCACCGTACTCAACGTCGGAGCAGAGGGGACGCTCGCTATCGCCGTCGACCCGGCGTCGCCGGAGCAGCTGGTCATCGGAGAGATCTACAACCAGGTCCTCGCCGCGTACGGCCGCCCGGTCGGCCTCGCGGCGAACTCGTCGTTTGCGTCGCGCAGCCCGTTGGACATCCTGAAGGAAGACAACGTCGACATCGTGGTCGGCTGCACGGGCCAGGTCCTCACGCAGCTGGATCCGCAGACCGCGGCAAGCTTCACGCAGCCGAGCGACGAGGCGGCCGGAGCCGCGGACGAGAACACGACGAGTAGCGCGTCCGAGGCCGAGCGCCAAGATGAGGTGTATGCCGCCATGGTCGCCACGTTCCCCGCAAACGTTCGCTCGGTGGATCCTTCGCCCGCGCAGGCCTGCCAGGACAGCGAGGCCGCGAAGCAGGGTCTGCCGGAGAACATCGTCCCCATCATCAAAGACGGCAGGCTCACCCGCACCGAGTCGACCCGGTTGAACTTTATTACGCGCGTGATGTCCACCAAGGACATCGAGGAGATGACGGAGCGCGTGGAAGAGGGGGAGACTGTGCGTTCTGCGGTGGCAGAATGGTTGATGGAGTACGCGAGCATCAACATCAACGCCCCGAAAACCAAGGACGAGGACGAGAAGGACGGGACGCAGCGCGCGGCGTAGCGGGAGGCGTCGAGAAGCGCGCGCCCTAGGTGCGACCAAGAAGAAAGGCCCCCAGGACGTTGCGTCCCGAGGGCCGATGTGCTGCGAGGCGTTACTTGGCGAATGCCTCCTCGAGCAGCGCCTTCTCCTCCTGCTGGTGCACCTTGGCCACACCGGTGGCGGTGGTGGACTGTGCACGGCGGGAGACGCGAACCATCTTCGGCATGTCCGGGATCAGCTCGCGCAGGTGCTCGTTGTAGAACGGCCAAGCGCCCTGGTTGGCGGGCTCGTCCTGGACCCAGCGGATCTCCTTCGCATTCGGGTAGTTGGCAAACGCGTCGCGGAGGCGGTTGAACGGGATCGGGTGGAGCATCTCCACACGGATGATCGCGATGTCGTCGCGGCCGTCCTTCTCGCGCTTCTTCTCCAGCTCCCAATAGATCTTGCCGGAGCAGAGCATGATAGTGGTGACCTTGTCCGTGTCGGCGATCTTCTTGTTGCCGCGCTGGACAAAGTTCGGGTCGTCGATGACGGACTGGAAGCGGTTGACCTCGATGAAGTCAGCCGGCTGGGACACCGCCGCCTTGTTACGCAGCATCGACTTCGGGCTGAAGACGATGAGCGGACGCTTCATCTTACCCATCGCCTGGCGGCGCAGGAGGTGGAAGTGGTTTGCCGGGGTGGACGGCTGCGCGATGGTCATGGAGCCCTCCGCGACGAGCTGCAGGTAGCGCTCGATGCGGGCGGAGGAGTGGTCCGGGCCCTGGCCCTCGTAGCCGTGCGGGAGCAGCAGGGTGAGCGACGACAGCTGGCCCCACTTGGTCTCGCTGGAGGAGACGTACTCGTCGATGATGGTCTGCGCGCCGTTGGCAAAGTCGCCGAACTGCGCCTCCCACGCGACCATGGCGTCCTGGTTGCCCAGGGTGTAGCCGTACTCGAAGCCCATGCCCGCGAACTCGGTGAGGGCGGAGTTGAAGACCTCGAAGCGGCCGCCGTTGCCGGACTCGATCGCGTTGTGGTCGAGCGGGTTGTACGCCTCGCCGTTCTCCGGGTTGTACAGGACCGCGTGGCGCTGGGTGAAGGTGCCGCGCTGGGAGTCCTCGCCCGCCAGGCGGATGAACTTGCCTTCCTCGGCCAGGGAGCCGAAGGCGAGCAGCTCGCCCCAGCCCCAGTCGATGTTGCCGTCCTCAAAGGAACCGCCGCGCTTCTTCATCACGGACTTCAGGCGCTTGTTGGAGGTGAAGTCCTCCGGCAGGTCCACGAACGCGCCAGCGAGGCGCTTGAAGGTCGCCTCGTCGATGGAGGTATCCAGGCCGTGGGTGAGCTCCTGGGAATCGGTGATGCCGGTCTGCTCGCTCGGGTGGCCCTCGTGCTCCTTGACGTCGGCGAACACGGAGTCCAGCTGGTCGTGGAAGTCCTGGGCCGCCTTCTCGGCCTCGTCGGCGTTGATGTCGCCGCGGCCGACGAGGTCCTTGGTGTAGCGGGTACGGACCGAATCGTGGCTGTGGATGCGGTCGTACATCACCGGCTGGGTCACGGTCGGGTCGTCGGCCTCGTTGTGGCCACGCAGGCGGTAGCAGATGAGGTCGATAAAGACGTCCTTGCCAAACTCGCGGCGGTATTCGGTAGCCAGCTGGGCAACCCACGCTGCCGCCTCCGGGTCGTCGCCGTTGACGTGGAAGACCGGGCAGTCGAAGCCCTTGGCCAGGTCGGTGGCGTAGAAGGAGGAACGGCCGGAGTCCGGGGTGGTGGTGAAGCCGATCTGGTTGTTCACCACGATGTGGACGGTGCCGCCGACGGTGTAGCCGGGCAGGCGGGACAGGTTCAGGGTCTCCTGAACCACGCCCAGGCCGGTGAAGGAGGCGTCGCCGTGCAGCATGATGGGCACGACCGGGTGGTCCTCGCGCACGCCGGCTTCCTTGAGGATGTCTGCCTTTGCGCGGGCCATACCGACGAGGACCGGGTCGACGGCCTCGAGGTGCGACGGGTTAGCGGCCAGGGAGACCTTGATCTCGCCGTCGCCGAACATCTGGATGTGCTCGCCCTGGAAGCCGAGGTGGTACTTCACGTCGCCGGAGCCGCCCTGCTGTGCGGACTGGACGTTGCCCTCAAACTCGTTGAAGATGGTGGCAACCGGCTTGCCCACGATGTTGAACAGCACGTTGAGGCGGCCGCGGTGCGGCATGCCGATGACGACCTCGTCCAGGCCCTGGCCAGCGGCGGTGTCAATGACCGCGTCCATGAGCGGGATAAGGGTCTCGGCGCCCTCGAGCGAGAAGCGCTTCTGGCCGAGGTACTTGGTCTGCAGGAAGTTCTCAAAGGCCTCTGCGGCGTTGAGCTTCTGCAGGATGTACTTCTGCTCGGCGTTGGTGGGCTTCGGCATACCGACCTCGAGGCGGTCGCGCAGCCACTCGCGCTCGTCGCGGTCCATGATGTGGGTGAACTCCGCGCCGATGTGCAGGGTGTAGGCCGCGCGCAGGCGAGACATGACCTCACGCAGCGTCATGGTCTCCTTGCCGCCGAACCCGCCGACGTGGAAGGTGCGGTCCAGGTCCCAGATGGTCAGGCCGTGGGACTCCATGAGCAGGTCGCGGGAGTCCGGCATGGGCAGGCCCGGCTGGTGCCAGCGCAGCGGGTTGGTATCCGCGATGAGGTGGCCGCGGGAGCGGTACGCCTGGATCAGCTGCATCACGCGGGTGTCCTTGTTCACACCGGTGTTGGGCTGGTCCTGTGCCCAGCGCATCGGGGAGAACGGGATTTCCAGGGCGGTGAAGATGTCGTCCCAGAACTTGTCGTCGATAAGCAGCTGCGAGATGTCGCGGAGGAACTCGCCGGATTCCGCGCCCTGGATAACGCGGTGGTCGTAGGTGGAGGTCAGCGTGACCAGCTTGCCCACGCCGAGCTCGGCGAGGCGGTCCTCGGACGCGCCGGCAAACTCAGCCGGGTAGTCCATGGCGCCGACACCGACGATGGTGCCCTGGCCCTTGGTCAGGCGCGGGATGGAGTGGCGGGTGCCAATGCCGCCCGGGTTGGTCAGCTGGATGGTCACACCGGAGAAGTCATCCATGGTCAACTTGCCGTCGCGGGCGCGCTTGACGATGTCCTCGTACGCGTCGATGAACTCGTTGAACGCGAGCTTCTCGGTCTCCTTGATGGCGGCGACGACGAGGGAGCGGGAGCCATCCTTGCCCGGCAGGTCGATCGCCAGGCCGAGGTTGATGTGCTCCGGCTGGACGGCGAAGAACTTGTTGCCGTCCTCCTTGTAGTTCTTATTCATGTCCGGGTGCAGCTTGGCTGCCTGGACGATGGCGTAGCCGATGATGTGGGTGAAGGAGATCTTGCCGCCGCGGGTGCGCTTGAGGTGGTCGTTCACCAGCGCGCGGTTCTCAAACATGAGCTTGACCGGCATGTCTCGCACGGTCGTCGCCGTCGGGACTTCGAGGGACTCGTTCATGTTCTTAGCAATCGCCTTGAACGCGCCCTTGAGCTGGAACTCGCCGGGCTCAACCTCAATGTTGTTGATGTTGTCCAGCGGGGACTTCTTCGGCTTCGGCAGCGTTGCCTTCTCCTTGGACGCGGTGGCCTTCGCGGCGGTGGCGGCGCGGTCGATCTGGGTCTCGCGGCCGTCCTGGCTCGGCGCGGCGGTGGAGGAGGAAACCTTCGGGTCGGTCTTCGCCGTCTCCTGCTTCGCAGCCGGCGCAGCGGAGGCCTTGGCGGCCTTGGGCGCCTGCTGAGCCTTCGACGCCTGCTGAGCCTTCGGTGCCTTGGGAGCACCCTCTGCATCGAAGAGCTTGCGCCATTCCGGATCAACGGAATCCGGGTTCTCCTGGTACTGCTGGAACATCTCGTCAACCAGCCAGCTGTTCTGGCCGAACGTGTTATCGCTGCTCACGGCAGGTCCTCGCCTCTTTCTGTCGGGTCTTTACTCGAACTAAATCTTGACTGTAATTCGCTTGATAGCCAGAGCGTTAAAACTCTCTCGCATTCTTCCACGACGCCACCATGGCCTACCCCCGATTTCGGTTGACTGCCCACATCCGGGCATATTTTCCGTCCGATTTCAGGAGGGTCTCGTGGGAACCATCTTCTATGATACGTCCTCCTTCAACGACAACTATGCGGTCGGCCCGTTGCGCGGTGAGCAAACGGTGCGCGACGATGATGGAGGTTCTCCCAGCAGTGGTACGACCAGCAGCGTTGAGGACGGCGTGCTCGGTGGCCGGGTCAAGCGTCGCGGTCGCCTCGTCCAGCAACACCACATCTGGGTGGAGCAGTTCCGCCCGCGCCAGCGCAATAATTTGCCGTTGCCCGGAGCTGAGCCCGCGGCCGCGCTCGCCGACCGAGGCGCAGAACCCGCCGGGGATCGCCGCGATGACGCCGAGGGCACCGAGCCGGCGCACCGCGTCTTCGATCTCAGCCCGCGAGGCGCCCGGCGCGCCGTACGCGATGTTGTCGGCCACGGTGCCGGGGAAGAGGTAGGACTCCTGCGGCACCTGCGCGAGCGCGCGCCGCCACGCGGGCAGCGGGAACTCGGTGATGTTCGTGCCCGAGGCGGTGATCCGCCCGGCGGTCGGGTCGTAGAAGCGAGCCAGCAGCTTGACCACGGTCGACTTGCCCGCGCCCGTCGGCCCCACCAGGGCAACGGTCTCGCCGGGCCGAAGGTCGAGGTCCAGGTCTTTCACCACCAGGGTTGGGGTGTCGCGCTTGTCGACGCCCCCGTAGCCGAAGCTCACGCCCTCGAGAGCAAGCGGACCGCGGGCGGCGTCGGCGGCGCGCGGGTTGGTGCCGGTATCGGGCACGGTTGTGCGCTCCGCCAGAAGCTCCGTGATGCGGTCGAAGCTGACGGTTGCCTGCTGCCAGGAGTCAAAGATCTGGCCCAGTTGCTGAATCGGCCCGTAGAGCTGTCCGAGGTACATGGTGAAGGCGACGAGTACGCCGACGGAGAGGTCGCCCTCGGACACGCGCGTCGCGCCCACGCCGACGACGGCGGCCGTCATGATTTGCGAGATGGCCTGCATGCCCGGGAAGTAGGCGGCGAGGAGCGTCACGGAGCGCATACGGAGGCGTCGATAGGCGAGCGAAGCGTCTGTGAACGCCGCCTCGGCGCGGCGCTCCACGTTGTACATCTGCGTGACGCGGATTCCGCCGATGAGCTCGGCGAAATCGCCGTTGACCACCGAGATCTGGGCGCGGGCGGCCGTGAAGTAGCGGCGCGAGAGGCGGCGGAAGATGAGTGTGGCGGCGACGATGACGGGCACCGCGCTCATCGCGGTGAGCGTGAGCTGGCCGTCCGTGGCAAGCAGCATGGCGGAGACGCCGACGAGGCTGCCTGCCGCCACGATCGCCTGCGCCAGCCCGGTCTGGAGGAAGCTGGAGAGGGTGTCAATGTCCGTGGTCAGGCGGGTGATGATGCGCCCGGACAGGTGCCGCTCGAAAAAGCTCAGCCCCAGCTGTTGGAGGTGCGCGTAGGTGCGCAGACGCAGGCCATAGAGAAGCCGCTCGCCGGAGCGGGACGACAGGACGGTCAGGCACGCGTCGGCGGCCCAGCCGATGAGGACGACGGCGAGCGTCGCGCCCGCGATTGCACACAGCGCGCGGAAGTCGTTCGGTGCGATGCCGCGGTCGATCGATGCACGGATGAGCGTGGGAAACGCGAGGTCGGCGAGCACGCCGACGATGAGGAGCGCGACGCTGCCTGCGATCAGCCAGCGCACCGCGCGGAAGAGCTGCGAAACCTTGAACTCGTTGCCGCTGCCCGTCGGGGTGCGCAGCCGCGCAAGCGTCGCCTCGTTGAGGTTCGGCTGCTCTCGCGCGGGCGGGAGCTTTGCGACGTCAGCCAGCAACCCAGCATCAGCCATGATGGTATGCCGACCGCCCCCGCTGCTGGTCGCGCGGGCGGCGGATGCCGCGGCCAGGTCGGGGTTCGCGGATGTGGAGTGCTCGTCCGGCCAGAGCAGGTGCTCGGGCGCCTCCGCGCTCGCGGGGGCCTGCGTCGCCTCGGGGGTCATGAGTGCGCGGTAGGCGGGCGTGGCGATGACGTCCGCGCGGGGGCCGTGCTCGGTGACGCGGCCGGCGTCGAGGATGAGGACGGTGTCGGCATGATCGACCGTGGATTGGCGGTGGGCCACTGTGAGGACGGCGACGTCGCCGAGCTCGGTGCGAAGGTTGTGCAGGATCTCGGCTTCGGTGATGGCGTCGATGGCGCTGGTGGCGTCGTCAAGCACGAGCACCCGCGGCTGCGAGAGGAGCGCGCGGGCGAGGGCGACACGCTGGCGCTGCCCGCCGGACAGGGTGAGCCCGCGCTCGCCGACGAGCGTGTCGTAGCCGTCGTCGAGGCGCTCGATGAACTCGTCCGCGCGCGCCAGCCTGGCCGCGCGGTGCACCGCCTCCGTGAGCGCCTCGCCCGATAGCGCCGCGGGCGCGCCGAGGGCGATGTTGTCAAAGACGGAAAAGGAGAAGAGGAAGGCGTCGTCGAAGACGCAGGTCACCCGGTCGCGGAGGTCCTCCTGCGCAAGGTCGGAGTAGGGGGTCGTGGCCAGGGAGGTGTCGACAAGCCCGCACTGCCCGGAATCGGGGGTGTAAAAGCCGCCGGCAAGTTGCACGGCCATGGTCTTGCCGGCACCGGGTGGGCCGACGACCGCGAGGGTTTCGCCCGGGGAGACGGTGAAGCTGACGCCGTCAAGCACTGTGGTCCCGCCGTTGGAGAAACGCACGCGGTCGAACGCGAGACCCACGGGGCCCTCCGGGGCGCTGCTGCGCGCGGGCTCCGGCGAGTGCGGGGCGAGGGCGAGGACCTCGTCGAGGCGGTCGAAGCTGCTCATACCCATCTGCAGGCGCACGTACTGGTTGGTCAGCATGGACATCGACGAGGTCAGCGACGTCAGATACGTGGTGAACGCCACGAACGCGCCGATGGTGATGCCGCCGCGCATCACAATTAGCCCCGCCGCGACGATCGTGATGACCAGCGCAATCTTGGGCAGCTGCGACAACAGCGGCTGGAAGCGGGCAGTCAGTTTCGCCGCGCGCATCTTCACCGCGTACAGCTCGCGGCCAAGCGCATCAAGCTTATCGACGCTCCTTCGCTCCCCGCCGAACGCCTTGACCACCCGCACCCCGGAGACGGTCTCTTCCACGTGCTCCGCCAAATCCGCCGTGGCCTGCTGGTTCACCCACGTGGCGGCGTAGAGCGCCTTCCGGGAGCGGTTCGCCTCCCACAAAATCAGCGGCAGCAGGCACAGCGCCATCGCCGTCAGCGACAGATTCATACCCACCATGACGACGAGCGTGCCGACCAGCTGCATTGCGCGGGTGAAGAACATGGGCGTTTGGCCCAGGACCATGGCGTACTGGTTGAGGTCCGAAATCGAGCGGGCCACGATCTGGCCGGTGACAATCGCGTCCTGCCCGTTGCCATCCAGCCGGTGCATCGTGCGCAGCAGTTCCACGCGAAGCCAGTGCTGGGAGGTGGCGGAGAGCCGGCCCGACGCCCAGCGGCGCACCGCGCCCAGCGCGTACGTGACCAGCGCGACGCCAACCATCGTCCACGCGGTGCGCGAGACCGAGCCGGTGGCATTGCCCGTGGCGATGTCCACCGCGCGCCCCGTCAGCGCGGGGAGGAGGACCTGCAACACCGCGGCGGCCGCAGCGGTGGAAAACGCGAGCGCCGCCGTGACCGGGGTGGCGGTCAGCGAGCGGCGGAATAGGGGGAAGCCGTGGGGCACGGCGCTACTTGGTCGCTTCGATGGCGGCGTCGACCTGCGCGCGCTCCTCCGCGTCGTTTTTGCCGCGGCCGAAGATGTTGAGGATCCACTGCGCGAAGCGCTTCGGGTCGATGCTCAGGCCCTGAGAGTCCTGCCCGTCGTCCTTCTTCGGCGGGAGCGGGGTAGCGAACGCGTCCGGCACCGGGTCGAGCGACTGGCCGACGCGCTTGATCACCTCATCCGCAAGCTTGCGGTTTGCCGTGGTGCCAGCGACCGCGCCGAGACCCAGCGGGAGGAGTTTGCCAATCCAGGCGCGGCGCATCTTCTTTCGCACCTGCTTCAGTGCGGCCTTGGTGAGCATGTTGTTTGCCTCAGCCAGGCCCGGGCCGGAGAAGCGTGCGAGCGTGGACTTGGACGGCAGGCGCGAGGCGTTCTCGCCGACGAACGTGTCCACGATTGCGAGGCCCTCGGTGCACACCAGGGTGGTGAGCACCATTGCGCGGCGCTGCTCAGGGTCGGCCGGATCGTCGCCACGCAGGTACGCGGACGCGACGGTGTAGAAGGCGGCCAGGTCCAGGAACAGGACGGACTCGCCGGCTACTGCCGCGCTGCCGGAGATCAGGCCGACGCCCGGGACCGCGGCGGCGGCACCGACGCCAGCGCCGGTAGCGGAGACGGTGTTGCGGAAGTGCGCGTCCATGCGTTTCTGCACGTCCTGCGGGGTTGCGTCCGTGTCCTGGCGACGCAGCCAGTCCACGTACGCGCGGATGGTGCCGGTCTGGAGCGAGACGGCCTTGTCCACGGAGCTGATGAAGGCGCGGGCGATCGGGCCGGCGCCTTCGGCCAGCTGCGCACCGTTGGCGGCAGTGACGTCGCTGGTATCGCTGGCATTGCCTTCGCGGTTCGTGCTGTCCTTGTCGTTGTTGCGGCCAAACAGTCCCATGCTTTCCTCCTCCGGGGCGAGCCCGATTGTGTGATGTTGCAAACCTATTGTGCACGTTTCGGCCGAACGCTCGGTGATTGCTCGTGCTCACCTGGGCGGTCGGACCGAGTTCCGCACGGTATAGCGTTGCGCGTGCGGTTTCCATTCCCGTTGCCGTTGAGCGTCGCTGTGCGCGACCGCGTTCGCGTCTAGGGTGGGGGCTATGTCGAGCGCTGATCAACCGGTGGTGACCACAACTGCCGGTCGCGTGCGCGGAATTGTCGACCCGGACACGGGGGTCCGCACCTGGCGCGGCGTGCCGTACGGCGCGACCACCGAGGGCGCGGGGCGATTCCGTGCGCCCCGCCCGGTTGAGCCGTGGACCGGGGTGCGCGACGCGAGCGCCTTTTCGCCCCCGGCCATGCAGGGGTTCTTCGGCTGGACGGACAACGTCATCGGCACGGAGGACTGCCTCACGTTGGACATCGTGCGCCCCGACAACGACGAGGAGTTGCCGGTGGTGGTGTACTTCCACGGCGGAACCTTTGTCACGGGGTCGAGCCACGAGAAGGTTCTCCAGGGGCACTACCTGACGAAGACGACGGACATCGTCTACATCTCGGTCAACTTTCGCCTGGGCGTGTTCGGGTACTTGGACTACCGCACGCTCGGCGAGGACTGCGTGGCCAACCCGGCGCTCTTGGACCAGATCCTCGCCCTGCGCTGGGTCCACGACAACGCGGCCGGGTTCGGCGGCGACCCCGGCCGCGTCACCATCATGGGCGAGTCCGCGGGTGGCGCGGCGGTGATCCACCTGATGTGCGCCCCGGCTGCGCGGGGGCTGTTCCACCGCGCGATTGCGCAGTCGCCGCCCGTTGCCAGCGTGCACTCCCGCGTGCAGGCGGCGATGTGGGTGCGCAAGCTGATCAAGGATATGGGCTTGCCCAGCCAGACCACGTTGGAGGCGCTGCGCGAGGCTGACGCCGAGGCACTGGTGCGGGTCGGGCAATCGATGCTGCTCAACCGCAAAGAGCTCGTCCAGTTCAACACCAGCTTCATGCCCACCGTGGATACGCACACGCTTCCCGCGCACCCGATCGACGTGTTCCAATCCGGTGCCCAGGCGCCGGTCCCGCTGATCATCGGCACGAACGCGGATGAGGCCAGTTTTGCCAAGGCGCTGTACCAGACGAACAAGTCGCGCCTGCGGGCGGCGCGCCGGGCGCTGAGCGTCTACGACCCCGACAACGCCGAGGCGGTGCTGGAGACGTACGATTTTGTGGACGATCGCCGGAAGTTTGCCGCCCTCATCGCGGACGCGGTCTTCTGGGCGCCGTCGGTGATGCTGGCAACCGAGCATCGTCGCACGGCCCCGACCTGGATGTACCGCTTTGACTACGCGTCGACCACGATGCGCCGGATCGGGCTCGGCGCCATGCACACCTCGGACCTGGCGGCGGTGTTCGGCGATGCGAAGGCAACCCGCGCTTCCAAGTTCGACCCGTTCCAGCCGCGCGAGGAATTCGACGAGGTCAGCGCCGCCATGCAGTTCCACTGGGGCTCCTTCTTCCACAACGCGCATCCGGGCGAGAAGTGGCCGGTCTACGGTTTCCGCAGCGACACGGAGCCCGGCCGCGCGACCGCGATCTTCGCGGCGAAGTCCTCCGTGGAGTACGACCCCAAGGCGGCGCAGCGCCGCGCGTGGGAGGGCTTTGACATGCGCGAATGGGGCATGCACAGGCAGGACCTGGTGGAAACGCTCACCGATTCCATCGCCGACGAGGGCAACGCTTAGCGACGCCACCGCCACCCCCTCTACACACCTCCCAGCAATTTTCACCGCGCATGCACCCGGGCTTTGTGCGCGTCGGCCGACGGCGCGGCGAATTCCTGGCTAGGCTGGGGCAGGCCTGGACTGGAGAGTGGAAGGAAACCGCCGCCATGAGCTTTTTCGAGGACATTGCAGCCAGCCTTGACCGTGAAGGGATTGAATCCCGGGTACACGACGACACCATGTTCGTGCCCATCACGTCCGAGGTGGAAATCCAGTTTGTAGAAATCGACCCGCTCCTGCCTGCCGCCAATGTGTACATTGCCGCCGCGGACGTGGACGAGGACGATGAAGAATTTGAGGCCGCGCTCGTCGCCGTCGTCTTCTCCGTGGAAAGCGCCGTGGAGACCGTGGCAGAGCACATGGCCACCGACCAGGTGATTACCGTGCTGCGCGACCTCCTCGAGGCTACGGACGAGCGTATTGAGGACCTGGAGTTCTTCCCGGATCGCGTCAACAGCCAGCTGGTGCGCGCCGAGGTCGGCGAAAGCGCCGAGCTGCAGGTCCAGGTCGAGGTGGTGCAGGGGACCGCCACCGCGACGGTCGAGTTCATCGCGCTGTCGGACAACTACGACGACCTCATGGACGACGCGATCGGCGAACTCTGGGAGTCCGACGGCGACGCAGAGCTGACCGAGGAGGATCGACTGCGCCTGTTCGAGACCATCCACAGCGAAGCGGTGTCCGAGGCGGAAATGCTCAGCCTCGGCACGTTCACCGACTTCGACCGGCTCTTCGACGTCCTGTCGCTTGCCGCTGACCAGGCGGAGGAGTGGGAAGGCCAGCTCCTCCCGCTGGAAGACGACGAGGACGAGCCCGACATCTACGACATCTTCGGCCGCGACGACGTCGAAGATGATGAAGACGACGACTTCGATGATGAAGACGACGAGGACGACGGAGACGACGAGGACGACGGAGACGACGAGGACTAGCCCGGGCGGGCTACGCCGCCGCGAGACCCTCAAACATGGAGGACGGTGACAGTACCGGGACGAAGTCGCCGTCGGTGAGCCAGACGTAGCTGGCCGCGCGGGGTGACGGAAGCTCGTGGACGGCGCCCGCGGCGTCGATAGGCAAAAGCGCGCGCACCCACCCTTCGGCGACGCGGCGGTCCGTGGGGAGTCCGGAGGGGTCGGTGACGCGGACCTCGATGAGAAACGCGGGCACTCGGTCCTCGCCGTACCCGCGGACTCTTGCCTGCGCGCGTGGGCCGACGCGGCGCCGCGAGATGGCGATGGTGAGGTCGGCGGTGTGACCGAGGCGGGGGAGCCGTTTTGTCGGTGGGCGCCACCGCGCAGTGGGCCGCGCGAGCGAGCGCGGGTGGTGGATCATCGCCGTGAGCTGCTGGAGCGTGTCCGGTTCGCGCTCGCGGATGTGCGCGGCGTACTCAGTGGGCAGCGGGGCGCAGTAGTCGGAAGGCTGGGCGGGGGCGGTGTGCGTTTTGCTTGTGAAGTTCAACATGCCTGGCACTCTAAGAGGAGAGGTGAACACGGCACCGCACAAATTAGAACACAGTGGCGAACGTGTGGTTGTTCTTGCAGTTTGCTCGCTTGGCGCGTGGGTTTAGGCTGTTTCCCGATGACCCCTACGCCCGAACCTCAGCAGCAGCCGCACACGCCGCCACGGCCGGCCATCCCGCGCACCATCTGGGTGCTCGTGGGGGCCGCGTTTCTCATCGCGCTCGGGTACGGATTTATCGCCCCGATCCTGCCGCAGTTCACCGCGAGCTTCGGCGTGTCTATGGCCGCGGCAGGCGCGGTCGTCTCCGTGTTTGCTGCTGCGAGGCTCATCGGCGCGCCCGGTGCGGGCATGCTCGTGGACAAGCTCGGCTCGCGGCCCGTCTACATCACCGGCGTGAGCGTGGTGGCGGCCGCGACGTTTTTCGTGGCGTTTGCCACCGCGTACTGGCAGATCTTTGTGCTGCGCTTCATCGCGGGGTTCGGCTCAACCATGTTTACGTTGTCGGCGCAGGCGCTCATTGTGCGGGTGACGCACCCCTCGATACGCGGCCGCGCCAACGCGATCTATTCGTCAGCGTTCCTGCTGGGCAACATTATCGGACCCATCATCGGCGCGGCCCTGTCGTTCCTGGGCTTCCGCATCCCGTTCGCGGTCTACGGGCTGATGGTGGGCGTTGCCGCGCTGTTCGTGTGGGTGGCTACGCACAACCCGCAGGGGAGGGCGCAGTTGCCGCCGCCGCTGCCGCCGATGCAGCTGTCCAGCGCGCTGCGCATGCCCACGTACCAGAGCCTGCTGTCCTCGGCATTTGCACACGGCTGGGTCAACTTTGGCACCCGCGTGTCCATCCTGCCGTTGTTCGCCGCAGCGGTGTTTGCCAACGGTGGGGCGGCCGCAGGGTTTGCGCTCACCGCCTTCGCGTTCGGCACCGCGGTCACGCTGCAGTTCTCCGGCAGGCTCGCGGATAAGCACGGGCGCAAGCCACTTATCGTTGCCGGCTTGATCACTACCGCCGCGTTCACCGGCTCGATGGGGCTGGCCACCAGCGTCGTGCCGCTGCTCGTCCTGTCCGCACTTGCGGGCGTGGGCAGCGGGTTGATCGGCCCGGCGCAGCAGGCGTCGCTCGCGGACATCATTGGGAATAACCGCTCCGGCGGCAAGGTGCTCTCCACGTTCCAGATGGCGCAAGACGCGGGCCAGATTTTCGCGCCGATTGTGGTGGGGCTGCTCGCCCAGGCCTTTGGGTTTGGCGTAGCGTTTGTGGCCTGCGCGGGGATTGCGGTGGCGTCGATAGGCGTCTGGCTCACGCGCGGAACTGAGACGAAGGAGACTTAGGATGAGAGTGCTGCTGGACTGCGACCCCGGCATCGACGACACGTTCGCGCTGACCTACCTCACCGCCGCGCACCACGCTGGCGAGCTGGAGCTGGACTGCGTGACCACGACCGCGGGCAACGTTGAGGCCGAGCAATGCGCGCAGAATGCCGCGTGGGTGCTTGCGCAGTGCAACCTGCCAGCGATCCCCGTGGCCGCAGGCGAGCCGCAGCCACTCGAGCTTGCGCTGACCACCACCCCGGAAACCCACGGCGAGACGGGCTTGGGCTACGCGCACGCGCCCGCGCGCCACGTGGCGACAGACTGGGACATGCTCTGGTGCGACGCCATCGAGCGCGGCACCGAGGACCTCCACCTCATCGTCACCGGCCCCATGACGAACATGGCTGTGTTCGCACGCCGCCACCCGCGCCACTTCGCGCAGCTGCGCCACATCACGGTGATGGGCGGGGCCGTGAACTACCCAGGTAACACCACGCCGACCGCCGAGTGGAACTTCTGGGTCGACCCGCACGCCGCGCAGGAGGTTTTCGCGCGCACGCCGGTGCCCATCACGCTGTGCTCGCTGGGCGTGACCGAGCAGATGCTCCTGGACCCGCCGCGCCTCGAACGGCTCGTCGCGGCGCTGGGGGAGACGCCGATCGCGTCCGCGCTGCCGGAAATCACGCGCTTCTACTTCGAGTTCCACGAGGACGTCGGCGAAGGCTACCGCGCCCAGCTCCACGACCTGCTCACCGTCCTCATCGCGCTTGGTCGCGTCGACACCGCCGTCGCCGAGGCCACCATTGACGTCGAAGCCGCAAGCGAGCTCATGCGCGGCACCGTCGCCGCCGACCTGCGCGGCATGTGGGAGCGCGAGCCCAACGCGCGCGTGGTCACCTCGGCGGACATTCCCAGCGCTTGGGCGCTTGTCGACGCCGCGTTCTCCCTCCACGCACGATTCACCGCAGGAGATGAGCAGCTCAAGGCGGGGTATCACCTCAAGGCGGAGGAATAGCTGGTACACTTTCGCCGTCTGCTTCGCCGAGGTGACATAGGCGAAACCCTGTCGACCACAGGACTAGTTTCCCCTTTTCCGCGTATTACCCCTGGAGAACCCCCATGTCGCACGATACCGACGACCGCCTGCCGTTTCCGCCCAAAGGGCCGGTGAAGCCCCCGACCGACATGGCGCTTGGAGACTGGACCCTGCCACAGCGCCTCCTCGTCATCGCCGGCGCCCTGTGCATCGCCGCAACCTGGGCGTACCTCGTGCTGGTCCGCCCGAGCAGCTGGGACAGCGTCGGCGGATCCACCGAAGCGATCATCACCCTGTGCGGTTACGGGCTGGGCACCGTCCTGCTGCTCGCGGCGACGCTGCCCATGCTTCCGGCGCGCACGCTGGGCCTGATCCCGCTGGCCATCCTCATCAACTCCGTCGTGGGGCAGATCGTCGGCTCGATCGGGCTGCCGCTCTACCTGGACACGATCGGCACCGTGCTCGTCGCCGCGCTCGCCGGGCCGATCGCCGGCCTGACCACCGGCGCGCTCAACAACGTCGTCTGGGGGCTGCTCAACCCGGTGGCGCTCCCGTTCGCGGCGGGTTCCGCGCTCGTCGGGTACCTCGCGGGCGTGTTCATCCACCGGCTGCACGCGCTGCACTCGATATTCACGGTGGTTGGCTACGGCATGCTGCTGGGCCTGGTCGGCGGCGCCGTCGCCGCGCCGGTGGCCGCGTTCGTGTTCGGTGGCACCGCGGGCGTAGGCACCGGTGCGCTCGTGTCGCTCTTCCGCGAGATGGGCGGATCGCTCATCGCGTCGGTGACCACGCAGGCATTCCTCTCGGACCCGCTGGACAAGGTGATCGTCCTCGCGATCGCCTACGTGACGGTGCGGGCGTTGCCGCGGAAGACAGTTCAGGCGTTCGCGCCGCGTCGAAAAGCGCACTCCGCGCAGCGTGATTAATCCGCTCACGGCGCTGGCGGCGGGGGCGTGCGGGTGGATCCTGGTCCTCGGACTGAATTCGCCCGTGGTGTCGCTGGCCATGACGGCTGTCGCGTGCGTGCTCGGGGTGTGGCGCACGCGCAACGCCTCGGTGCCGGCGACGACGGTGGCACTCGCCGTGCCCGTCGGGCTGTCCATGCTGCTCATCCACGCGCCGTACGGCAGCGAGCGCATCGCCCCACTGCTCACCGCGGACGGCCTGGCGGTGGGCGCGGCGCTGGCGGCGCGATTCTGCGCGTTGATGGCGTGCATGCTCGCCGCCGTCGCGTACGTCCGCATCCCCGAGCTGGTCAAGGCGCTGCAGGTGCTGCCCGGCGGAAACAAGCTGGCGTACATCGCGGGCGCGACGCTGCAGCTCGTCCCGCACGGCAGCGCGCAGGTGAAGGTGGTGCGCGACGCGCAGGCGCTCAAGCGCGCGCCGGTGCACGCGCGAAACGTGGTGACGCGCCTGATCATGCCGGTGCTCACCGCGCTGCTCAGCCAGGGCGCGAGCCGCGGCGCGGCGTTGGAAACCGCCGGCTATGACTTGCAGGGGAAGCGCACGGTGCTACGGCCGGTGCCGGACTCCGCGGTGCAGAAGGCGCTGCGGCTCGTCGCCCCGATCGCGTGCGTGGTGGTGGTCGTATGGATCTGACGCTGCTGCAGCGCGCGCTGAGCACGCACGACCGCGTGCAGGTTGTCGGCGCGTCCGGCTCCGGGATGTCGCAGCTGGCAAACCAGCTCCACGAGGAGTGGCCGAACGTCGGTGTCGTGGGCCAGGACGCTGCGGCGCACGTGACGTACCTGCGCGAGACGGTGATCGAGGAGGTGGCGATCGGCCTGGAGCAGCGCGGCGTCGAGCGCGCGGAGATGCAGGCGCGCTGCGAGCGCATTCTTGCGCGCACGGGACTTGCGCATTTGGCGGAGCGCCATCCGGCGACGTTGTCTGGTGGCGAGACGCGTCGCCTGGCCATCGCGTGTGTTGCGGTGCTCGAGCCGGAGCTGCTTGTGCTGGATTGCCCGTTCGCGGGCCTTGATACGGAATCCGCGCGCTTGATTGAGCAGCTCGTCGCCTCCTCCCGCGCGCTGGTGCTTGGCTATCAACCACGCGAGATTGGTGGCGCGCAGCTCGGCATTATCGACGCCACGCTCACCCCGAATCCGCACCTCACCGCAGTTTCGCTTCCCGGTCCCGTCGAACCGCAGCCCGACCGAATCGACCTCGGCGCCGTGACCGCAGGCCGCCAGGCACCGCAGCGCAAGTGGTGGCATTTTCGGGAAAAGCGCGGCGAGCACTTCGAGGTGGGCCCGGTCGAGCTCGCGCCACGCCGCGGTGGGGTGGTGTGGCTGCGCGGCCACAATGGGTCGGGCAAGACGACGTTGTTGCGCGCGCTTGCCGGCCTCGACGGTAATCCTCCCCAGCCGGTCGGCGTCTCGCTCGCGTTGCAGCGCGTGGCTGAGCAGGTCGTGGAGACCACGCTCGCGGAGTTCGCCGGCGGCGACGATGAGACGCATCCGCTCGACCTTCCGCAGGCGCAGCTCCGGGTTGCCCAGTTGCGCCAGGTCTTCGCCCAGGGCCGGGAGCTTGTGCTTATCGACGAACCCGATACCTCACTCGACGCCACCGGCCGCACCGAGGCGCATGCGGTAATCGCCGAGGGCCTGCGTGCCGGACAGGCAGTGATTTTGACCTGTCATGACGAGGGCTTCGTCGACGAGGTCGTCGCCTACGCGGAGGTGGAACCGGTCGTGCTCAAGGCACAAGGGCATAAGTCTTATTAGACGTGTGTTTTGGATGCGCTTTTTGGGTTGACCGCTGCGGTTTCGAGTTCGTTCTCGCAGCAGCAGGACCCGAGCGTGTTCAGTTGCCGGCGACCGAGCCGAGCACCCCGCGCGTGGGGGTGACTCATCATGGGATGGGTATGCCACCGTGCGGTTGCCTGGGCCGGCTGCGGATGTGCAGGCGTATTTGATGCGGCGAAAAATGGTGTGGTTGGATGACACGGTGATAGGTGCCTGAAGGCGCAGTACCTGGTGTGGGGCTCTGCGCGACCTGGGCTTTTGAAAAACCCGCTCGCCCGGCGTCTTCGCTCATCATTTCGAGGATTATTACATTCCGCGTACTACAGTTTGAAACTTCGGGGTCCGCGCCGCTGGTTTAGGCGCGCAGCAGGGCGATGGATGCGTTCCTGGTGTTGCGTAAACCTGCAGTGCACGGAGTTTATACATGCTTTTGCAATTCCGGGAGAATGGTTTGACTCGTTTCTGTGACCGCTAAGCGGTGAGGGTGCCCAAAGGAATCACGTGTACTCCGCTAGGAAGCGTGTATGCATACTCCGTAGCGGTGATAATGGCTAAGTATGCAGGCGACCCGACCCTGTTGGTGTCGACACGTTCGTCACGGAGTTTGATGAGGTTTGCTTCGGCTTGTGGGATCTGCGACGCCCCGAGTTTGACTTCGCAGGCACCCCATTTTCCGTCCTCGGGGTATTCGATGATGGCGTCAACTTCAAGGCCCGTGTTGTCGCGGTAGTGGTAGACGTGACCGTGCTGGAGGGCGGATGCAGCACGCAGGTCTCGGATGACCATGGACTCGAAGATCTGGCCGAAAAACTCTGGGTCTTTCGCGAGACGGTCAACGCCGATACCTAAGGCGGCGCAAGCCAGGCTGGGGTCAGCGAGGTGGAGCTTCGGTGAGGTGCGCAGCCGTGATTTGGATCGGAGCGCGACGCTCCAAGGCTGCAATTCGTCGAGGATGAATATTCTGGTAAGTGCCTGGAGGTAAGTGGAGACCGTTTTCGGATCGACTGTTGTGGCATCGGAAGACACGTCTGCAGCGAGTGTTTTCAACGTTGCTTCGCCAGAAATGTTCCGAGCGATGGATTCCAAGGTCCGACGAATGTTTAGCTGGTTGTGACGTGTGCCAACGCTTTCTGGTACTTCCACGTCGAAGACATTGTCCAGGTACGAGCGATTAAACATGACCGCCTGCTGGGTGTTGGCGCCGAGTAGGCCTGGCCATCCGCCACGTACAGCTTGTTCGGCCATGCCCTTATAGGTGAGCTTGGAAACTCCGCTCACACCAACGCCCGGTTGTAGCTCTGCGAGGCTTACCTGGTTTGTCGACGCCCCACTTTCCGCGAGCGACATTGGACGCATCCTCAATCTTGCAAAGCGTCCCGCACCTGAGTGGCGCGTGGTGTCATCGGCTGGTGCCGCTGACCCTGAAAGGATGAACTCCCCGCGTCCTTGGCGATCGTCAATCTCATGGCGGATCGTGTTCCATATGGAAGGCGCGAGTTGCCACTCATCAATGAGGCGAGGCGTTGGGCCGTTGAGTAAAATTGCGGGGTTCAATTCGGCGAGCGTGATCAGCTCGGGGGATCGGTCGAGGCGTACAGAACTTGCAGCCTTTTGGAGGGCAGTAGAGGTTTTCCCGCAAGCGCGTGGCCCCTCAAGGAGGACACCTCCCATGAACTGGAGAGAGTCCTCCAAAACCTGATCTGCAAAGCGGGAAAAGTACTGCACACCGGCATTGTACCCAATTATGCAACGATTTTATACCCGCTTTTGCAACAGTTTTATACCCGATCCTGCAACGGTTTTATGCCCGCTTTTGCAATTTGTGGATGATGGGAGGCTTCGCTCCTCTGCTACGTGTTACATGAATATGCGGGCTGTGGACGGACGGTCGTAATGGGGTGCGTGTAGGGTACGAAGCCTACGAGCTTTCACCCAGTGCTTAGTGCATACCGAGTAATCGGGTTCGGGGTGGACGCAGCCTGTCGCGCGGTGCCTGCACATCATATGATCGAGCATCGCCATGGTGGGGAGACTGTGCCGCATAATCTTGAGTGGCCGTGTCAGTATCACAATTCGCAGGCTGCGCGTGGCACTCGTGGGCATACCGAGCGTCGGCACGGGGGGTGTATGTCTCCCCGCATGGGAAAGGCACCGCAGATCTGCGGTGCCTTGACGCTTGAGAGAGCTAGACCGGGTTTAGACCAGGCCAGCGTCCTCCATGACCTTGCGCAGGGTGGTTGCGGAGTGGTCGAACTTCTCCTTCTCCTCATCGTTGAGGCGGAGTTCGACGGCCTCGCGCACACCGTTGCGGTTCACCACGGCCGGGGTGCCGATGTAGATGTCGTTGTGGCCGTACTGGCCGTCCAGCTTGGCCGAGATCGGCAGGACGACGTCCTCGTTGGCGAAGACGGCGCGGGTGATGCGGGCGAGGCAGCTGCCGATGCCAAAGTCGGTCGAGCCCTTTGCCTGGATGATGTGGTACGCGGCGTCGCGAGTTGCTACGAACATCTCGTCGACCTCCTTGTACACGTCCGGGTTGCTCTCGGCTTCCTCGGCGAGGCGGTTGCGCAGCGCGATACCTGCGATGGAGCCGGTGGAGATGACCGGGAGCTCGGTGTCGCCGTGCTCGCCGATGATGTAGGAGTGCACCGACGATGCAGACACGTTGTACTTCTGGGACAGGTTGTAGCGCCAGCGGGCGGTGTCCAGGACGGTGCCGGAGCCGAGCACCTGGGAGGCGGGCAGGCCGGTCTGCTTCTGGGTGGCGTAGGTCAGAATGTCGACCGGGTTGGTGGCGACCAGGTAGATGCCGTTGAAGCCGTTTGCCATGACCTCCTTGTTAATGGACTCGAAGATCTTCACGTTGCGGCCCACCAGGTCCAGGCGGGTTTCGCCTTCGCGCTGAGCGACGCCCGCGCAGTTGACCACCAGTGCCGCGTCGCGGCAGTCCTCGTAGGTGCCGAAGGTGACCTTGGTGTTGTGGCCGGAGTAGGGGACAGCGTGGTTCAGGTCCTCGACCTCGCCGCGAGTCTTTTCCTCAGCGAGGTCGATGATGGCGAGCTGGTCACACAGGCCCTGGTTGATCAGGGCGTAGGCGTAGGCGACACCTACGGCGCCGGCGCCGATGAGCACGACCTTGTTGCCGGGGGTGATGTTGTTCTTCGGGGTGGACGGGTTCGTGATGCTCACTGTGGTTCTCCTCTTTCCGATACCGTGACCGGTAGACGTTGTTTCCGGCATCCATCATTGCACAACGTTGGGGCCGGTGCCGCGGAGCCGGTCAGAAAACAACGGAATTTCCCGTAAAGTCGGACGTATTCGGGCGAAAGCGGGCACGGTGGCGTCGAGAAGCCAGCCCTACTTGAAGTCCTCCTCCGTGTGCGCCGCAGCGATCGCCTTCGGGCGGCCGGTGACGAAGTACATGCCCGTCATGACGACGAGGAAGATGACGCCGGCGGCGAGGGCGACGTGGTACTGTGGCAGCCACACCATGATGCCGAACGTGAACAGGATGAACGCCACGGCGAACCACTGGCCGTAAGGCCAGAACGGGACCGGGAAGTGCAGCGCGCGCTGCTCGGCGGCCGTCATGCGGCGGCGCGAGGCGAGGTGGGCGATGAGGATCATCAGCCAGACGAAGACGGTGGCGAAGGTGGCGAGCGCGGCGATCGTCTCGAAGACGTTGGGGAACTGCGCGTTGAGGACAACGCCCACGACCAGGACGATGAGCAGGGTCACGGTGGTCATGACGGGGATGTCGCGAACCGTGCGCGCCATCACGCGGGGCGCGAGTCCCTCGCGTGCCAGGCCCGTGAGCACACGGCCGGTGCCGAAGAGGTCCGCGTTGATGGCGGAAAGCGCCGCGGTGATGACCACCAGGTTGAGCAGGCCCGCCGCCCAGTTCACACCGAGGGTGGAGAAGATCTGCACGAACGGGGACTCGTCGCCGGTAATGCTGCGCCACGGGTTGAGCATGAGGATGATGAGGATGGCCAGCACGTAGAACAGGAGGATGCGCACCGGCACCGTGTTCACGGCCTTGGGGATGGAGCGGTCCGGGTCGTCGGCCTCGGTGCCGGCCACGCCGATGATCTCGGTGCCGCCGAACGCGAAGAGGACGAGGATGAACGCGGCAATCATGCCCTCGGGACCGTTGGGGAAGAAACCGCCGTCGTTCCACAGGTTGACAAGCCCGGTGGTTTCGGGGTGCGTGCCCAGCCCGAAGGCGAGGACGGCCGCGCCGCCGACGATCATGGCCACCACGGCGACAACCTTGATCAGCGTGAACGCGAACTCCAGCTCGCCGAACCACCGCACGCTGGCCAGGTTGGCGGCGCCGATGACCAACAGGGTCGCGGTGATCCACACCCAGGCGGGCGTGCCGGGGAACCAGAACTTCATGTAGATGCCGATGGCGGTGAGGTCCGCCAGGCACACGATGATCATCTCGAAGGCGAACATCCAGCCGGTGATGTAGCCGCCCAGCCCGCCGAGGTGCTCTCGCGCGTACACGGCGAAGGAGCCGCGGACGGGGTGGCGCACGCTCATCTCGCCGAGCGCGCGGAGCATGAAGTACACCACCGCGCCGCCGAGCAGGTACACCAGCAGGACGGACGGCCCAGCGGCCTGGATCGCGCCGGCCGAGCCGTAGAACAAGCCGGTGCCGATGGCGGAGCCGAGCGCGATGAAGTGGATGTGTCGGTGGCTGAGGCCTCGAGCTTTGCGTGCGGGCTTCGCAGGTGTTGGGGAGCTCGTGGACATCGGCGCTGAGCCACCTTCCATAAAATTGTCCGAAACAATGGGCTTTTACAGCATATTGCCACATTGAGCCTCGCCAAATGTGGGGTTCGGCCTATTGCTTATCGACGCCTCCGTGCCCCCTCCGCCGCGCAACCACCGACGCACCGGCCGCCACGGCGAGCAGCACCGCGATGGCGATGAGGTACGGCGCCGCGGACGCTTCGCCGGCGCCGGGGCCTGCCGCGGCGTCGGTGTCGCGCAGGTCGTCGGCGATTGCGTCGTTGATCCATGCGGCAGCGTCGCCGAGCGGGGCGGCGGAGGCGGCCGCGTTGGTGTCCATGGCGACTTCCTCCGGGTCGTCCGGGTTCACGAACAGTCCGGCGCTGAGCACGCCGGTGAGCTTGCCGTCGCGGAAAACGGGGCCGCCGGAGTCGCCGCCCTGGATGCCGGCTCCTTGGGCGAGCGCGACGGTGAGGGCTTGGTGGGCGTCGAAAAGCGCCATGGGGCTTGCGCCCTCGACGGTCGCGTCGGTGACGGGCAGGCGGGTCGTGGCGCCCGAGCCGTCGGAGGACCAGCCATAGACGCGCGCGGCGGTGTCGGGGCCGGGGACCTCGGTGTCCACGGTGGCGTAGCGGTCCAGGCCGAGGTCATCGGCGGTGTGCAGCAGCGCGATGTCGCCCTGGGGCGCGGTGAGCCACCGATCCACGGCCACCGTCCGCTGCGCGTTACCCTCGCCGGTCCGCACCGACCCGCCGGCGGTGGGCAGGTGGTCCATGCAGTGGCGCGCCGTGACCACCCAGTGCGGCGCGACTGCGGTGCCAGTGCACACGCCGTCGGCAGGGTCGTCGTTGGCGGTGCGCACGGAAACGACGCTCGCGCCCTCGGACGCGGTGTCGGGGGAATCGGCGGCGAACGTGTCGGATTCGAGCGCCCCGGCGGGCGTGGCGGCCAGCGCCGTGAGCGCTGCGACGAGCGCAGCGGCGGCGGGGATCGTGGAGGTGGAGATTCGCATGGTTATGCTCCTTTGGTAAGTGTGGTGGGAAGTGGTCGCTGGGGGAGGTCCTGGCGCGAGAGCGACCGGGTGAACGCGCGCAGGGCTTCTTCGAGCGGGCCGCGCGGGAAGCGCAGCTGCCACACCGACGCCAGCGCGCACGCGGCGGCGATGCTCACGGCCGCGGATGCCGCGCCGGACGGCACAAGGTCCGCAGTGGTCACGTGCAGGCAGTACACCGTCAGCGGCATCCGGCCCAGGGCCTGCAGCGGGTACGGGCAGAAGCGCCGGAACACGATGAGGCAGACGGTGAGGACGCCCAGGGAGCAGCCGACCTCGCTGAGGATGGCGATGAGGCCGCCGGTGTGGCCATTGGGGTTGAGGAAGGGGTGGAGGTGGGCGTCGATAAGCGAGCGGGCCCATACGCCGCCGACGGCGAGCGCGAAGCCGAGCGCTGCGAGCCACACGCGCGGGCGCAGGCGCGCCGCGATGAGGCCGGCGACCATGAGCGCGGCCCACTCGAACAGTGGGTACGGCGGGGCGGTGACCGCGAGCGGGAGGCGCAGCGCCGAGGCGAGCGTGAGGGCTGCGAACAGGGCCGCGAGCGTGCGCGTGCGCCAGCGCGGCGCCGGGGCGAGTGTGAGGTAGCAGGCGCCGAACGCGCCGAGGACCACCGTGATCGAGCCCGAGAGCGGGGTGAGCACGACGTGCAGGGTGAGCAGGGCCGCGCCACGCAGCATCGCCTGGTGGCGCTGACGCGCCAGCGCCACCCCGCCCGTCGCGCGCGACGAGACCTGCATCGACACGCCAGCGAGCACCGCGAACAGCGCCGACGGGAAGCCGTAGAGCCACGGCGAGGTCGAGTCGGTCAGGTGCGCGCACATCATCGCGGCGAGTGCGACGGCGCGGGCGGCGTCGAGGCCAGCGATGCGTGTCGCTGGTGGGGGAAGTCTGGAAGCAATTGTCATGGTGCACACGCTAAAAACTGCCGTGTTGCGAGAGCGTTAACGCGCGCTCCACCCGCGCTCACCAGCGCTAGACTGACCCGCATGTCCAACGTGTTAGTTGTGGAAGACGAGGCCTACCTCGCCGACGCCATCGCCGCCGCCTGCGCCGCGCACGGCCTGCAGACCCAGGTTGCTTACGACGGCGCGCAGGCGCTCAAGATGCTCGAATCCGCTGACGTGGTGGTCCTCGATCGGGACCTCCCGCGCGTTCACGGCGACGAGGTCTGCGCCCGCATCCGCGCCGACTACCCGCACATCCGCGTGCTCATGCTCACCGCGGCCAGCGCCCTCGACGAGCGGCTCGACGGCTTCGCGCTTGGCGCCGACGACTACCTCACCAAACCCTTCGAGGTGCCCGAGCTGCTCGCGCGCGTGGACGCGCTCATGCGCCGCCACACCCCGCCGCAGGCCGACGTGCTGCGCTGCGCGGACGTGCGCATGGACACCGCGCGCCGCACCGTGACCCGCGCGGGCGCGCCGATCGCGCTGAGTCCGAAGGAATTCGCGGTGCTGGAGACGCTGCTCGCCGCCGACGGCGCGGTCCTGTCCGCCGAGGCGCTGCTCGAGGAGGCGTGGGACGCGTTCGCCGACCCATTTACCAACTCGCCGCGCGTGACCATCTCGCACCTGCGCCGCAAGCTGGGCCAACCGTGGATTATCCACACCCAGCCCGGCGCGGGATACTACGCCGCGGAGGAGGCGCGCCCGTGACGCTGCGCCTGCGCCTGACCCTTGTGTTCGTCGCCACCGTCTTTTCCGCCGGCGCGGCGCTCACCGCGCTCGTGTGCGCCTACCTCGCGCTCACCCCGGTGCCGCTACACGTCTCTCTGCCAGGGCCGGAGGGAGTGCTTATCGACGCCGCCATGCCCATCCCTACCGACATCATCACCGTCGTCCTGGTCACCATGCTGATCGCGCTTGCCCTGCTCACCGCGCTTGCGGGGGCGGTGGGCTGGTTTGTTGCCGGGTATGTGCTCACGCCCGTGCGCCGGCTCGCCACGGTGGCGCGCCGGGTCTCCGACGGCGAGGTCGGCCAGCGCATGCACTACGAGGGGCCTGCCGATGACGTCGGCGACCTGGCCCGCGCCTTCGACCAGATGCTGGACTCGCTGGAAGCCTCGCTCGACGCGCAGCGCCGCTTCGCCGCCAACGCTTCGCACGAGCTGAAGACCCCGATCGCCACGATTCAGACCGTTGCGGACGTCGCGCTCATGCAGGGGGACCAGAGCGCCACCGCGCTGCGCCGGATTCGCGAGGTCAACGCCCGCGCCGGGGAAACGGTCGAGCGGTTGCTTGCGTTCGCGCGCGCCGAGGCGGCGCAGCCCGGCAGCGTGCGCGGCGAGCAGGTGGACGTGGCCGCGCTGTGCGAGGAGGTGTGCGCGCAGTACGGCGTCGCGCTGCGCGTCGATCCCGCCGCGGCGACGGTTGCCGGCGACGCGGTGCTGCTGCGCCAGGCCGTGGGCAACCTCGTCGCCAACGCGGTCGAGCACGGCGCGCCGGGCACCGCCGCGGTGGTGGTGAGGGTTACGGATGGGGCCGTTGAGGTGGGCGTCGATAATGGTGGCCCCGAGCTGGGCGAACGCGAGGTTGAGCGGCTCAAAGAGCCGTTCGTGAGGGGAGCCGGGCGCGTCGCGGGTTCGCACGGGTTGGGGCTTTCGCTTGCCGACGCCATCGCGCGCGCCCACGGCGGACACCTCGACCTCAAGCCGCGTTCCGGCGGTGGGCTGGCCGCGCGGCTGAAGCTTGAGCGGTGGCGTCGAGAAGCGACACAGCGCTAGAGCATCTCGGTACCGGCGATGACGAAGGCGCCGCCGCCTTCGTTCCGGCACAGCGGGGCCGCGTTGAGCACGTCGGTGTGCGTGCCCGGCAGCATATAGTCCATGCTGCACGACCAGCCGTCGGGCGAGGACCACTCCATCGTCGGCGGCTGCACCTCGCCGGCCTGCAAGGCAGTGATGAAACGCTGGGCCACATCAAACGTGGTGGTGCAGTCCGTGTTGTCGGCGTGCGCGATGAGGGAGAAGTGGTGGGTCTCGCCGGTCTCGGTGTCCGAGGCGCTGACCACGTTGCATGGCGTGCCCTCGGGCGCGGCGGTGTTGGAGAGGTCGAACAAGTCCGGGTTCGGCTCGCCCTGCTGCACGCTTTCCACCGGCGGGCTGTGCACTGCGGTGTTGCCGTTGGAAATGGTGAGGCTGTGCACGCCACGCTGGATAACGACGGTGTCTTCTGCCGGGCGGGCGAGCGTAAACCCGCTCAGCGCAACCTTCTGCCCGACCTGCAGCTCCGGGTAATCCTTCGTGTACTCGTCTTTGTGGATCGGCTCCTGGCTGCTGAAGGTGTAAAAGCCGACCGTCGGCTCGTACTGCATGGACAGTGCCCGATTGCTGGATCCAGGCGGGGTGTCGTATTCGCGCGCCGGGTTTGCGGGGTCTTCGATGCCGATGTCGCAGTTGAATTGGAACATCTCGTCCTTGCCCTGCGTGTAGCTGGGCGCCATGCGCTCGGTGGGGACCATGCAGCCCTTGGTCCCGACCCCAGGGAAGCCGACGGCGAAGGTCACCGGCGTGGCCTTGAACGTGTCCGCGGGGACCTCAGTGAGGCCGGCGAGCTCCTCGGACGAGACCTCGCGGACCTCCGTCGTGGTGGGTTTGGTGCTGGTCGTGGATTCGGGTGGACGTGAGTCGGTGGTCTCGCTGGATGCGGTGGGTTCTGTGGTGGTGGTTTCGGTCTCGGGGGCGTCGTCTGGCGCAGCGCTACACGACGCCAACGTCAACGCCGCCGCAGCACAGAGGGGAAGGGCCTTGCGTGTCAGTGAGTGTGTCACGGCTCTCAGTGTAACTGTGGCCTGGGTAACACGCACGAGATTTCTGGGGCGGGCCGGCTAGAAGCGGGCGACGTCGTCAGGTCGCAGAGCGACCACCGCGCCGGATCCCTCCTGGGTGGGGTTGCCGCCGCAGTCCGACGCGCTGCACGTGTTCTTGGCATTGGCGCGGATCTGCTCGTCGCCGGGGAGGAACCACCCGTTCACGCAGCCCCAGCCGTTCGGCGCGGTCCAGAACCCGGCTTGGCCCTCGACCTCGCCGTTTCTGTACGCGTCGACGTAGCCGCGCATCGCCGCAAGGGCGCTCTCACAGGTCGTGCCGTCCTCCAAGGCGATGATTTGGTACGAGCCACCCATCGAACTCTCGACGGTGCCGCAGACATTGCCGGCAGCGCCGCCGGCCGCCTCCGCCTCGGCGGGCGAGCCGGGATCGGTGGTGGTGTAGACGCCGTCGTGCATTTCAAAAGTGGCGTCGCCTTTGGTCACCCGGTAGCCGCCGCCGTGGAGGTGGGTGACGGTGAGGCCGTCGACCGTCACCTGCTCGCCCTGCCTGAGGCGCTGGGTGCCGGGGTGGAGCTCGGCGCCGGGGGAATACGCCGTGCTGAAACGCCCGCCGTCCTCGTCCCAGTTGATCACGTTCGGAGCCGGCGGATTGGGAACGCCGTAGTCCTCCTCGGTCGGGGGCACGGGGTCGGCGAAGTCCGCGTGGCAATAGGTCCCCGAATCAGATTCGGAGTTGAGCTCCGCTGTCTTGATGAAACAGTCGTGGAACCAGCGGTCGCCGTCGCCGCCGATGACGTATGCGGTACCGAGCAGGAACCGCTCCGGGTCGACGACGGTGTAGAGGTCGGCCTGCTCCGCCTCCGCGGCACTCGTGTCTGGTGCCTCGGAATCCGCGCTGGGTGCATCGCTGGTCACGGCTTCCGTGCTCGCCGCGGTCGCAGAGGTCGCAGAGGTCGTGCCGTCGGCGCCAGGTTCCCCGCCGCCCCCTCCGCAGGCGGCGAGTGCGAGGGAAGCGGACACCAGGAGAACGGACGTGGCCCAACGACGTGCGTGCATACGAAAAACTATAAAGCGGGCTGTGTGTTCCCGCGGCGTTTTTTAGCGCGGAATCTCGTCGACGGCCTCGGTGGCCTCCTGCGGGTACATGGCCACGACCTGGTGGCGCGGCTCGCCGAAGCGCGCCGCGTTGCCGCGCGTCGAGGTCTCGTCGGTGTTGTCTGGGTCGTCGGACGGGTCGAGCAGGTCGGCGTCCTGGCAGGTCATGCGGCCCTGCGAGTGCGTGTCCAGCTCGCGGGGGAGCAGCCAGTCCATGGAGCAGTGCCAGCCCTCTTCGGAGGTCCAGTTGTGGAAGCGGTCCGCGTCCGCGCCGTAATCGTCGGCCTTGTATTCCTCCATGACGTGCTGGCCAGCGCTACAGGACGTCCCGTCCTTCACCACGATCACCTCGAGGCGCTCGCCGTACGCGTTGACAATCTCGCCGCACTTGGTGCCGATCGGCTGGGGGTCGTCGGTGGCAATCGCCTTGTAGGTCGTCGGCTCGGTCTTGGCAGCGGCAGAGGAGGAGGCGGCCGCGGCGGAGGACGCGGACTTCGCAGCGCTTGACGACGATCGCGCCGCCTGCGACGCGGCGATCACCTCTTCATCGGACCGGGAACTCGTGGTGCTCGACGCATCCTGGGATGCGTTGCTGTCGCTGTCGCCGCTGCCGCAGGCGGACAGCGGGAGGGCGAGCAGAAGGACTGAAGCTAGTAGGGAAGAAGTTTTACGCATGCGCACATAGTACGGCAATGTTCCTGTTTTGCGGCGGGTGATCGGAAGGGCCTCTTACGCCATCATCCCGGTCGCAAACGCGCCGAGCACGAGGACGACCGAGAAGCCCCAGCACAGCGGGAACGCGACGCGGATGTACTTGCCCATGTTCGCACCGGCCAGCCCGAGGCCCAGCCACAGGGCGGGGGAGAACGGGCTGACAAACGTGCCGATGACGTTGCCGACGATCATGGCGGTGGCCGCGCCCATGCCGGAAACGCCGAACGCCGCGGAGGTTTCCTGCACGATGGGCAGGACCGAGAAGTAGTAGGCGTCCGTGGAGGTGGCCAGGTCGAGGGGCACGCCCAGCAAGCCGACAATGACGTGGATGTAGGCGCCGACGGACGCGGGCAGGACCGAGATGAGCGAGAGCGCGATCTGCTCGAGCATCCCGGTGCCGTCGAGCACACCGAGGAACATCGCGGCGGCGAGGATCACGCCGGCCATGGATAGCGCGGTCGGGGCGTGGCGGCGCAGCACGTCGTTCTGGTCGTCCAGGGTGGCGAAGTTGACGATGAGCAGCAGCGCCGTGCCCACCAAAAACGCCGGCCCGGGCGAGGTGATGCCGGAGACGAGGACGCCGATCAGCGCGAGGGTGACGATGACGTTGATCGCGGTGACCCAGGTGCCGGTACGCGGGGTGAGGTTGAATTTGGCGCGCTCCTCCGCCTGGGAGCGGCGGAACTCTTCGGCGATGGCGTTGACGTCGACGGTGGCGGTGGCGTCGTGAAGCGATCGCTTCGAGATACGGCGCTTCTCGGATAGGCCGAAGCCTGCGGCGACAAGAAAGACGAGGACGATGGCGATGCCCTGGGCGGGGAGGAGGTGGGCCCAGATCTCGTTGGGGGGTGGCCTCGATGACGCTGGCGGCGCGGCCGACGGGGCCGCCCCACGGGATCATGTTCATCACGGACGCGGACAGCGCGACGAGGGTGAGCAGCACGTATCTGGACATCCGCATCGCCTTGTACAGGGGGAGGAGCGCCGGGATGGTGAGCAGGAAGGTGGTCGAGCCGGAGCCGTCGAGGTGCGCGACGATCGCGATCGCGGCGGTGCCGAGGGTGACCAGCATGACCTGGCCGCGGGTGGCGCGGATGAGCGCGGTGATGACGGGGTCAAAGAGGCCGACATCGGAAAGGATGCCGAAGAAGATGATCGCGAAGATAAACATCACGACCACCCCCATGACCCGCTCGAGGCCTTCGCCGTAGAAGTCGGTGATGTCACCGATGCCGAAGCCGGTGATGAGCGCGCCGATGATCGGGATGAGGGTCATGGCGATAATCGGGTGCATTTTGCCTTTGAGGAGCACGCCGACGGTGACGAGGATGATGGCCAACCCGACCAGGGTCAGCGCGAGCGGTGAAGTCATGCGGGAAACACTACTGCGCTATTGTGGGACATGTCACATTGGGTGGGTGTAGTGAGTTGCAGCCAAACGGGGGTGGAAACGCCAGCGCGGGGTGCGGATGGCCAACTTGCGGAATAGTCCTGGGGCTCCATGTGGCGTACGCTGGTGAAGCAATGAGCAATTCCGAAAACGCGACCGGCAGCGAAAATGGGCCGGATATGAACTTGTCGGAAACTCAGAACACCCCGCAGGATGTCGCAGCGGACGCAGTTGAGCCTGCCGCTGCAGAAGACACCAGGGATGCGGGTTCCTCTGAGCACACCGGCGCTTCTGTGCAGAAGACTGCAGAAGCCACCGAGAACGTAAATACTGAAGCAACGACGCCGAACGAGTCCAGCGAGGAGAATGCAGAGCCGGAAAACGGCTTCACCACGCTGAGCCTGCCGGACAACGTGATCGCGGCAGTGAAGAAGGTCGGCTTTGAAAAGCCGTCCGCAATCCAGGCGGAGACGATTCCGCTGCTGATGCAGGGCCGCGACGTCGTCGGCCTGGCGCAGACCGGTACGGGCAAGACCGCAGCGTTTGCGCTGCCGATCCTGAGCCGCATCGACACGAGCAAGCGGTACCCGCAGGCACTCATCCTCGCGCCGACGCGCGAGTTGGCGCTGCAGGTGTCCGATTCCTTCCAGTCCTTCGCTGACCACCTGGGCGGCGTGCACATCCTGCCGATTTACGGCGGGCAGGCGTACGGCATCCAGCTGTCTGGCCTGCGCCGCGGCGCGCAGATCATCGTGGGCACCCCGGGCCGCGTCATCGACCACCTGGAGAAGGGCTCGCTGGACATCTCCAGCCTGCGCTTCCTGGTGCTGGACGAGGCCGACGAGATGCTCAACATGGGCTTCCAGGAGGACGTCGAGCGCATCCTGGAGGACACGCCGGACGAGAAACAGGTGGCCTTGTTCTCCGCGACAATGCCGAAGGCGATCCGCCGGATTTCCCGCGACTACCTCAACGACCCCGAAGAGGTCACCGTCAAGTCGGAGACCCGAACGAACACCAACATCACGCAGCGCTACCTGTTCACGGCGCACCGCAACAAGCTCGACGCGATCACCCGCATCCTTGAGGTGACCGAGTTTGAGGCGATGATCGTCTTCGTCCGCACGAAGAACGAGACCGAGGAGCTGGCCGAGAAGCTGCGCGCCCGCGGATTCTCCGCCGCCGCCATCAACGGCGACATTGCGCAGCAGCAGCGCGAGCGCACGGTGGATCAACTGCGCGACGGCCGCCTGGACATCCTTGTGGCCACCGACGTCGCCGCCCGCGGCCTCGACGTCGAGCGCATCTCGCACGTGCTCAACTTTGACATCCCGAACGATACCGAGTCGTACGTCCACCGCATCGGCCGCACCGGCCGCGCGGGTCGGTCCGGCGAGGCGATCCTCTTTGTCACCCCGCGCGAGCGTCGCATGCTGCGCTCCATCGAGCGCGTGACCAACGCGAAGATCGAAGAGATGGACCTGCCCACCGTGGACGAGGTCAACGAGAGCCGCAAGGCGAAGTTCATGGACTCCATCACCGAATCCCTCGAGGCGTCCGACCTGCAGATCTTCAAATCCATGGTGCGCGAGTACTCGGCGGCGAACAACGTGCCGATGGATGACATCGCCGCAGCGCTCGCCACGCAGGCGCTTGCGGGCGACGAGTTCCTCATGAAGGAGCCGCCGAAGGACAAGCGCGACCGGCGCGATCGCGACCGTTGGGATCGCGACGACCGTGGTGGGCGCGGCCGTCGCGGACGTGACGACCGTGACGATCGCGGGCGCGGCAAGCGCCGCCACAACGACAGCGAGAACTTTGACACCTACCGTCTGGATGTGGGCAAGCGCCAGCACGTCCGGCCGGGTGCCATCGTCGGCGCGCTGGCGAACGAGGGTGGCCTCAATTCCAAGGACTTCGGCCGCATCACCATCGGTGGAGACTTCACCCTGGTGGAGCTGCCGAAGCAGCTGGACAAGAAGGTCCTGGACCGGCTCTCCGACACCCGGATTTCCGGTCAGCTGATTAACATCCAGCGCGATCACGGCGCACCCCCGCGCGACCGAGGCGGTCGCGGGCGCCGCGGTGGCTTCGGCGACCACAAGGATCGCCGGGACAAGTTCCGCGGCGATCGCCGCGACAGGGGCGGGCGCGGTAAGCGTCACTGGGACTAGGCCCTTGCTGCGGAAACGGGGCCGGTGAGCACAGCGCTCGCCGGCCCCGTTGCGCTTTCCGGGGTGGTTTCAATGCAGGCCACACCCGCACAGTAGAGTGAGATGGACTTCACTGCCTCCACTGCGAAAGGGTGCCATGTTCGGACTTCACCGGGGAACGCATCGCGCGCTGACAGGACTGTCAGCGCCGTCAGGAAGCCGGGTGGCGCGAGCCGTTGTGGGGTGCGTGCTCGGGGCGATGGCGGTGGCGTCGATAAGCGTGCAGCCCGCCGCTGCCCAGCCGGTGGTGGCGCAGGGCTCCGTGGTGGTCGTTGAGGGCGGGGGAAAGTGCACGGTGGGCTTCAGCGATCCCGCGCACCAACGCAGCCTGATTGCGGCGCACTGCGGGCGCGAGGGCGGCCGGGTGGCCATCGTGGACCCCGCGACCGGCGCGTCGAGCGGCCCCGTCGGAACGTTCTTCCGCTCGAAGGCGTTCGACTCGCGCCTGGGCAATGACTGGGCGGCGATCCAGTGGGACCCGGGCGTGGCGATCGGGGGAAATGGGTACTCGGGGAACGGCTGGGTGCACCCGAACGACATCGCGCTCGGCGAGCCGGTGTGCTACCACGGCAACACCAGCCACGGCGGCGGGGGCGAGACCTGCGGAAAGTTCGCGGGTTCGGTGGGGAACACGTTCTTTGTGGATGCCCCGCTCACCCGCGCCGGCGACTCCGGCGGGCCCGTGTGGGTGCCGGGGCGCGGCTTCGTCGGCGTGATTTCCAGCCAGTGGGCGGCTCGCCAGCTCCCCGTGGTCGGTGGCGCCAACTTCGTCGTTGGCGTTGTGCCAAGCGACGGCCCGGCGGTGTCGCAAACGCAGCTGATGGGGCTGTATATGGAGAACCTGGCTGCCCCGGTGTCGCGCGGCGGGTCCTCGGTCGGTCCGGCGGGGGAGCTGCTCCGCCGGGCGGTCAGTACTGTGTTTGGGGTATTTTCCCGCTTCGGCCTGCCGGAACCGGCCTCTGTGCACTACACTTAGGAGATATTCGGGCGAATTGCAGTTCGCTTCCAGTTTTCTCCAATGCTAGGTGGACCCCATGTCTTCTTCCCGTTCCCTGCTCGCCGCCGCGCTCCTCACCTCAACCCTGCTCGTGCCCGCCCCGGCAGGGGCCGCGCAGCTCGACTCGCCCGTTCAGGGCATGGCCATCGGGACGAGCATCGGATGGTGCACCCTGGGCTACAACGACAAGGACCAGCACATCAGCTACACCGCCGCGCACTGCGGCAAGGAGGGCGACCGCGTCCACCTCGTGGACCGCGCCACCGGGAAGCAGTCCAAGGACATGGGCACGTTCCGGCCGTCGACCAAGTACGACGGGGCCTTCTCTAACGACTGGGGCTATATCGAGTGGGACCGCGACGTGCGCTTGGGCGACAACGTCTACTCAGGGGATACGATCGTGGCTCCGTCCGCGGTAAAGCGCGGGGCGAAGGTGTGCTACCACGGCGAAACGTCCCACCTGGGCACCGATGAATTCAGCTGCGGCACCTTCTACCGCGCGGTGAACGAGAGTTTCACGCTGCGCGGGTCTACGTGGCAGCAGGGCGATTCCGGTGGCCCGATCTGGGTGGAGGGCCAGGGCTTCTTGGGCGTGACATCGGTCGGCCCGGCGGACTCGAACAGCGTCGGCGAGGCCTGGCTTGGCCCGGTGCACGTGAAGGGGAAGCCGATGGGATGGGGAGCAGCGCCTCGCGACGGCCGCGCGATCACCTCCGAGCAGGCCAGCCGAGAGTTCTTCGCCGCCGCCGGCCTGGACGAGGCCGGGCTGTACGACGGCGTCATTGATAAGAGCACTGCCGGTTCGTCCGGATCCTCGGAGAACGGGTCTAGTGCTGAGTCCGGCGCTGCGTCCAGCTCGGAGAAGTCGCCGGGCGAGATCCTGGCCATCGTGGTGCCCATCCTCGCTGTCGTGGTGCCGCTGCTCGCCCAGCTTGCCCAGGCCTTTATGAAGTAGCCGCGCGTTCAGGGGCACGAAAAAGCCCCGCGCGAGGCGGGGCAGATGCGTTCCGGGTGGGTTAGACCGGCGCCGGCAGGAACATCAGCACGAAGGTGAGCAGCCAGAGCAGGTTGAAGATGCCGGAGCCAGCGGTGGCAGTGGCCTTGGCCTTCTCAAAGTTCGGCGCAACGTCCGAGGCGTCGCCTTCCGCAGGGGAGAGCGCGCCGAGCGAGCCCATCATCTTGCGCTGCTGCGGGATGACCAGGAAGAACAGCAGGCCCCACGCGATCACGGACAGGATGATCGCGGTGTGCAGGAAGTAGTTGGTCTTGTAGGCGCCCCAGTCGGAGGCCATGACGACCGCGCCGAGCAGCGGGACCAGGACGGAGAGCATGCCGTAGGTGGTCGTCACCTTGTGCAGGACGGATGCGCGGCCGGTTGCTTCCTCGCCGCCGTTGCGCGATTCTGCGGCTTGCTTGGGGAACATGGACGTAGAGACAACGACGGGGCCGAGCAGAATGATCGCGGCCACGACGTGCAGGGCGGTGAAAAAGGTAACCATGGTGACTTACTGTAATGGACACGTGCACGATCGTCACAGTTCGCGGCCAGCGTTTTGGACATGGACTTGGGAGCCATTCAGCGAGCGGGCGCCGGTGAGGCCGGAAAACCCTGCACATGAGCGTCGCATAGCGCGCACATCCTCGGCGGGAAGCGCGAGGTGATACGCCTGCGCCACGTCCGCGAGCCGGTGCGAGTACGCGCACCGCTTCCTCCGTGCGGGCGGCATCCACTCGCTGGGCAGCTGGTCCGACTTCTCCTGGTTCGCCGCGGCGGACACGACGACGAGGTTGCGCGGGTCGTTGGCAAAGGCGATGCGTGTGCGACGCGGCCACGCGTGCGCGCCGAGATCCCACGCGGCGGACAGCGGGATGAGGTGGTCGAGCTCGACGTCCGCGGGAGTGATCGCGGTGCCCGTGTAGGGGTCGTCGATCGGCGCGGCGCCCCAGCTCGTGTACGGGGTCGAGCAGCTTATCGACGCCACACCATCCCCGCCGAACGCCACCGCCAACGCCTCCGTGCGGGTGGTGCACCCGTTGCCGGTGTCCGCCCAGCCCTGCCCGAACTCCTCGCGCGAGTAGCCGAGCACGGTGGCCCGCGGCGGCCCGGAACCGGCCGCAATGTGCGAGCGCGGGGTGGGAAACGGGGCGATGAACAGTGTGGCAACGGTGAGGAGGGCAAGGTAATAGCGCATACCTTGTTAGACGCGCGCGGGGCGGCACCGGTTCCCACCGCCGCGGAAATTATTTCGCGCGCTGCGTGGCGCCGAGCGCGTCCTCGAACGTGGCCTCGGGGTGGCGCACGGCGTACTCGGTGACGGCGATGGCCTGGTCGAACTCAGACTCCACGCCCGGCTTCGGCTTCGTGGCCAGCGAGACGATCACCATCGCTGCGGTGGCGAGGATGACGCCCGGGACGATCTCGTAGATGGTGTCGGCGAGCACCTCAGTCGAGCCCCACACGAACACGGTGACGGCGCCGACGATCATGCCGGCGATCGCGCCGGGCGCGGTGAGGCGGCGCCAGTAGAGAGACGCGAAAACAACCGGCCCGAAGGCCGCACCGAACCCGGCCCACGCGAATCCGACGAGGCCGAGGATGGTGTCGGAGGGGCGGGCGGCCATGATCATGGCGACGATGGCAATGAGGACGACCATGGTGCGCGACGCGACGAGCAGCGTGGTGTGGCTGGGATCCTTGCGGAAGATGCGGAACAGGTCTTCCACCAGCGCCGACGAAGTGATGAGCAGCTGCGAGGACATGGTGGACATGATGGCGGCCAGCACGGCCGTGAGCACCAAGCCGGCGAGCAGCGGGTGGAAAAGGATGCGGGCGAGGTCCAAGAAGACGGTCTCGTAGCCGGACTGGTCCGTCACCGAGTGCGTGGTTTGGGAGAAGAACATGGTGCCCACCATTGCGGTGAAGACCGCGCCGGCGTAGCAGATGGCCACCCAGATCATGCCCGTGCGGCGCGCCGATGTCGCCTGCGCGGGGGACTTCAGCGCCATGAATCGGGTGACAATGTGGGGCTGGCCGAAGTAGCCGAGGCCCCAAGCGATGTTGCCGATGATGGTCGCGGCGGACACCCCGGCGACCAGGTTGAAGTAGTCGGGGTTGCCCTCCGGCCACGGGCCGTAGGCGTGGTCCGCGGCGTAGGAGAAGATCTCGCCCGGGTTGTCCACGGCGACCAGCGCCATAATGGGCACGGCCAGCAGGGCGAGGAACATGAGTCCGCCCTGGACCACGTCGGTGTAGGAAACCGCAAGGAACCCGCCGATGAAGGTGTAGAGGACCGTGATCGAGCCGACGATGAGCATGCCGACCAGGTAGTTGCCGCCGAAGGTGGACTCGTAGTAGCGCCCGCCCGAGACCATGCCGGAGGAGACGTAGAAGGTGAAAAAGAAGATGATGATCACGGCCGCGACGATGCGCAGGACGCGCGAGGTGTCGCGGGTGCGGTTTTCAAAAAAGCTGGGCAGCGTGATCGAGTTGTTGGATACTTCGGAGTAGGCGCGCAGGCGCGGCGCGACCCACTTCCAGTTGGCCCACGAGCCCAGGAACAGGCCGATGACAATCCAGAGCTCGCTCATGCCGGAGACAAAGAGCGCGCCGGGAAGTCCCATGAGCAGCCAGCCGGACATGTCTGATGCGCCAGCCGAAAGGCCGGCAACGAAGGGGTTGAGTCCGCGGTCGCCGAGGACATAGTCGTCGTACTTCTGCGTCTGGAGCCACGAGTAGAACCCGATTGCTACCATGACACCGAAGTAGATCACAATGGCCATGACGAGCCAGAAACTCTCAGTCACGTGCATCTCCTTGGGGGTAACTAGGTAATGAGTTGGAAAAAGCGTAACGCAGCACAGATGTGCAATGTGGGGGATTGGACGAAACGCGTGGTCGTCCGCGCCTGCGAGCGAACCTGCGAGCCCGGCATATTCCCCGGAGTGGTATAAGGGTGGGTATGCCTGAATACCTGCTCCACGGACTTTGGCTGCCGGAGTCCGGGCTCAATATTTGGATTGAGCAGGTCTCTGGCCACAGAGTTGTCACGATTGATGCCGTCCGCGACGGGACATTCCCGTCACACGTGCAATCGTTGCTGAGCAAGAACCACTTTCGCGGCCGCCAGCGGCTGCAGCTGCAAACGCCGAAGGGCAAAGAGGCGATTCTGCGCGCACCGACGGCGACGTTTTCCCCGAGCACCGCAATCGAGTTCCTCGCCGCGCTGGCGCAGCTGGACGAAAGCTCGATGCTCAGCACCGGGGCGCAGCGCGAGACGATCGCCCCGGACCTGCGCTGGCTGGTCCGCGCGTACTTGGGGCTGAACCAATTCGTGCGCGCGGGCCGGGTGACCATCCACGTGCCCCGGCGCGACGGGAACTGGTATGCGCAGTGGCAGCTGGGTACCGGGGTGCAGGAGCGCGGTTGGTTGGCGGAGATGATCGCCGCCGCCCCCGGCGTGCTGTCGCTGAACAACCCCAACCTTAGCGAGGATCTCGCGCAGACCCTGACGCACTGGATCGCCACAGCGCGGCTGCAGTCGGTGGGCGTGCCGTCGAGAGTCCGCCCCTACCCGTGGCACGACTTCGTGGCATCGCTGGTCTTTGGCACCCCGCTGCGCCGCGGGAATGCGTCGCTGGTGCAGCAGATCAACGAGTGGGGCGGGTCCATTACCGCGGTCAACCTGCAGCTGGTGTTCCTCGTGGAGGCCCCTGAGGACGAGCCGGAGGACGCCGACGCCGCGGAGGATGCGGAGGACCTGCAGTGGCCCGTGCGCGTGCAGGTGCGCGCCGGGACGGACGCCCCGCGGCCCGCGCGTCTGTCCGACTTCGATGCCCAGACCGCGCAGACGCTGCGCGAGTCCATCGAGGCGGCGATCGACGTCACGGAGTTGGTGGACTACCGCCGGCACCCGCGCAAGGGGTCGGCGATCCGAGACCGGAATCGGGGCGACTGGGATAGCTTCCTCTCCACCGAGGAGATTGTCCGGTTCGTGGAGACAGAGGCGTCGAAGCTGCGCCAGGCCGGGTTTGCCGTCATGCTGCCCAAGGCGTGGTCCACGGCGGAGACCTCGGCGAAGCTGCACGTGACCCGCCCGGAGAACCCGTACGATTCCTCCACCGTGACCATGATGGGCTTTGACACGCTCGTCTCATACGACTGGCACGTCTCCCTCGGCGATATGGAGCTGACCGACGAGGAGATGGAAAAGCTGGTTCGCTCCAAGTCCGGCCTGGTCAAGCTGCGCGGCGAGTGGGTGCTTGCAGACGGCAAGGACCTGTCGCGCACCAAGCAGTACATGAAGCGGCTGCAGCGCAGCTCGGCCGACAAGGCGCGCCTGGAGGCGGAGGCCGCTGAGACGCGCGCCAAGCTGGCCGAGGCCGCCGGTTCGGACGACGCCGCGGAGCTGCGCAAGCTGGCGGACGAGGCCCGCGCGCGCTACGAGGAGCTCGCTGACGACGAGACCAAGGGGCAGGTGTCCGCCGCCGAGTTGCGCCAACTCGCGCTCGAGACGGCGACGGAATCGCCCGTGGAGTTCTCCGGCTCGACGTGGTTTACCTCGCTCGTCGGCGGCCAGGACCGGCCCGCCCCGGAGCGCGTGGACATCCCCGAGGCAGTGCACGCGGAGCTGCGCGAATACCAGCGTCGCGGCGTGGACTGGCTCTACTACATGTCGCGCAACAACCTCGGGGCAGTGCTTGCCGACGACATGGGGCTGGGCAAGACGCTGCAGCTCCTCGCCCTGCTCGCGGTAGAGGAGGCGGCGGGCCGCCGCACCGGGCCGACGCTGGTGGTTGCCCCGACCTCGGTCGTGGGCAACTGGGCGCGCGAGGCCGCCCGCTTCGTCCCGGGGATGAAGGTGGTGGTCCACCACGGCGCGAACCGGTCCAAGGGCGACGAGCTGTTTGCCAAGGCAGACGAGGCGGATCTGGTGATTACCTCCTACGGCGTGGTCGGGCGAGACTTCACGGATTTGGCCCGGGTGCAGTGGGATCACGTGGTGTGCGATGAGGCCCAGGCGATTAAGAATTCGGGGACGCAGGCGTCGAAAAGCGTGCGGGCGATCCCCGCGCGACACCGCATTGCGCTGACGGGTACCCCGATTGAAAATAAGCTGTCCGAGCTGCGCAGCCTGCTGGACTTTGTGAACCCGGGGATGCTGGGCTCGCAGGCGTTTTTCCGCAACCACTTTGCCAAGGCGATCGAGTCCCGGCGCGACGAAGGCTTGGCCGATGAGATGGGCGAGCGGCTGCAGCGGCTCACGGCGCCGTTTATCCTCCGGCGCGTGAAGACGGACGCCGCGATTATCGACGATCTGCCGGAAAAGAGCGAGCACGTCGTCGCCGTGGAGATGACGCAGGAGCAAGCGGCCCTGTACACGGCGCTGGTGAACGAGATGAAGCAGCAGCTCGAGCAGCGCAAAGGGATGGCGCGCCGCGGGCTGGTGCTGGCCACGATCACGCGCATCAAGCAGATCTGCAACCACCCGGCCCACTTTCTCGGCGATGGCTCGCCGGTGACCATCCGGGGCGCACACCGCTCGGGCAAGGTAACCAAGCTCATGGAGCTCCTGCATCAGGCGGTGGAGCGCGACGAGCGCGTCCTGATCTTTACCCAGTACAAGGCGTTCGGCGACTTGCTGCAGCCGTACCTGTCGGACCAGCTGGGCGAGCAGGTGCCGTTCCTGCACGGCGGGGTGGGCAAGAGCGCCCGCGACGCGATGGTGGAACAGTTCCAGCGCGACGACGGGCCGCGGGCGATGCTGCTCAGCTTGAAGGCCGGCGGTACCGGGCTGAACCTCACCGCCGCCTCCGTGGTGATTCACATGGACAGGTGGTGGAACCCGGCGGTGGAGAACCAGGCGACGGACCGCGCGTTCCGCATCGGGCAGCGCCGGGACGTGACCGTGTACAAAATGATCACCAAGGGCACGATGGAGGAGTCCATTCAGGACGTCCTGGACGGCAAGATGCACCTGGCCGGCGCGGTGGTCGGCGAGGGCGAGGGGTGGATCACGGAGCTGGACACCGAGGATCTGGCCCGCCTGATCAGCTTCCGAGGGAGGACCGAGTAAGTGGCAGGGAAGAAGCGTCCGAGCGAGGACAACGTCATCTACGCCAACTTTGGCGAGCGCCGGCGCGTCTCGTCCGCGGAGGAGACCGGCGAAAAGGTGCTGTCCGCGCGCGCTGTATCTACGATGTCGGCGCCCGCGCAGCGCGTGGTCAACGCGGCGCTGCGCAAGACGGACCTGGGCCGGGCGAACCGCGGGCGCGACTACGCTTCCAAGGGCCACGTGGTGAACCTGGAGTTCAACAACGCGCGGATCAACGCCTCCGTGGTAGGCAGCCAAAACTACCCGTTCGAGGTCTCGATGATGCTGCCGTTCCGCGCGCCGCGCGAGGTGCGCGTTGCGGTCGGCGAGCTGGCGCGCAACCCGGGAGCGCTCGAGCGCGCGATGCAAGGCGACTTCCCGGACACAGTGCTCGACGTGATGCTTTTCTCCAGCCCAAACGAGGTGTATTTCTCCTGCACGTGCCCGGACAGCGCGTCCGTGTGCAAGCACGCGGTGGCGCTGGCCCAGGTGGCGGCGTCGCGCGTGCACACCACGCCGTCGCTGGTGTTTACGCTGCGCGACCTGAGCATGGCGTCGGTGGAGCAGGCGGTGCGCGAGGAGGCGACGTCCATCGCGCGGGAGAACACCGAGCCGGGATCCAAGTACTTCTGGGCTGGGCGGGACCTGCCGCCGCTGCCGCACCCGAAGGTGGCCCCGATGATTGATGATTCGGACACGGGGCTGCTGCACCGGGCGATGCAGACGGTGTCTTTTACCAACATCGATCAGCTGCGCGCGGTCTCTGACATCACCGAGCTGTACGATGACCTCACCACCGATTAAACTGCCTGCTCAGCATGGTGTTTTGGAATGTATATTCTATGCTGGTAGGGCGGGTGTCCGGTCGGCCTGGTAGTTGTGTAAAGCATGACGCACACAACATTTATCCATAGCTCCGATTTGCAGATCGGTATGACCCGAAAGTTCTTAAGCCCCGAGGCCCAGGCTCGTTTTGACGAATCTCGGGAGCGGTCCATCGATGCGCTGGGTAGCCTGGCGCGCGACCGCGGCGCGGACTTTATTGTGATTGCCGGCGACGTCTTCGAACACAATTCGCTGGAGGAACGCACGCTTGGCCGCGCGCTCGAGGCGCTGCGCCGCCTGCCGGTCCCGGTCTTCTTACTCCCTGGCAACCACGATCCGCTCGTTGCGGATTCAATTTTTAGCCGCACGGAGGACATCGACAACGTCACCGTCCTCTCATCCTCGGAGCCGGTAGAGGCGGTGGACGGGGTCGACATTGTCGGCGCGCCGCTACTGACCAAATACCCCTCGGACGACCTGTGCGCGCAGGCGGTCCGCGCCCTCGAGCCTTCGGACCGGGTCCGCATCCTCGTCGGCCATGGCCAGGTGGAGGGCTTTGGCACGGATGATGACGAAGCCTTGATCCACCTCGACCCCCTCGAAGATGCTCTCTCGCGCGGAGTGATTGATTACGTCGCCCTGGGTGACTCGCACTCGACGGCCTCGCTGGGCTCCTCCGGCAAGGTGTGGTTCTCCGGAGCCCCGGAAACCACCGATTACGCGGAGCGCTCGGGCACTTCGGGCCCCGCGGGCTCCTCGGGCTTCTCGGGCGCTGCGGCTGGCGGCGAGTCCGACTCCGGCAACGCTCTGGTGGTCACGGTGACCAAGGACGGCGGTGCCTCCGAGGTGTCCGTGGACAAGGTACGCACCGGGATATGGACGTTCGACGCGCTCGGCTGGGAGGTGACCGACGCCGACGACGTCGCCGAGGTCATCGACCAGCTGCGGGCGTACCCCGACAAGGACCGCACGGTGATTAAGTACGCGCTCACCGGAACGTTGGGGCTCGAAGCGACCCGCACGTTGGAGCGCGAACTGGCAGCGCTCGAGCCGGTGTTCGCCGCGTTGTACGAGCGGGACCGGCTCATGGACTTGCACCTCGAGCCGGGGGAGGAGGAGCTGGACAACCTCCCGCTGACCGGCTACGCCAGCCAAGCGATGCACCAGCTCGTCGGCGCGGCCGCGCAGGGCGATCCAACCGCGCGCGACGCCGTCAACCTGCTGTTCCGATTCTCCCAGGAGGTGAAGTAGCCAATGCGAATCCGCTCCCTGACAATCAAGAATTTCCGCGCCATCGACCACCTGAAGCTGGAGAACCTGCCCGATACGGGCGTGGTGATCGTCCACGGGCCGAACGAGGCGGGCAAGTCGACCATCCTGGACGCGCTCGACCTGGTGCTGCGCGAGCGCTATACCGCCGGCGGCAACAAGGTGGAAAAGTATGCGCCCGTGGGCAAGGATGTGGGGCCCGAGGTCTGGCTCGACGCCACCGTGGGCGAAGTGTCCTTTGTGGTGCACAAGCGCTGGGTGAAGTCGAAGAAGGCGGAGTTGACCGTCCGCGCGCCGCGCCGGGAAAACTTCTCCGGCAGGAAGGCCGACGACGAGCTGTTCCGAATCCTGGACGAGCACCTGGACCGCTCGCTTATGGACACGCTCTTCCTCCGCCAGGGAGACCTGGACCCAGCCGTTGCGGCCGCGGGCGTGCCCTCGATCACCAGGGCGCTCGACGGCAGCGACGAGCAGGGCGACTCCGCCACCGAGGACACGCAGCTCATGCAGGCCGTGGAGGATGAGTACGCCAAGTACTGGTCCAACAGCACGCCGCCGAAGCCGAAGAAGGCGGTGAAGCAGCTGGAAAAGGACGTGGAGGCCGCTGCGGAAGCGCGCGATGCGTGCGTCGCCGAAGTGGAGCGCCTCAGCGCGTTTGTGGACGAGGTGTCGCGCCGCGAGGAGGAGATCGCGCAGGTCGACGCGGAGCTCCCGGGGGCGCAGGCCGACCTGGCCGAGCGCGAAGAGGACGCGACCAAGGCGAAGGAACTCGCCGAAAAGGTGGCGGACGCGCAGAAGAAGTACACGCAGGCGGCAATTGAGGTGCAGCGCGCCGAGAAGGACCTGGCCGGGCGTGCCGCGCTGGCCGAGCGCGTCGATACCCTGCGCACGGAGCACGCCGAGCTGGAACGATCCCTCGAGCCGGCACGAACCGCGAGCGAGGAGGAAGCCGCCAAGCTGGAGCAGCTTCGCACCGCCTCCGCGACGGCCCGCGAAGCGCTCGTCGGCGCCCGGGCCGCGGTGAAGGAGGCGGAGCAGCGCCGCGACGTCGTCCGCGCGACGCACCGCTTCGAGACGCTCAAGGCGCACCTCGCGCGCGTTGACGAGGTGGAGCAGGCATACAAGGAACTGCTGGAGCAGGCGCCGAGCAAGGAGATCACGGAGAAGGCGGTGCGCGCTGCGGAGGCGGCAGAAAACGAGGTGGCGCTGCAGCGGAAGCTCCGCGACGCGGCGTCGGCAAAGCTTGCCATCGCGGGCAAGCAGGGCACCATAGACGTTGATGGGCGGGAGGTGCGCGTTGACGAGGGCACCGAGGTGCAGCTTTTCGACGGCACGCAGCTGGCCATCGGCGGCTACGACCTCACCTACCGCGCAGCCCAGGGGGCGAAGGACCCCCGCGAGGCGGTCCGGGACGCGGAGGAGGCGCTCGCCGGCCTGCTGGAAAACGCCGGGTGCGAGTCCGTCGACGCGATGCGCGGCGCGCGCGACGCGTACAAGGCGCATGAGTCCAAAGTGGAGGCCGCGCGCCGGCGGCGCGAGGACGTGCTTGCGGGCACGGACCGCGATACCCTCGTCGCGGAGCGCGACCGCCTCGTGACGGTACTGGAAGAACTGGCCGACGCGGCAGACAGCGCGAGGAGTGAGATCAGCGAGCCCGACGCGGAGGCGGCCGTGAAGGAGGCCAGCGCCGCGCTGGCGAAGGCCGAGCAGGAAGCGGACCACGCCGAGGCAGCGCTGAAGCCCTACGCGGAACAAAAGGCAGCGAAGGAACTCGCGGTGCTTGAAGCCCGCCTCGAGGCGAAGGCGAACGAGACAGCCAACGCCGACAAGGAGTTCCAGGCGGCAGAAACCGCACAGACGCAGCAGACACTCGACGAGGCGCTCGCGGCTGCGACCGCGGCGCTGCAATCGGCAAAGCAGGACGCCGACGAACTCGCCGCCGCCGCGGCCGAGGCGGACGTGGAGCTCGCCCAGACGTTGCTTGAGGGCGAGCAGTCCAGGGTTGCCAATATGCAGAAGCGGAAGCACGAGGCCACCATTCGCATCACCGAGCTGCGCGGCCGGATCGAACAGGCGGCGGGCGCCGCGGAGAAGGCGGACAAGGCCGAAGCCGTGTTGGAGAAGGCGGAGACCGCGCTTGCCAAGGCGACCCGTCGCGCGGACGCGATCCGCCTGTTGCGGGAGACGCTGCACGCGCACCGCGACGCGGCGCGCGCCAAGTACACCAAGCCTTTCAGTGACGCGGTGCGCAAGCGGGCCAGCATCATCTACGGCAAGGACGTTGCGTTCAACTTCGGCGACGACCTGCAGATTACGGACCGCTCCATCGGCGAGCAGACCGTGCCGCTGAGCTCCCTGTCTGGCGGCGCGAAGGAACAGCTGGCGCTGCTGACACGGTTTGCCATTGCGGACCTCGTGTCCGCCGAGGGGGATTCCGCGCCGGTGCCGGTCGTGGTGGACGATGCACTCGGTGCGACCGACCCGGAGCGCCTGGCCCTGATGAACACGCTGTTTTCTCAGGTGGGGAGGACCGCGCAGGTGCTCGTGCTCACGTGCTTCCCGCAGCGCTTCGACCGCGTCGCCGCTGCGCGGACCGTCCACATCGACGAGCTCAAACAGGCCGGGAGCGCATTCGCGGGCGGGGACGCGGACTAGCGGGAAGGAGAGGAGCGGGAGCACCCGAACTGAATTCACTTATTTTGTTAGGGTAGTCACATCCGCTATGGTGCAGAGTATGAAACACGATGCCCGCTGGCTGAACGACGAAGAGCAGGAACTCTGGCGCCTCATGCTCGCTGCGTCGCGAAAGGTCACCCGCGTGCTGGACGACACGTTGCAGGCGGAGTCTGACCTTTCCTCGTCCGAGTTTTCGGTGCTGGTCACACTCTCGGAGGCGGAAAACCAGGCGCTCCGTTTGCGGGACCTATGCAGCGAGCTGGAGTGGGACCGCTCCAGGACCTCCCACCAGGTCACGCGGATGGCAAAGCGTGGTTTGGTGACCAAGGAGAAGAGCCCCGGAGATGCCAGGGGAGTGCTGGTGTGCCTGACATCGGAGGGCATGAGCCGCCTCGAGTCGGCCGCCCCCGAGCACGTGGAAAGTGTCCGCCGAGTGGTGTTTGACCACATGGACCCCAGCACCGTTGGCGCGCTGAAGCAGTTCTTCCAAGGAATCATGGACGTCACCAACGTCCCAGGCTACGCTGACTACCGCGGTGCGCAGCCGATGACGGAGCGCGCTCGCCCGTACAACACCCCCTAGGGGTCAAAGATCGGGGTGTATCTCCGGGGAAACCCCGTTGTCGGCCGCCTCCCAGGCACGTTTAATGGGTGGTGTACCGACAAGGATTTGAGAGAAAGGACCGATCATGACCTACCAGAGCTACAACCCCAACCAGGCCCCGAAGCGCCTGACCCGCTCCATGACCAACAAGATGATCGGTGGCGTGTGCGGCGGATTCGCCGACTACTTCGACATGGACGCCACCGTCATCCGTGTGCTGGCCGTCATCCTGCTCCTGTTTGGCATCTTCCCGATGTTCTTGGCCTACCTCGCCGCCTGGATCATCATGCCGGCTGAGTTCTAGCGGCAGCTTATCGGCGCCCCTGCGGCCTCGACGTATACGATCCGGCACGGCCGCCCCGGACCCCCGCCGGTCTCCCGGGGGGCGCTATCCGTAGTTCTCGACAATGTCGACGTAGTTGCTCATCCGGTCTGGGAGTTCGGGGGTGAACCAAGCGCTCACGGTCCGGTCTTCGGGTTTTTCGCAGGTCACCGTTGCCCAGTCGCTGCCCAGACGGCAGTCAAGGTTGTACGTCTCCTTGGTGACGGGGCTTGCGACCGTGACCGCTGCATGCGGCACCTGGGTAACCTCTGAGGACGCCACGTGGGTAACAGTGAATGTGGCTTGCAGTGCGGCATCGAACATCGCGGCGGCGAATTCGCACGAGGTCGCCGAGCCTGCCTTGATCGGAATTCCGGAATCGGTTGTTCCGCAATCGCCGCCGACCTGGCCGACATTGATGTTGTGATTCCCCGCCGGAGGTGCCGGCGCAGCCTCGGGCGCGGGCTGCTCCGGCTGGGCTTCCGGGGCCGCCTCCCCGGCCGGTGGTGCCGTCTCGGCGGGCGTCGGATCCTCGTACTCAGTGACGGTCTGTTTCACCGTCACGGTTTCGGGCGAATCTTGTGCCGCATTCGGGGCGCCACATGCGCTGATGACAAGGCCGGAGGCGAGCAGGAGCGTGCTGGCGAGTCCTCGTTTCATGTTGGTGAGTGTAACCGAACTTTGAGTAAGGTTGCAGTACTCTGTCAGGCAGCGTTGACGTGTGGTCGGGTGGTCTACCTCTGTGGACACGTTTGTTGTCCGGCGGCCCAGGCTCAGCGACGCCACGCCGATCAGCACCGCGCTGAACGCCAGCAAGCAGACCGCGTCGATGGCGATGCTGCTCTGCGGGAACGCGCTGTGCTCCGTCATCCCTCCGAAGGCCCACAGTGAGCCTTCGACCTCAACGCCGAGCCACGCCACGCACACTCCGACCGTAATCAGCACCTGCACGAATGAGAGCAGCGCGAACGCCAACACATATCCGGCGGATGAATGAGCCACGCGATACGGGCATGGTGAGTGTGCGCTCGAGTGTGCCTCGTCGGCGTTCGCGTAGCGTCGTGATGGACGCGACGAGGAACATCACCTGGAACGGGGACAGCGCAAAGATCGCGTGCGCGAACCCCCGAACGTTGGCGTATCAATGAGCATCCAATACGGCAGCGAAGGCACCACGAAGACCAGCATCAAGGTCCGCGGGTCCCGATGCAGCTGCGTGAGCACTCGCTTAGCGACGGCTAACGTCACCCTCATCGTCCCAACACCGCTCAAAATGCGTCTTCCATCGAATCCGCTCCGGTGCGTTCCAGTACTTCGTCGCGGGTTGCGTGCTCGACGCGTCCCTCATCCACAAAGAGCAGGTGCTCGCTCTCCTCCGTCTCGTCTTCAACGACAAGGACACCCGAGCCCCTGTCACCGGATACATCGAGAGGGAGATTCTCGCTGAGGCGGAAAAATCAAGGCGCGGCACCCCGCCCCACCACCGCAAGCGCGTATGAGGCCGTCATCGACCTCTCAACGGTGCTGCTCGGCGTGCACGTGTCGCGCTACCTCCTTCGTGCTGGTCCGCACGCAGGCATGTCCGTATACGACTTCGGTGGGGTCATGGAGCGGGTGCTCAGAGGTGCGCTGGGGTGGGGACTACCCTGCTGACCCTCGCACGATGAATGTGCCGGAGGGGTGATGGATTCCAGGATCACTACCGCCAATGAAGCCGGTGCGCCCCGCTTCGCCAGATACCGATACCGGCATGGCGAGAATGCAGTACAGGGGGCCAAACGCCTACGAAGGGGCCCGGCGATAGCGGCAACAAAAAGAAAGAAGCCCCGAGACATAACCGGAACGATGTCTCGAGACTTCGGGGCTTTCACGAAACAGCCTGACCAGTTATATCAGATCCGCGGCTACACCCCGGTTACACCGGGTTCCTCCTCCGGTTACACGACAGTAGTCAAGCAAATGCCGCGAGCAGGAACTTCGTCTTAGAACTCAAAGTCAGGAACTTCCGTCTCCGTGCCTTCTCGCTTCTCGGCAAGCTCCACATCCCACCGCGCCCGCTCGACAAGTTCGTCAAAGGTAAGCACCTCCGGTGACTTAAGGTTCGAGCGGAAACTTTCAAAGCTACGGAACTTCGCGTCAATCCGGTTTCCTTGCGAGCTACACAAGTCGCTCATGGAGCCGATCACCAAAAACGAGCGTGGCTCGACCAAATTCGCACCGTCGCCAGTGCTGCCGCCCTCGGTGTCCCTCTCGGGAATCCAGCTAGCGTGGCTCTCTTTAGCGACTAGAACCGTTTCTTGGCCTGGGCTACTGCGCCGAAGAACTCGCGGCTGATCCCGTAAACATCACTGCGGTATTGGTCCCGTGTCAGCAAAGGCGTGTCCGGGTGTTTAATCTCTGCCAGCGCCACTGAACGCAGCAGGCCGTTGGACACTAAGAAGGCGTCGGCGCGTTTCCCGGAAGTGTGCAGGTTTGCTCCGCGAACTGTTTGCTCAAGTTTTCCCTCGTCCCAAGTGGTGTAGAGCCCTATCTCCGAGACCAATGCCGAGGACCCATGGGTTGGCTTCGAGAAGGTTCTGCCACGCCTTCTCATCGCCACCCGCCGCGTTTTTCGCTTCGGCAAACGCTTCGTGGTCATCGAGCCACGATTGCATAGTGTTAACGACGTCGCGATGGTTCTTCAGTTCCCTTGATCTCAGCGGCCGAGGTCTCGGTTTCTACGAGTGCCTGGAGCGCCTTAGGGTCTCGCTTGTACAGCCGTTGAAGTTCGCTTTGGTCGGCGATGATGCGGTTGAGAACGTCATCATCAACCCTGGAGGTTTTCTCGCCGTTAACGGGAATCGAATCGAGGTTGCGGGTCAGGTCGATAAGTTTGTTCGAGCCTTCCCGGTTCAAGATGATCAGGTCATCAAGTTTCGGGTCGTTCGGGTCTTTTCTTCGCGCTTGAATTCGGATTTCCCGAACTACGCCCAGTTCACGAACGACATGAACCTTGATCTGGCGACGCTGTTTTCGCAACTTGCCGGAATCTCTGCCACTTCCACTGTCCTTTGAGTAGCGCACACAGCTGCACCGCTACCCGGAATTTGACTAGTTCAGTGCTCGCTGTATAGTTCAGTGCATGCTGACTATTGCTTCACGTCTCGACGTGATGAACCGCCTGGGTCGTGCACTGGCCGACCCCACTCGATCGCGGATCATCTTGACCTTGCTCGACCATCCCGCTTACCCGGCGGAACTGGCTCGAGCTTTGAATCTGACACGCCCGAATGTGTCCAACCACCTGGCATGTCTGCGCGATTGCGGGATTGTCGTCTCCGAGCCCGAGGGGCGTCGGACGCGATATGAGATCGCCGATCCGCACTTGGCGCAGGCGCTGACTGCATTGGTCGATGCCTCCTTGGCAGTAGACGAAGACGCCCCGTGCATCGATCCCGCCTGCTCGCTTCCCGGGTGCTACACAGCTGGGGAGGGCGCATGATCCTCACCGCAGTCTTGCAGGCGATAGGCCTGTTCGCAGCTACCAACATCGACGACATCATCGTGCTCTCTCTCTTCTTCGCGCGAGGGGCAGGCCAGCGCGGCACAACCGCGCGCATTATGGCCGGCCAGTACCTCGGATTTGCCGGCATCCTCGTCGCCGCGATCCTTGTGACCATCGGCGCCGGAGCATTTCTGCCCCCGGCAGCTATTCCATACTTTGGTCTCATCCCTCTGGGCATCGGCCTCTGGGCCGCATGGGAGGCTTGGCGCGGAGACGATGACGACGATGACGACGAGGCCAAGGTTGCCGGCAAGAAGGTCGGCGTTTGGACAGTCGCAGGCGTCACGTTTGCCAACGGTGGCGACAACATTGGCGTCTACACCCCTGTATTCCTCAGCGTGGAACCTCTCGCAGTAGTCGCCTACTGTGTTATCTTCCTCGCGCTCGTTGCGGTCCTGGTGGCCCTGGCAAAGTTCGTCGCCACCCGCCCCCCGATCGCGGAAGTGCTCGAACGCTGGGAGGGCATCCTCTTTCCCGTCGTTCTCATCGGCCTCGGCATCGTGATCCTCGTCAGTGGCGGAGCCTTCGGGCTCTGACGTAGCGGCAGCGTTCCAAACGGTCCTGACCGGGCGCACCCCTCTCGGTTCAGACCCCAACAACTACCCGCAGCCAGTCCTGCGTGATCACAGCAACAAGACCGCTATGACGGGCTGCAAAAACCGCGCCACCAGATGAGTACGGAAACTCTTCCGCGGCTCGGTCCGCGCTCATAAACAATCCGCGCTATAACCCGAGCAGGAACGGCGTTCAGACAAAGAAAAATGACCCCTCCGAACGAACGGAGCGGGTCATTTTTGTGTTCGCGGCCGTATTCCTTCGGTCGACAGGAGGTTTCGTGAAACCCCCACTTCACAGCGTGTCCCCGACAGGATTCGAACCTGCGACCTTCGGTACCGGAAACCGATGCTCTCATCCACTGAGCTACGGAGACAGTGCTTCACCAGCGCACACGTGCGCGGAAAAGCAATACGGTAAAGGTTAGCACTTGGAGTGGGCGGGGGAGTAATCGGCCTGGTCGGTGGCGTCGACAAGCGAATGCGACGGAGTCCGGAATTTCCTAAGCACGTCTATGGAATGGGCCAGGGAGTTTTCACGGATTTGCAGGGGTGGTGTCGCATGATGATTGTGCGCCTTTGAGGAGGCGTGACACGGGATACAATGACAGCAGAACGGCCGGTACCGAAAGGTACCGGCCGTTCTGTGTGTGGACCGCTGGAGGGCGAAGCCTTAGCGGTCCTGGCGCTCTAGTGAACGACCATCACGATCAGGTCGCGGGGGCCGTGCACACCCTCGACGCGGACCAGCTCGATGTCGGAGGTTGCGGAGCCACCGGAAATCATGGTGGCCGGCTTCTCCGGGTCGATGCGGCTCATCATCTCCGGGACGCCGTAGACCAGCGAGTCCGGGCGCACGATGACCACGTGGCGGTCGGGCACGAGCGAGAGCGCGCGGCGGCCACATAGGTCGCCGGACTCGAGCACGATGGAACCCGTCTGCGCGGAGGTGACCTGGGAGTCGGTCACTGCGGCGCCGATGTCGCCAAGCTGGCGCGGGTCGGACGCGGGGTCGTCCGCGCGGGCCTCGCCGTCGAACTCAGCGAACAGGGAGGCGTCCAGGCCCGGGGCGTAGACGATGTCCTTCGCGCCGCGCTCGGCGAGGATCTTGGCGATGTTGGACGCGAGGTCCGCCTCGGACGTCTCAACGACGCTGGCCTTATAGTCCAGCAGGCGGTCGATGAGGATCTCACGGAGCTGCTCCGGGGTGTGATCGGAGGTGGTGCGGTACTCGCGCACTGCCTCGACGTGGGACGGGGCCTCGGAGAGTTGCTGCGCATCGCGGACGCGCTTGAGGATCTCCTTCTTTGCGTCCTCGTTATGGGAGGAAACGTTCGGTGCCATGCTTACTTATCCTCTCCGGTGTTCGGGTCGACAAAGTTGGTGGCCTGCGCCTCGGAGTCGCGCCCCGGGACACCGCGCTTGCGCTCGGCGGCGAGCAGGTCGCGCGCCTCGTCCGTCTCCCACCACTGGCGGAAGGACTTCTTCGGCGGCACGGCCACGTCGCGGTACTCCGTCCATCCGGACAGCGGCGCGGGCATGGACGAGATTTCGCCCTTGAAGCCGCCGAGGATGCGGCCGAGCGCGACCATGCGCACTGCCTTGTCCCACAGCTTCGGGTTGCCCCACATGGTGCCGATGAGGCCGAAGGCCTTGGACTCCATGAACGGACGGTGCTGCTCCACCTTCTGGTGGCGCATCTCCAGCAGGATGTCCGTGATCGGGATCTTCACCGGGCAGACCTCGTTGCAGCGGCCGCACAGGGACGACGCGTACGGCAGGGAGGAGTTCGGATCATCTAGGTCCTCCATGCCGGTCAGCTGCGGGGTAAGGATGGCGCCGATCGGGCCCGGGTAGGTGGAACCGTAGGAGTGTCCACCCGCGCGCTCGTAGACCGGGCATACGTTCAGGCAGGCGGAGCAACGGATGCACTTGAGGGCCTCGCGGCCGATTTCGTTGGACAGCGCCGCGGTGCGGCCGTTGTCCAACAGCACGATGTGGAAGTTCTGCGGGCCGTCGCCCTCGGTCACGCCGGACCAGAGGGAGGTGTACGGGTTCATGCGCTCACCGGTGGAGGAGCGCGGCAGGAGCTGCAGGAAGACCTCCAGGTCCTGGAACTTCGGCACGAGCTTCTCAATGCCCATTACGGAGATGAGGGTCTCCGGCATGGTCAGGCACATGCGGCCGTTGCCCTCGGATTCCACGATGGAGACGGTGCCGGTCTCAGCAACACCAAAGTTCACGCCGGAGATGGCGACCTTCGCCTTCATGAACTGCTCGCGCAGGTACTGGCGGGCAGCCTCTGCCAGTTCGGCCGGGTCCGAAGTGAGGGACTCGTCCGTGTTGGGCATCTTATCGACGAAGATGTTGCGGATCTCAGCGCGGTTGCGGTGAATCGCCGGCACCAGGATGTGGGAGGGGAAGTCCTCGCCGAGCTGCACGATCAGCTCCGCAAGGTCGGTCTCCTGCGCGGTGATGCCGCGCTTTTCCAGCTCCTCGTTGAGGGCGATCTCCTGGGTGGCCATGGACTTGATCTTGACCACGTCGGTCTCGCCGGTTTCGCGGATGAGACCCTCGATGATGTCGTTGGCCTCGGCGGCGTCGCGCGCCCAGTGGATGTGGCCGCCGCGGGCGGTCACGTTGCGCTCGAACTCTTCGAGCAGCTCCGGCAGGCGCGCGCCGACATCCTGCTTAATGGTGGAACCTGCGGTGCGCAGCTCCTGCCAGTCATCCAGCTCGTCGACAACCTCCTGGCGCTTCACGCGAATCGCGGTGGTGGCGTAGTTCAGGTTGCGGCGCTTGGTGACGTTGTCCAGCTCGTGGTGCGCAGCCTTCTGGAACTTCTCGGTGCCACGCAGGTGGTTGGGGCCAGCCGCGTGGGGCGGCATCTGGGGTTTGCCAAGTGCAACTTTCACAGCATGGTCTCCTTCGAGTAAGCGGCCGACTTGGGAGTCCACGGGTGCTCCTTCGTGGAGGCGAGGATCTCGGCCATGTGCAGGGCGCGGACGCCCGAGTGCTGGCGGCTCATTGAGCCGGCGATGTTCATGAGGCAGGAGGAGTCACCGGCGGTGACGAACTCGGCCTGGGTCTCCTTGATGTGGCGGGTCTTGTCAGAGACCATCGCGGCGGACACCTCAGACATCTTCACCGCGAAGGTGCCGCCGAAGCCGCAGCACTCCTCGCGGTTGGGCAGCTCCACCAGCTCGAGGCCCTCGACTGCGCGCAGCAGCTTGTAGGGGCGATCGCCAACTTCCAGGAAGCGGCGGGAGTGGCAGGACTCGTGGTAGGTGACGCGGTGGGGGAAGAACGCTCCGACGTCCTCGGTCCCTGCGACGTCAATGAGGAACTCGGAGAGCTCGTAGGTCTTCTTGGAGGCCTTCTTCGCGCCGTCAACCAGCGCGGAGCTGCCGTAGCGGTCGGCCAGGAAGACGTGCTGCTCGCGGACAGCGCCAGCGCAGGAGCCGGAGGGTGCCACGACGTAGTCAATGGACGGGTCGGCGAATGCGTCGACATAGGACTCGACGATCGGGACGGCTTCCTTCTGGTAACCGGTGTTGACGTGCATCTGACCGCAACACGTTTGGCCTTCTGGGAAGACGACCTCGTAGCCCAGACGGGACAGCACGAGGGCGGTTGCCTTGTGTGCGTCCGGGAACAGAGCGTCGCCGATACAAGTAGAAAACAGTGCTACTCGCAAAGTGGACTCCTTAGAAGAATTGCTGCTGTCGGTTCATCCGACAGCCGGGCGGGTGCATTATACGGCAGGTGCCAGGAAGCTGAGAATATTGGTCTGGAGGAAGACCATCACGCAGACGGCGAGCAAGAAGATAAACGAGTAGCCGACAACCTTCTTGAAAATCTCCGATTCCTTGCCCTCCATATCTACCGCTGTTGCGGCGATCGCGAGCGACTGAGGCGAAACCATCTTGCCCACAACACCACCGGTGGTGTTGGCGGCGAGCATGAGATCCGGGTTGAGATTCAGCTGATCAGCGGCTGTGACCTGCAGTTTGGCAAAGAGTGCGTTGGCAGAAGTATCGGACCCGGTCACGGCGACACCCACCCAACCCAATATGGGGGCAGCGAAGGCGAAGAACCCACCCAGGTTGGCAAAGAACTCGCCGATGGTCACCGTCTGGCCGGAGTAGTTCATCACGTAGGCGAGTGCCAGCACGAGCACGATGGTGGCGGCGGACCAGCGCATGCGGTACATGGTGTCCGTCAGCTCCTTGCCCACCTGGCCCCAGGTCAGCGAGTAGCGGCCGTTCTCGTTGAACATGATGTAGGCCAGGGCGACGATGAGGCCGGAGATGACCAGTAGCGTGCCCGGGTTGTTGAGGTAGGCGAAGGAGTAGTCGGCCTTGACGTCGGCGCCGTTGGCGTCGAGAAGCGAGCCCTGCGGCAGGCCCGGCCAGGGGAAGGTGACTTTGAAGGAGCTCAGCCACTCGGGGATGGTGGAGCCCAGGTTGGCCAGGCCGAAGATGAGCACGACGACGGCGTAGGGCATGAGTGCCATCCAGATGCGGTTGCCGGGCAGCTCGACCTCGTCGGGGTTCTCCGAGCGCGGGAGCTCAAGGCGTTCGCGCATGTCGGCGATGCCCTTCGGCTGCCAGAAGCGGAGCAACAGGAAGGCTGCGCCGAGCGCGACGATACAGGCGACGACGTCAGTGAGCTGGTAGGCGAAGAAGTTCGAGGTGAACCACTGCGCGATACCGAAGGAGAGGCCGATGACCAGGGCTGCGGGTGCGGTCTCGCGGACGCCGCGCATGCCGTCGATAATGCCGGCGATGATGAAGGGGACGAAGAACGCCAGGAACGGGGTCTGGTGGCCAACGATGGCGGCGATGTTCTCGGTCTGCTCGAGGGTGCGGCCACCGACCTCGCCGGCGGTGGTAATCGGGATGGCGACGGCGCCGAACGCAACCGGTGCGGTGTTGGCAATCAGCACGATCGTTGCGGCGCGCAGCGGCTTGATGCCCAGGGCGAGAATCATGGTCGCGGTAATGGCGACGGGGGCGCCGAAGCCTGCGAGGGCCTCGAGCAGTCCGCCGAAGCAGAACGCGATGAGCATGGCCTGGATGCGCACGTCACCGTGGCCCATCTTGTCAAATACGAGGCGCAAATCTTCGAAGCGGCCCGAGGCGACCGTGATTTGGTAGAACCAGATCGCCGCCATGATGACAAAGACGATGGGGAGCAGGCCGAACAGGCCGCCACGGAAGGCGGAGGAGATGGCCATTCCCGCGGGCATGTTGAAGCCAAAGATGGCGACCAGCAGGGCGGCGACGAGGGCGACGAGGCCGGAGAGGTGCGCGCTGGCTTTCACGCCCAGCAGCATGATGAAGAAGGTGAGCAGAGGGATCGCCGACACCAATGCGGAAAGTCCGACGCTGCCCCCGACTGCGTCGGTGAAGACCTGGAACTGGTCCATGTTTGCGCTCCTTGGTTGGAAGGAAATGTATGAAATGCCACGCGGGGCGTTCCCCTGTGTGTGCGCCGACATTCTCACGGAATTATGACACGCGAGTAAACGTATTCGCAGGAGAATTTTGAGAAAAGTACATTCAACGCGAAACTATTCTGAGCTGGGCCGACGCCGGAGGCGGGGGTATAAAAGGTGGTGAGATGGGGGAGGAGGTACCACCATGCGAACCGGGAAACGTGGTGCGCACGCGGGCCATGGAGAGAATGCGGTAGGGGTGAATTAGACTTGCACCCCATGACGCCAGCAGACCTTTCTCAGCTCATCAGGACGACGACCGTTTCCGTGCTCACGCAGCACGACCTCGACGCATCCGTAGTGCCGGACAACGTCACCGTGGAGCGCCCGCGCAACCCGGAGCACGGCGACTACGCCACCAACATCGCGCTGCAGGTGGCCAAGAAGGCGGGGACCAACCCGCGCGAGCTCGCCACCTGGCTGGTCGAGGCGCTGTCGTCGGACGATGCAGTGGACACCGCCGAGGTCGCGGGCCCCGGGTTCCTCAACCTGCGCCTGGCATCCGCCGCGCAGGGGCGCCTGGTTGGCCAGATCCTGGACGCGGGAGAGGGCTTCGGCGGCTCGACCCTGTACGAGGGTGAGAAGATCAACCTCGAGTTCGTCTCTGCAAACCCGACCGGCCCGATCCACCTGGGCGGCACCCGCTGGGCTGCTGTGGGCGATTCGCTGGGGCGCGTGCTGGAGGCCTCCGGCGCCGAGGTGACCCGCGAGTACTACTTCAACGACCACGGCGGGCAGATCGACCGTTTTGCCCGCTCACTCGTGGCCGCGGCGAAGGGGGAGCCGACCCCCGAGGACGGTTACGGCGGGGACTACATCAAGGAGATTGCGGGCGCTGTCGTCGATAAGCATGCCGATGCACTCGACGGCGATGACGCGCAGGTGCAGGAAAACTTCCGCGCGGCTGGCGTGGAGATGATGTTTGCGCAGATCAAGGAGTCGCTGCACGAGTTTGGCGTGGACTTCGACGTGTTCTTCCACGAGAATTCACTGTTCGAGTCGGGCGCGGTGGACAAGGCGATCCAGACGCTGAAGGACAACGGCAACCTCTACGAGGCTGAGGGGGCCTGGTGGCTGCGCTCGAGCGACTTCGGCGACGACAAGGACCGCGTGGTGCTGAAGTCCGACGGCAACGCCGCCTACATTGCGGGCGATATTGCCTACGTGGCGGATAAGTTTGATCGCGGCCACGACCTGGCCATCTACATGCTCGGCGCGGACCACCACGGCTACATCGCGCGACTGCGGGCCGCAGCGCAGGCGCTGGGCTACAACCCGGAGGCCGTCGAGGTGCTCATTGGCCAGATGGTGAACCTGGTGCGCGACGGCAAGCCGGTGAAGATGTCCAAGCGCGCGGGTACGATCATCACGCTGGATGATCTTGTGGACGCCATCGGTGTGGACGGCGCGCGCTACTCGCTGGTCCGCTCCTCCGTCGACTCCAGCTTGGACATCGATCTGGACTTGTGGACGAAGCAGTCCAGCGACAACCCGGTCTACTACGTGCAATACGGCCACGCGCGCCTGTGCTCGCTGGCGCGCAACGCGCAGGACGTCGGCGTGAGCGCCGAGGGCGCGGACTTCGCGCTGCTCACACACGAGAAGGAGGGTGACCTGATCCGCACGCTTGGCGAGTTCCCTGCGGTGGTCAAGGCCGCCGCCGAGCTGCGCGAGCCGCACCGCATCGCCCGCTACGCCGAGGAGCTGGCGAGCTCCTTCCACAAGTTCTACGACTCCTGCCAGGTCCTGCCGAAGGCCGGCGAGGACACCGCCCCGATCCACAGCGCGCGCTTCGCGCTGTCTATGGCCACTCGCCAGGTGCTGGAAAACTCGCTGCGCATGGTCGGCGTGTCCGCTCCGGAGCGGATGTAGGGGGGGGCTAGCGCACCATGGATAATGCTGTAGAAACCCCGTCTGCGCAGCAGTTTAATGAGCTCCCCGCGCACGTCTGGCCCCGCAACGCGGCGCGCCAGGAGGATGGCGTGATCACCATCGCGGGTGTGCCGCTGCCCGAGATCGCCGCGGAGTACGGCACGCCCGTCATGGTGGTGGACGAGGACGATTTCCGTTCGCGGTGCCGCGACATGGCAGAGGCGTTCGGCTCCGCCCGCAACGTGCACTACGCGTCGAAGGCGTTTTTGACCCGCCACATCGCCCGCTGGGTCGACGAAGAAGGCCTGGCCCTTGACGTAGCGAGCGAGAACGAGCTGCGCATCGCGCTGGCCGCCGATTTCCCGCCGGAGCGGATCACGGTCCACGGCAACAACAAGTCCGCCAGCTTCCTGCGCCTGTGCCTGGACGCCGGCGTGGGCCACGTGGTGATCGACTCCCGCCAGGAACTCACCGAACTCGCGGCGCTGGCGGAAGAGTATGGCAAGGTGCAGGACGTCTTCGTCCGCGCCAAGCCGGGCGTAGACGCGCACACGCACGAGTTCATCGCCACCAGCCACGAGGACCAGAAGTTCGGCCTGTCGCTCGCCTCCGGCTCGGCGTATGAGGCCGCGGCCGCCGCGATCCGCTCGCCGCACCTCGAGCTCACCGGCCTGCACTGCCACGTCGGCTCCCAGGTCTTCGACGCGGAGGGCTTCAAGCTCGCCGCCCAGCGCGTCCTTGGCCTCTACGCCCAGATCTGGAAGGAGCAGGGCGTCGCGCTTAAGTTCCTCGACCTGGGCGGCGGCTACGGCATTGCATACATGAACGGCGAGGAGCCGCTGGACGTCGAGGCGGTGGCGAAGGACCTCCTGCGCGAGGTCCAGCACGTCGCCGACGACCTGGGCATCGAGGCCCCCACGGTGGTGGTCGAGCCCGGCCGCGCCATCGCGGGCCCGTCCACGGTAACGGTGTACCGCGCCGGCATCGTCAAGGACGTCCACACCTCGTACACCGCAACGCGCCGCTACATCGCGGTCGACGGCGGCATGAGCGATAACATCAGGCCAGCGCTCTACGCATCGCTTTACGACGCCCGCGTGGCCAACCGCTTCACCGAAGGCACCCCGGTGCCGACGCGCCTGGTCGGCTCGCATTGCGAGTCTGGCGACATCCTGGTGGAAAACGCCGCGTGGCCCGACGACATTGCGTCCGACGACCTTATCGCCATCGCGGCGACGGGCGCGTACTGCTACTCCATGAGCTCGAACTACAACTCATTCGGGCGCCCGGCCGTGGTTGCCGTGCGCGCGGGGCAGGTAAAACCCATGGTCAGGCGCGAAACGGTCGAGGACATTTTGGCCCGCGAATATTAACACCGGTACCCGGCCCCGAAAAAGTAGACCAAGCGGTACACTGTGCCGGGTACGCAGACCCGTTACTTGAGGAGAGGGAACACGCATGACCGTCGCAAGCGCCGAAGGCCACAACGGCAACTACCCGGGCAAGGGGATTGGGCACGCCGTGGGCGTGGCCGTGCTGGGCAAGGGCACCGTGGGCACCGAGGTGCTGCGCCTGCTCAAGGAGTTTTCTGACAGCCTGGAGCAGCGCGTCGGCGGTCCGCTCGAGGTCCGCGGCGTCGCCGTGTCCAACCTGGACAAGCACAAGGACGCACCGGAAGTCCAGGACGTGTACCTGACCGATGATGCCTCGGAGCTGGTCACGCGCGACGACGTCGACGTCGTCGTGGAGCTGATCGGCGGCATCGATTACCCGCGCGAGCTGGTGCTCAAGGCGCTGCACGCGGGGAAGTCCGTCGTGACCGCGAACAAGGCGCTGGTGGCGGCGCACGGCTCCGAGCTCGCGGACGCCGCCAACGAGGCCGGCGTGGACCTCTACTACGAGGCGGCCGTCGCCGCGGCCATCCCCGTGGTCGGCATGCTGCGTCGCTCGCTGGCGGGCGACAAGGTGGAGCGGATCTCCGGCATCGTCAACGGCACCACCAACTTCATCCTGGACGCGATGGCGTCAACTGGCGCGAGCTACGAGGACGCCCTGGCGGAGGCGACCCGCCTGGGCTACGCCGAGGCCGACCCGACCGCGGATGTGGAGGGCCACGACGCGGCGTCGAAAGCCGCGATCCTTGCGTCCATGGGCTTCCACACCCGCGTGACCTTTGACGATGTGTACTGCGAGGGGATCTCCAAGATCACTGCGGATGACATCGCGGCGGCGAAGAAGTCGAACCAGACGATCAAGCTGCTGGCCATCTGCGAGCGGCTGTACGACGACGCGGGCAACACCACCGCCGTCAACGCCCGCGTCCACCCGACCCTGGTGCCCAACGAGCACCCGCTGGCCACGGTGGATAAGTCCTACAACGCCATCTTCGTGGAGGCGGAGGCGGCCGGCCGCCTCATGTTCTACGGCAACGGCGCCGGCGGTGCGCCCACGGCGTCGGCGGTGCTCGGCGACCTGGTCGGCGCCGCCCGCAACAAGGTGCACGGCGGCCGCGCCCCCGCGGAGAACCCCTACGCCGACTACGACGTCGTGGCCTTCGACGAGGTCCCCACGCGCTACCACATCAACATGACGGTCTCCGACCGCGTCGGCGTGCTGGCCGACCTCGCTCGGCACTTTGCTGACGACGGCGTCTCGCTCTCCGCGGTGCGCCAGGAAGAGTCCGGGAACGAGGCCCACCTCATCGTGGTCACCCACAAGGCGTTGGAGAAGGACTTGCGCGCGATTGTGCAGAGGCTCTCCGAGCACGACGCCGTCCAGGCGGTGAACTCCGTCATCCGTCTCGACTCCTAAGGCAGAAAGGGAACGCAATGCCCACCGACCTGCAAGTAGGCCTCAAGGCCACCGTGACCGTCCCGGGTTCCTCCGCGAACCTGGGCCCGGGGTTTGACACCCTGGGCATCGCCGTGAGCATCTACGACACGGTGGAGGTCGAGGTCACCGCCTCCGGTCTGGACGTACAGATCTTTGGCGAGGGCGCCGACGAGCTGCCGCGTGACAACTCCCACCTGGTGGTCAAAGCGATCCGCTCGGGGCTCAAGGCGGCTGACGTCGAGGCGCCGGGGCTGAAAGTGACCTGCAACAACAACATCCCGCAGTCGCGCGGCCTCGGGTCCTCCGCGGCCGCCGCGGTAGCGGGCGTTGTCGCCGCGAACACACTCGCGGGCGGTCCGCTGAGCACCGACGAAATCGTCCAGCTGTCCAGCGAATTCGAGGGGCACCCCGACAACGCCGGTGCGTCCGTACTCGGCGCGGCAGTCGTGTCCTGGACGGAAATCCCGGTGGACGGGCGCTCACTGCCCGAGTACCGGGCTGTGGGCGTAGACGTGGACCCGCGGATCCGGGCGTACGCACTGGTGCCGGACTTCCACGCCTCCACCAACGCGGTGCGCAAGGTGCTGCCCAGCCACGTCACGCACACGGACGCGCGCTTCAACGTGTCGCGCACCGCGGTGATGACGGTAGCGATTCAGAACCACCCGGAGCTGCTCTGGGAGGGCACCCGCGACCGCCTGCACCAGCCGTACCGGTCCGACGTACTCCCGGTGACGGCGGAGTGGGTCAACCGCCTGCGCAACCGCGGCTACGCCGCGTACCTGTCCGGCGCCGGCCCGACCGCGATGGTGCTGTGCACCGAGCCCGTCGACGAAGCGATCCTGGACGAGGCCCGCGCCGCCGGCCTGCGCGTGCTGGACCTCGAGGTCGCCGGCCCGGTCAAAGCCGAGCTGACGAGCGACTAGGGGCGAGCGCCTAACGCCGCAGGCCGTCCATCCCGCCGCGTAGGCTCGCCACCCCGCGCACGCCGCGGGCCTCGAGCGCGGCGACCGCCCGCGCGGAGCGGGCGCCCGAGGCGCAGATGAGCACCCCGCCGCCTGCTAACTCCGGCGGGGTGCAGCCGTCGAGGACCCTGCCCAGCGGCACGTTGATCGCGCCCCGGATGTGGTCGGTGGCGTATTCGGAGGGCTCGCGGACGTCGATAAGCACTGCCCCCGGCGGTATGCTGCCTACTTCCGCGGGCCCGTGCGGTGGGTCAAGCTCGCGGACACGCTCGGTCACGGCTGGGTCCGCATTAAGCGGGACGTATTCCCAAGTGCCGGCGAGGCCGTCGAAGTAGCCGAGCGTGCCCACGAGCGGCGTGCCGATACCGGTGGCGAGCTTGAGCGCCTCCATCGCCATCGCGGAGCCGACGACGCCGACGAGCGGCCCAAGCACGCCCGCCTGCGAGCACGACGGGACCGAGCCGGGCGGCGGCGGGGCGGGGAAGAGGTCCTCGTAGACGGGGCCGTGGCCGGCCCAGAAGACGGAGAGCTGCGCCTCGACACCGAGGATGGAGCCCCAGATGTGCGGGATGCCCAGGCGTGCCGCCGCGTGAGAGATGACGTGGCGGGTGTCAAAGTTGTCGGAGCCGTCGAGGACCATGTCTGCGCTGGCGAGCTGCGCCACGGCGTTGTCCCATGTCAGGCGCGTGCGGACCGGGTCGACCTCCGTGTCGGGGTTGAGGGCCTCGAGCGCGTCCATGGCGGAGAGCACTTTAGCGTCGCCGACGGTGCCGGTGGTGTGGATGACTTGGCGGTGCAGGTTGGAGAGGGCGACCGCGTCGTCGTCGATAAGCACGATGCTCCCGACGCCCGCGCCCGCGAGGTAGAGGAGGGCGGGGGAGCCGAGGCCGCCCGCGCCGACGACGGCGATGCGCGCGCCGCGGAGTTTCTGCTGGGCGGCCTCGCCGATGAGCGCGGTTTGGCGCACGTAGCGGCTATCCATCGATGCCCACCCACTGGGTCTCGCCGCTGGCCATGACCTGCCGTTTCCAGATCGGCACCTCGGACTTGACGCGGTCGGCGGTTGTCTCGCACGCGTCGAAGGCGTCGCCGCGGTGCGCGCTGGCGGCGAGGACGAGGAAGGCGAGCTTGCCGATGGGCACCTCGCCCGTGCGGTGCGCGGTGAAGAGGCGGACGGGGTGGGCGGCCGCGACCTCCGCGGCGACGCGCCGCAGCTCATCGGTGGCGCTGGGGTGCGCCTCGTAGGCGAGGGCGCGCACGCGCTGGCCGCCGTCGTGGTCGCGGACAATCCCGTCGAAGCGGACGAGCGCGCCCATCGCGTCGGTGAGCGTGTCAGTGGTGGCCTGCTGCGCGAGCAGCTCGAGCGGTTGGTCCGTGACGACGGCGCCGATGACCTGGCCCGTCTGCGCGGCGACGTAGGCGGGATCGGTGTCGGGGTCGGGGCGGCTAGTGTGCATGGTTGCCTTCCAGCTGGTCGAGGAGGTGGGACAGGATCGGGGCGAGCACCGCGCAGCCGTCCTGCACGCCGCCGCGCGACCCGGGCAGCGCCATGATGAAGGTGCCGCGCTGGGTGATGCCGGCGACGGTGCGCGAGAGGATAGCGGTCGGGGTGGAGGCGAGACCTTGATGGTAGAAGGCGTGCGCGATCCCCGGGAGCTCGCGGTCCACGTGCGCGGCGACGGCCTCGACCGTGCGGTCGTCGGGGCTGACGCCCGTACCGCCGGAGATGAGGACGACGCTGGGCCGGCGGGCGATGGCGTCGCGTACAGCGGTGTCGATGGCGGCGTCCGCGACCACGGTGGCGTCCGGGGTGCGCAGGCCCATTCCGCGCAGGAACTCGACCGCGATCGGCCCGGATTTATCCTGGTAGATGCCTTGCGACGCCCGCGTGGACGCGACGATGACCTCTGCGTTTCTCATAGCGTCCCCATCGTACCGCCGGGCGCTACAGCGGGTACGCGGCGGCGAGCTCGCCGGCCCGCAGTGTGGCACCCGCGGGAATCCGGATGAGGTGCGTTGCCTGCGCCCCCTGCGCGAGGAGGTGTGAGCCGGGGCCGCCGATCGGCCGAATCGCCCCGTGCTTGACCGCGCCACGCAAAAACTGCTCCTTGTCCTCCAACCCCGCGACGTCGCAAGCAAGCGGCGCCAGAATCGGCTCGGGCGCATGCCCGAGCAGCGGCGCCACGTAGGTGCGGAAGCTGACCAGCGTGGAGATCGGGTTGCCGGGCAGGCTGATCACGGGCGTCTCGGCGAAGCGGCTGAGTCCTTGCGGACCTCCCGGTTGCTGGGCCACGTGCCCGTACCAGCCCTGGCGGAAGACCTGGCGGACCACCTCGAACTTGCCGTGGCTGATCCCGCCGGAGGTGACCACCGCGTCCGGCGCGTGCTCCGCGATTGCCTCCCGTACCTGCGCCTCCAGCTCGTCCGGATCATCGCTGGTGCGTACGTGCGCTGCGACCCCGATGCCGTACCGCGCCGCCAACGCCCGCAGCATCGGCCCGTTCGCGTCGGGGATCGTCGCGGGGCCGGCAGGCCTAGCGGTGACTTCGGCGCCCCCGGTGACGATGACAATCCGCGCCGCCTGCTCGACCTCGACCTCGCCGATGCCCTGGCTTGCCAGCGCGCCGACGAGCGCCGGGGTAACCGGCGCGCCCGCCGGAGCGAGCTCCTCGCCCGCGGCGATGTCGGAGCCCGCCCGCCGCACGAAGGCGCCTTCTTCCGTTGCCGGCAGGCGCACGCGTTCGCCCTCGCCGACGAACCTGGCCGGGTCGCACGCCTCCACAGGCACGACCGCCCGCGTCCCGCGCGGCAGCTTCGCCCCCGTCATCACCGGCGCCGCCAGCGCACCGAGCCCCACCGGGTACGCGGTGTCCGGGTCCGCGCCCGCGGCAACGGTGGGGCCGACTACCGCCTCGCGAGCGCCCACCTCACCCACCGCGTACCCGTCCATCTGCGAGTTTGTAAAGGGCGGTTGCTGGCGCGGCGCCACGACGGCGCCGGCAAGCGACGCCCCGCGCACGGCAGCGTCAAGCGGCGTGGTCAGCTCGGTGCGGCGCTCGCCCAGCGCTGCAGCCACCGCGGCGAAATGCGTTTCGGGGGTTCGGCTCATGGGGCCATCGTACGGCGCAGCACGCAGGTATCGTGTGAGCATGCAGATCCACTACTTCGCCGCAGCCCGCGCGGCCACCGGCACGCCGTGCGAGGACGTCGGCGAGTTCTCAACGCTCGAGCAGTTGCTTATCGACGCCACGTCGCGCCACACCGGCACCACCGATTCCGGCCAGACGCTCGCGGACATCGTGGCGCGCTGCACGTTCCTCGTCGACGGCACCCGGTCGGATCCTTCCACGCCGCTGGCCGGCGCGTCGCGCGTCGACGTGCTTCCACCGTTCGCGGGTGGGTAGTGAAGTTTTTCCGCACGTGCGGAAAAACTTCACCCGTGTTCCGCCGGGATGAGCTTGACCTTCCGCACGTCTAACGTGCAGGTCACCTGCGTTCCGGGCGCGAGATCTTGCCGCAGCACCGCCTCGCGGTCCACGAGCAGCGAAACGTAGTGCTCGGTGTGCTCGGCGTCCCCGCCCACGGCCAGCTCAACGGCGGCGCCGCCTCCCGGGAGCAGGTCGACCGCGCTGACGCGCCCGCGGAGCAGGTGGGAGCCCACGGGCTGTGGGGTGCGAATCACAGAGAGCGCGTCCGGGGGGAAGGAGGCGCGGAGGGGGCGGGGCACGGTGGTGTCGGTAAGCGGTGGCCCCTCGAGCAGGCTGAGGTCCGCAAGCAGATTCATGCCCAGTAGGCGTGCGGAAAATGCGGTGGCGGGGGCGGCGAGCTCGTCGGCGGCGGGGCGCAGGCTGACGACGCTGCCGCAGCGCATGACGGCGACGTGGTCCGCAAGCGTCGCGACGTCGATGGCGTCGTGCGTGACCACGATCGTGGTGCGTTCGCGGGCCGTGGCCTGCAGCAGGCGGCGCCACTGGGCGGTGGTGGCGGCGTCGATGGCGGCGAGCGGCTCGTCGAGGATGAGCACGCGGGGGCGGGCGGCGAGCGCGCGGACCAGCGCGACCTGGGCGGCCTGCCCGCCGGACAGCGCGGGGACGGGGACGTCTGCCAGCGATGCGAGCCCGGCCGCGCGCAGCAGCTGCTCGGCGCTGCGGGTGACCATAGCGAGCGCGGTGCGCGGCGTCGCGGTCGGCGGCAGTGCGGGGTCCTGCGTGAGCAGCACTACGCCCCGTTGCTTTGCAACGCCCCTGGCCAGCGTCGTCTTCCCCGCGCCATTCGGCCCGATGAGCGCCGTCGTTGCGTTGGCGGGGAAGCGGGTGGCGCCGGCACGGACTTCCTCGCCGCTCGCGGCGGGACGGGTCAACTGACTGAGTTTCGCGGCGTCGATCGTGCCGGTTTCCCGCGGTTGTTCCGCGGGCCGGTGTCGGCCGCGCCACTGCGCGAGCGCGGCTGGCAGGGCGGTTGTCACAAGCGCGAGGACCGCGAACCCCACCAGAATGGCGGAAAGCCCGTAGGCGAGTGACTGGTCGACCTCGCGCGCCAGGTAGATCCCCAGCGGCATGGTTCGTGTGGTGCCAGGCATGGAGCCGGCAAAGGTGAGGGTGGTGCCGAACTCGCCCAGCGAGCGGGCGAATGCGAGCCCAGCGGCGGTGACGAGAGCCGGGGCGATGGCGGGCAGGATAATCCGGCGAACGATCCGTCCCGGCGGGATCCCGACCGCCTCCGCCGAAGCGGCCACCTCCGGCCCCAGCTGGCGCAGCGCGGAATCGAGCGTGATGACCACGAAGGGCAGGGCAACGTACACGTGAGCGGCGACAACGCCGGGGAAGGCGAAGGCGAATTGCCAGTGCAGCGCGTCGAGGAGCGGGGCGGCGACGCCCCGCCTGCCGATGAGCGCCGAGAGCGCAAGGCCCGCGACCACCGGCGGCATTGCCAGTGGCAGGAGGACGAGGAGCCGCGCCAGCGATGACCCGCGGCGGACCCGCTGGAGCCACAGCGCCAGCGGCGTGCCGAGCGCGACTGCGATGACCGTGGCAAGCGTGGCCGACGCAACCGTTACCCGCAGCAGTTCGTGCGTTTCCGGTGTCCGGAGCACGGCGCCGAGGTCGGCCCACGGCACGCGCGCTCCGAGCGCAAACACGGGCAGGACGATGAGCGCGAGCGTGACCGCCGCCAGCGCCGAAACAGCTGGCGGGGTAGGGGTCGGCCGAGCGCGCATCATGCTGCCGGGGTGAAGCCGGACTGCTCCCACATCTCGCGCGCCTGCGGGCTGTGGAGTCGGTGCACCAGTTCGCCGGCCTCGCCCGGGTGCTCGGAGCTCGTGACGACGCCCGCGACCAGGGAATTCGGGAACTCGGCGGCGTGCGGAATGTCGACGGTGTCCACGTCGCCGCCCGCCGCAGCCGCGTCGGTGCGGTACACGAACGCGGCGTCGGCTTCGCCCGAGACCACTTTGCCCAGCGTGTCTGCCACGTTGTGCTCCAGCGAGACGGGGTGAACGTCGAGCGAGTTGGCGCGGAGAAGCTGCTGCGACACCGCGCCGCAGGGGACTTGGGCGTCGCACATGACGAAGTTCACGTCGCCGCGCTCCAGGTCATCGACGCTGCGCACGCCCGCCGGGTTTCCCTTCGGCACCACGAGCACCATCGAATTCGTCGCCACGACCTCGGGATCGTGCGCTACGCCCGCGCGCACCGCGTCGTCCATGTTTTTCTCGTCGGCGGTGATGAGCACGTCGCCGGGTGCGCCGTCGCGCAGCTGCTGCACGAGGGTGGAGGAGCCTGCGTTGTTGAAGGTGAGTGGGGCGTCGATAAGCGTGCGCATCTCGTCGTTGAGGACTCTTGTCGACGCTGCGCCGAGGACGACCACCGCCTCGCTGGCGCCGGGAACGGGGTCGCTTGCGCACGAGACGAGGAGGGATGCGAGCGCGGTCGCGGCGATGGCGGCGTGAACGGCGCGCACGGCGGCTCCTTTGTGGCGGCGAGTTGTACGGAGAGAATCTACCACGCAGGGGTGGGCGCAACGGCGCGGTGCAATGAGCCGATTTTTCCGCACAGGCGGAAAACCGAATGCATGTGTGTGCGTAAATGTGGCGGGTTCTAAGAGGAGAATGTTCGGCCGGAGTATGCGCCTTTACCTGCTATGTTCGAAATGTTCTGACTCCGTGTTCGGTGGGGGTGTTAGTGTTCGCACAAACATGAGATCGATGATTCGGAGACAGGACAGTGACTACCACCTTGGAGCGGCCGAAGAGCCTCAAAGCGCTCTCGGCGGAGATAGTGAAAGCGAGCCACGCGCTGAGCCAGAGCCACGCTGCGGTGCTGGATGCGATAGGGCAGTTTGATGAGGCAGACTACGCCGGCGAAACCGGGTGCCGCAGCACCGCGGCGTGGCTCATCCGTTATTGCAGGATGAAGAAGTCCCGCGCCTACGAATACGCTGATGTTGCCCGCAAGCTGCGCCCATACGAGCTGCTTCGTGAGGCGTTTGCTGGTGGGGAGCTTGATTATTCGACGGTCAGGCTTGTCCTGAAGTACATCACGCCGGACAACGAGGCGGTGCTTGTTGAGCAGGCGGTTGAGCTGGGTTACCACGGGCTCAAGCAGGCGCTGGCGGGCAGCATGGAGAACGATTCGGGCGGATCCACGCACTCCGCCAATGGGTTGCAGCTGAGGGAGGATGGGGAGAAGACTCGAATCTGGGGCACGATGAGCGCTGTCGACGGAGCGCAGTTCAAAGCGGCGCTGAAGGCAGGGGCGCTGGCGTACCACGCCGGGATGAGCGACATGCGCGACTACCTGGACGCGGACGGCATGCTGGACCACGCCAAGCTGGACGCGGCGCTGGACAAGGTCGCCGACCTCCCGGACGCCGCGCAGGCTGACCTGCTGAAATCGGGGACGGGTCTGCCTCCGCAGCGGCTGCTGCTCGCGTCGCTGATGGGGATGGTGCAGCTGGTCCGCTCGGGGATGGCCAGGTCGACCAAGCTCGCCCCGGCGGCGCAGGTGACCATCATGATGGACACCCAGGGGCGGGGATATTTGCCCAACAACACTTCGGTGCCGGCGTTCAGGCTGGCAAACATCGCGGCGAACGCAGAGGCGCGCGGCGTGCTCGCGGACACCCACGGGTTGATACTCAATTACGGGAGAAAGCGCAGGTTGGCGAGCAAAACCCAGATGCAGGCGCTCTCCGCGATGTGGGGAAGCCAATGCGCCATGCCTGGATGCACGCATGACCACTTCATCGAGGCGCACCACATCGACGACTGGGCCAACGGTGGGCTGACCGACCTGGACAACCTCCTCCCGCTGTGCAGTTCGTGCCACTCCATGGTCTCCGACGGGGAAATACGAATTCTGCGGCAGGGCGACGACATCCACTTCGTCGGTCTCGACGGCGCGCGGTGGGTCTCGCGGGACCGACGCACCCCGTTGCGCGACGACGATGCCCGCGTCATCGCGGAACTGCCAGATTACGGCGAATGCTTCGACGATTGGTTGGACGCATGAGTGGGGCCGAATTCGACCACCCCAAGGGCACCCAGTTCCTCTGGGGTGTCGTAGTCCTGCTCGCGGCCGTCGCCGGGTACGCGCGTCACCTGCGTGGGAGCGTCGAAAAGTCGCTTTGCGGCGACGCCGCTTGCTCCCGCGCGCTCGAGCGCCCGGAGCAGCGCTGCGCGGTGCCAGACGGCGCACAACGGCTGCAAGTAGCCGTCTTCGGCTTCGACCGCAGCGACTTCGGTCTCCTCGTCGGTGAGGGTGCGCACCAGGCAGGGCAGCAGCGCGCCGGACCGGGGAGCGTCCACGGCGAGCACGCCGACGAGGTCGGTCTCGAGCGCGCCCAGACCCGCGGCAATCCCCGCGACGGGGCCGCCGAAGGGCGGATCCTCTGCGACTTGGCTGACGCCGTGCAGTCCCAGCGGGAATGGGGACACCACCACGACGTCCGCACCGTGGGGAAGCGACGCAATGACGTGGTCGACCAGCCGCTGGCCGTCGAGTTTGACCTGCGCCTTCTCCGCGCCCATGCGCGTGGACCTGCCGCCAGCGAGGACGATGACGCCGAGCGACACGTGCTACGCCTCCGGCTGCTCGCGCAGCGTGGGCAGTTCGCGCGACCAGTCACCGGAGCGCCCACCCGACTTCGCCGTGATGCCGCAGCGGCGGATGTACGCGGACCGGTCCACGCCCTTCACCATGTCTACGATCGACAGCGCGGCGACGTTCACCGCTGTGAGCGCCTCCATCTCCACGCCGGTACGGTCAGCAGTGCGCACCGTCGCCTGGATAAACACGTGGTCCTCGCGCAGCGCAATCTCGACCGCGCAGCCGTGCACGCCAATCGTGTGCGCCAGCGGCAGCAACTCTGGCACGCGCGTCGCAGCGGCGATCCCGGCGACGCGCGCCACCGCGAGCACGTCGCCCTTCGGCACGGTTCCGTTCGCCAGCGCCGCCATCACCTCGGGCGAGCACGCGACCTCGCCCTGCGCCGTCGCCGTGCGCACGGTCGGCCGCTTCTCCGTGACGTCGACCATGTAGGCCTCGCCAGCGCCGTTCAAGTGGGTGAATTCCATCATGCTCCTTAGAGATATACGTGTATTGGGCCAGAGTGCTTATCGACGACAGCGAGCCCGTCCACACCCGCCAACGATGCCACGAAACTCGAGCTCGTCGCCGCCGAAAACGGCTCCGCCACCGCCCGGTCGCCGTCGTACCGCAGCCGGACGGGAACCGCGAACGTCGTGTCCGGCTTCGATGTCGACGGGAACCCGGGTGCGCGCTCGGCCACAACCCGCGGACGCTCGGCGAGACGCAGTCGGTCGGTGCGTCCGGTGTGGGCTGCAATCATCGGCGCGGCGTACAGCACAAACGACACGTAAGCGGCAACCGGATTGCCCGGCAGGCACACCATTGGGGTGCCGCGAAACGTGCCGGCCCCCTGCGGGCTGCCGGGGCGTTGCGCAACGTGACCGAACCACATCGACCCGCTCGCCTCATCTTCCGCCACCGCGCGGACCACATCGAACGCTCCGGCGCTGACGCCGCCGGAAGTAATGACCAGGTCTGAGGACGCGGCGGCGCGGGTAAGGAGGTCCGCGGCGTCGGTGGCGGCGTCGTTGGCGTGGAAGCGCTGGACGGTCCCGCGGTGCCCGGTCGCTGCGGCGGCCAGTTCTGCGAGCATTGGCAGGTTCGAGTCGGGGATCTGCGGGCCGCTGACCGCGCCGGGCCAGGGCACGAGTTCGCTCCCCGTGGACACGACGGCGATGCGAGGCGCCGCGAAGACGTCGACGGTGCGAATGCCGGTGGAGACGCACGCGGCGAGCGTGGGGGCGTCGCAAAGCGTGCCGCGGCTGGCTATCCGCGTGCCGGGGCGGACGTTCTCGCCGGCGCGCCGGATGTGGCTGCGCGAGGTGTCGGCTTCGTTGATGGTCACGTGCTGCGGGAGCGGGTGCGGGCCGCGGGGGATGCTGGTCTGCTCGACCGGGACGACAATCAGGTCGGAGTCGGCTCCGTCGACGGGGGCGCCCGTCATGACCCGGATGGCGTGGCCCGCGGGGCAGGCGAGTGCGGGCGAGCCGGCGGGGACGTCGCCCGCGACCGGGAGCGTCCACGGGCCGGGGGCGGGGAGGTCTGTCGCGTGGACGGCGAACCCGTCGACGGCGGAGTTGTCGAACGGGGGAACGGCGAGCGCTGCGATGACGTCGGAGGCGAGCACGAGACCGGCCGCGGCGTCGAGCGGGACCTCGCGTTCGACGCGCGGGTGGGCGAGCGAGAGCACGCGCTCGAGGTGTTCGGTAATGCTCGGCCGTGGGCCCTGGCCTTCTCCGGGGTGGTGGGCGCGCATGGGTTAGCCGCCGATCTCGCTCATGAGGCGTTCGGGCTGGAGGAAGCCTTCGTCGTCAATGCCGTGACCTGGCTTTTTCAGCCACATGGCTTGGGTCCAGGCGTCGGCGAGTTCGTCGTCCGAGGCTCCTGCGCGCATGAGGTCGCGCAGCGACACCTCGTCCGCGGTTGAAGAGAATAGGCAAGAGCGGACCGCGCCATCTGTGGTGAGGCGCGTGCGGTCGCAGGCACCACAGAACGGGTGCGTCACCGATGCGATGACCCCCAGGGTGCCCGAGCGGGTGCCGTCCGTGATGTTCCACAGGGCGGCGGGTGCCGAGCCGCGCGGTGATTCGGCGGGCGAGAGCGCGTAGCGTTCCTCGACCCGGGCGAGGATGTCGGTGGCCGTCACCATGTCGCTGCGTCGCCAGTTTTCCCGCGGCCCCAGTGGCATCTGCTCGATGAAGCGCAGCTGGAGTCCCTTGTCCAGGGCGAAGTCGACGAGGTCGAGGATCCCGTCCTCGTTCACCCCCGGCATGACCACCGCGTTGACCTTGACGGGGGTCAGGCCGGCGGCGAGGGCGGCGTCGATGCCCGCGAAAACGTCGTGGATGCGGTCGCGGCGCGTCAGGCGCGTGAACAGGTCCGGGCTCGTGGTGTCTAGGGACACGTTGATGCGGTCCAGCCCCGCATCGGCGAGCGCGGAGGCGCGGCGCGCCAGGCCGAGCGCGTTGGTGGTGAGGGCGGTGGTGGGAGGGGTGGGCGTGGCGTCGATACGCATGCGCTTCGTCGCGGCGACAATCTGCTCGAGCGACTTGCGCAGGAGCGGCTCGCCACCGGTGAAGCGGACCTGGCGGATGCCCAGCGACTCGACGGCGAGACGGATGAGGCGGATGGTTTCCTCGTCCGTGAGTGCTTGCTCGGTGGGCATCCACTCGAGGCCGTCTGCCGGCATGCAGTACGTGCAGCGCAGGTTGCAGCGGTCGGTCAGGCTGACACGGAGGTCTCGGGCGGTGCGTCCGTAGCGGTCATCAAGCGTGCGGGCTCCTGTCACTTTCGCTCCTCTTCGTGCGCAGCCTCCACCTCCGCCGTCGACGGGTTGCCGTGCGACCGGTTGCCGGGGCCGGGTAGCGCGATGATGTCGAACTCGTCGCGGGCGAGGTGCTTGCGCAGGTCTTTCTTGTCAAACTTTCCCACGGAGGTTTTGTCGATGGAATCCACAAACGTCCAGTATTCCGGCGTCATCCACTTCGGCAGCACCGATTCCAGCCCGGCGCGCAGTCGCTCGGCGGTGGCGGGGGACGCCTCGATGCCTTTGAGCAGCTTCGTCACCGCGAGCGGGCGCTCGCCCCACTTCTTGTCGGGGATGCCGATGACGGCGCACTCGACGACGACGTCGGACTCCATGATGAGATTTTCCACCTGTGCGGAATAAATCCACTCGCCGCCGGAGCGGATGACGTCGCGGGCGCGGTCGTAGAGCGTCATGAACCCATCGTTGGTCACGGTGCCAACGTCACCGGTGCGGAGCCAGCCGTCGGCGGTGAAGTGCTTGCGGGCGTCGGTAATCTGCTCCCCGCGGAACTCGGAGGCGATTTTTCCGGGCTCCTGGGTCGGGGAGTGGTAGTAGCCCTTGGCCACGAGGTTGCCGCGGACCTGGATCTCGCCCTGGGTCAGGTCCGTCGAGGCCATGATCTGGCCGTCGTTGACCACCCGGTACTCCAGTGACGGCGAGAACCGGCCCTGGGAGATGCGGTACGCCCAGCGAGCCTCGCCGGACGCGCCCGACGGCGGGCGCGCAACCGTGCCAACCGTGGACGTCTCGGTCATGCCCCACACGTGGACGACGTCGACGCCGTAGCGCTCCTCCCACATCTTGATCAGCGCCGGCGGGGCGGGGGAGCCGCCGACGTAGAGCTCCTGCAGGCTCATGCGCTCCGGGGGATTGTGCAGGTAGTGGACCATCAGCTGGATCCAGAGTGTGGGCACGCCGTGGGCGACGCGCGGGTGCGTGGTGGCAATGAGCTTGGCCAGCGTCGGCGCGGACATATCCGAGTCGGGCAGGACCAGGGGCGCGCCGGCGAGAAACGCGGCGAAGGGCACACCCCAGCTCAGCACGTGGTAGATGGGGATGCAGCAGAGGAAAGATTCGCCATGGGTCACGGCGAGCGAGTCCATGGCGCGCAGGCTCGTCGCCTCGAGCCACAGCGAGCGGTGCGAGTACGCCACGCCCTTCGGCGCGCCGGTCGTCGCGGTGGAGTACACCAGGGCGGCGGCCGTGTTTTCGGGGAGGGTGGGCCAGGGGAAGACGGTGCTGCGGCCGTCGAGAAGCTGCTCATAGCTCGCCGTGCGAACCCCCTCCGGAATCTCCTCCGAGGGTTCCGCGATGGGGTAGAGGCCGGTGAACACGACCGTCTCCACCAGCGGGCACTGTGCGAGCAGGCGGCCGAGCTTGGGCGCGAGGCGCGGGTCGGCGACCACGACCTTCGCCTCGGAGTGGTTGACAATGTAGGCGATCTGGTCCTCCATGAGCTGGATGTTCAGCGGCGTGAAGACCGCGCCCTTCGCGGCGACGGCGAACATCACCTCGAGGTGCTCGGCGCAGTTGTACATGAAGGTGGCCACGCGCTGGTCGCCGTCGATCCCCAGGTCATCGTGCAGTGCGTTGGCGAACGCCCCGGCGCGCGCGCCAATGTCCGCAAACGTGCATTCCTCTGCGCCGGTCGCGCGCCAGGTGGTGCACTTGGTGGACCCGTGGGTGTGCTGCCCGTAGTGCAAAATCTGCGCGACTGAGAACGGCACTTCCTGCATCGTTGAAAGCATGCGGTCTAGTCTAGCCAGTCCGACTCGCCGGAAAACAAGGGCAGGAAGTACACGTGTTGCGCTATGCGTTACACTGTTCGCGGGTTCGACATAGTGCCTGGGCGCTTGACGCGCAGTCGGGGTTCCAGGTAGTTCCCACCAACCCTCCGCACTCGTCGCGTCGCGCACGCAGGCGGCGCACGAATGGTGCGAGGCCAGTGATGCCTTGGCCACCACGACCTCGAGGCCTTTGAGGGGAACACTCGCGGCGAGCAAGTGCCGCATAGAGATTGACACGCCGGTTTAGGCGATGAACGTCCCACATATTGCGCACGGAAACGCGATCGCTTCCGGAGCGCCCGCCGGCTCCTTGGCGGGGGACACCACAACTGGTCAAGCGACGAAAGGACATTCGTGACCGACACGGGTAACGCGGCAGCAGGCGGCAACGCCGATCTTTCCGCACTCAAGATCCCCGAGCTGCGCAAGATGGCGGCGGAAAAGGGCCTGAAGGGCGTCTCCGGTTTGCGGAAGGGCGACCTGATCCAGGCGATTGTGACCGGGGAGGTTCCGCGCAAGGCACGCGCCGCGGCGGCCGAGGCAGCAGCCGAGGAACACACCAACGAAGGGCATCACCGCCGCGCTTCTCGACGCTCCGCTGGTCCCGCGGACGGTGAGCACGCAGCGCAGGACACGCAAGCGGAACAGCCGCAGCAGGGCGAGCAGGCTGAGAACGAGGGGCAGAAGTACGAATCGCGCTCGGCCGCGCGTCGGGCGCGCCGCAACCGCGCACGCCAGGACCAGGACGACAACAACAATCGCGACGACAAGCGCGATGAGAAGCGTGACAACAATGATCACGACAATCGCGACAACAACAACGACAACAACGGCCGCGGCGGCAAGCACAACAATCGCGGTGGCCGGAACAACAACAACGACGACGGCAACCAGGGCGGCGGCGGGCGCCGCGGCCGCCGGAACCGCCGCAACCGGAACCGAAACCGTGACAACCGCGACAACCAGCACAATCAGAACGACAACAACCAGCAGTTCGACCCGGAGGAGCTGCAGGAAGTTGCCGGCATCGTGGACATCGTGGACAACAACGCCGCGTTTGTTCGCACCACCGGTTACCGCAAGAACAGCGCAGACGTGTACGTGAACCAGAAGCTGGTGCGCCAGAACGGCCTGCGCGCGGGCGACGCCGTGATCGGCCAGGTTCGCCAGAACGGGCAAAGCCATTCCCACGGCAACGGCCGCAACCGCCAGCGCTACAACCAGCTCGTCCGCGTCGACTCCGTCAACGGGATGACCACGGAGGAGGCGAAGCAGCGCGCCGAGTTCCACAAGCTCACCCCGCTGTACCCGAACAAGCGCCTCCGCCTGGAGACCGAGCCGAAGATCCTCACCACCCGCGTGATCGACCTGGTCATGCCGATTGGTAAGGGGCAGCGCGCGCTGATCGTCTCCCCGCCGAAGGCTGGTAAGACGACGATCCTGCAGAACATCGCCAACGCGATCGCCACTAACAACCCGGAGTGCTACCTCATGGTCGTTCTCGTCGACGAGCGCCCGGAAGAGGTCACGGACATGCAGCGCAGCGTGAAGGGCGAGGTTATCGCGTCGACCTTCGATCGCCCGCCGTCAGAGCACACTGCCGTCGCGGAGCTCGCGATCGAGCGTGCGAAGCGTCTGGTGGAGATGGGGCAGGACGTCGTCGTGCTGCTCGACTCCATCACCCGCCTGGGCCGCGCGTACAACAACTCCTCGCCGGCGTCGGGCCGCATCCTTTCCGGTGGTGTGGACTCCAACGCCCTGTACCCGCCGAAGCGCTTCCTGGGCGCAGCCCGAAACATTGAGGAGGGCGGCTCGCTGACCATCATCGCGACCGCCATGGTGGAGACCGGTTCCGCCGGCGACACCGTCATCTTCGAGGAGTTCAAGGGCACCGGTAACGCGGAGCTCAAGCTGGACCGGAAGATCGCGGAGCGTCGCGTGTTCCCGGCGGTGGACGTCAACCCGTCCGGTACGCGTAAGGATGATCTGCTCATGAGCCCGGAGGAGACGCGCATTATGCACAAGCTGCGCCGCATCCTCTCGGCGCTGGATCCGCAGCAGTCCATCGATATGCTGATTAAGCAGCTGAAGAAGACGAAGTCGAACGGCGAGTTCCTCATGGGCGTGGCCAACTCCGCTCCCATGGTCGCGGACAAAGACGAAGAGGAGTACAAGTAATGGCGAATGAAGTCTCACTTGTAGACGACTATGTCTCCGAGTACCAGGGCATCCAGGCTCAGATGAGTGACCCGGAGGTAACCTCGGACCAGAACCTGTTCCGCAAGCTGTCCAAGCGCTACGCCGAGTTGCAGCCGATCATCAAAGCGAACGACGCGCTCCAGCAGGCCAAGGACGACCACGAGGCGGCAGCCGAGATGGCCAGCGAGGACAAGGAGTTCGCGGAGGAGGCGGAGCGCCTCGAGGGCGAGATCGTCCGCCTGGAGGAGGAGCTCGCAGACCTCCTCGCCCCGCGCGACGAGCACGATGGCGACGACGTCATCATGGAGCTCAAAGCCGGTGCGGGCGGCGAAGAGGCCGCCCTGTTCGCGGGCGACCTGGCGCGCATGTACCAGAAGTACTGCGAGAAGAACGGCCTGAAGTGGGACGTCCTCGACGCCGCGGAGACCGACCTCGGCGGCATCAAGGACATGACGGTGTCCGTCAAGGCGAAGAACCCGTCGCGCGACGGCGCCTGGTCCAAGCTGAAGTTCGAGGGCGGCGTCCACCGCGTGCAGCGCGTGCCCGTCACCGAGTCCCAGGGCCGCATCCAGACCTCCGCGGCAGGCGTCTACGTCTTCCCGGAGGCCGACGAGGTCGAGTCCGTCCACATCGACGAGAAGGACATCCGCGTCGACGTCTACCGCTCCTCCGGTAAGGGTGGCCAGGGCGTGAACACCACGGACTCCGCGGTGCGCATCACACACCTGCCCACCAACATCGTGGTGACCTGCCAGAACGAGCGCTCCCAGATCCAGAACCGCGCCCGCGCGATGCAGGTCCTGCAGGCCCGCTTGGACCAGCTGGAGCGCGAGAAGGCCGAGGCCGCCGAGGCCGAAGGCCGCGCCTCCCAGGTCCGCACGATGGACCGTTCGGAGCGCATCCGCACCTACAATTGGCCGGAGAACCGCATCTCGGATCACCGCATCAACTTCAAGGCGAACAACCTGGATTCGGTCCTCGACGGCAACATGGAGGATCTGATCACCGCGCTGCAGACCCACGAGCGCCAGGAGCGACTTGAAGCCGAGTAGGCGCACCACGATGCGGGAGCAGCTTCTCGACGCCACCTCGATCCTCGCCGACGCCGGCGTCCCCACCCCGGACGTCGACGCCCGCCTGCTCGCCGCCCACGTGCTGGGCATGAGCCCGATGGCGGTTATGTTTGCAGATGTGGACGAGACGTTTGCTGAGCGTTTCGCTGGCGTGGTCAAGCGTCGTGCGCAGCGTGAGCCGCTCCAGCACATCACGGGCACGGCCCCCTTCGGGCCGCTCGACCTCGCCGTCGGCCCTGGCGTGTTCATCCCGCGCCCGGAAACGGAAGTCCTGGCCGATTGGGCCGTGCGCACCCTCGCCGGCACGCTGGCACCCACCGTGGTGGACATGGGCACCGGCTCGGGGGCGCTGGCTATCTACGTTGCCAGCCATATCCCCGAAGCGCGCGTGTACGCCGTCGAGCTCTCCGCCACCGCGCGTGAGTACGCGGCGCGCAACGCCGCCTCGAACGGGGTGGGCATCACGCTTGTCGACGCCTCCATGACCGACCCCCAGCTCCTCCGCGACCTCGACGGCGCGGTGGACCTCGTGGTGGCCAACCCGCCGTACGTCCCGGACACCCCGAACCTCGAGCCGGAGGTGTACTGCGACCCGCCCGAGGCCGTCTTCTCCGGCGCCGACGGCATGGACGCAATCCGCGGGCTCGTACCGGTGGCCCAGCGACTACTGCGCCCCGGGGGCTGGTTGGGCGTGGAGCATGACGACGTGACGTCGACAAGCACCTGCTCCGTGATTGAGGCCTGCGGCGGTTTCGGTCCGCCGACGGTACTGCGCGACCTGGCCGGGCGGAACCGGTTTGTGTGCGCGAGTAAGCTGTAGCCGAAACGGAACCGAAGGAGCGATATGGGGAGCATGATCTACAACTGCCTCGAGCCGAGCGGGCGCGAGGCGGGGCTGACCGCTGCGGTCGAACAGGTGCAGGCGGGTCGCTGCGTCGTGCTGCCCACGGACACGGTCTACGGGATCGGCGCTGACGCCTTTAATAACGACGCCGTGGCGAGCCTCCTGGCCACCAAGCGCCGCGGGCCGGACATGCCGGTGCCGGTGCTCGTCGGCTCCTGGACCACCATTCAGGGGCTCGTGCGGGAGTTCTCCGACACGGCGAAGACGCTGGTCGAGGCGTTTTGGCCGGGTGGGCTCTCCATCGTCGTCCCGGAGGCGCCGAGCCTGCCGTGGAACCTGGGCGATACGCGCGGCACCGTGCTGCTGCGCATGCCCAACCAGCCGCTCGCGCTGGAGCTGCTTCAGCGGACGGGGCCGATGGCGGTGTCGTCCGCCAACATCTCGGGTAATCCGCCGGCGCTCAACGCAGCGAACGCGAAGCAGCAGTTTGGCGACGCGATCGGCGTGTACCTCGACGGTGGCGACGCGCAGGTGGGAGAGCCTTCCACGATCATCGACATTTCCGGCCGCCACCCGCAGATCTTGCGCGAGGCAGCGATCAGCGCCGAGCGGCTCGGTGAAGTCCTGAACCTTGACCCGGAGAGCTTGCGGAGGAAGTAGATGACGGGAGCTGGCGTCCCGCTGCGCGAGCTCGGCCTCGTCCTGCTCGTAGCCGCCGCAATCACGTACCTAGCCACCGGCCCGGTGCGCTCATTGCTCGTGCGCACCGGGCGTGTCGCGGAGGTCCGCAAACGAGACGTGCACACGCAGCCGACGCCGTCCGTGGGCGGGCTTGCTATGTTCACCGGCTTCGTTTGCGCCGTGTTCCTCGCACAGCAGCTTCCCGCGCTGACCCGCGGGTTTGCGCCGATCACCCCGGAGATGACGGCGGTGCTGGCGGGCGCGTTTGCGATCGTCATCGTGGGTATCGTGGACGACCTCTACGAGCTCGGCGCGATGACGAAGCTGCTGGGGCAGTTCTTGGCCGCCATCATTATGTGCCTGATGGGCATCGCGTTCACCGTGTTCTACGTGCCCTTCGGTGAGGGCACCACGCTGATTCTGGACCAGATGCAGGGGATGGTGATCGCTGCCGTGTTTACGGTGCTGCTGGTCAACGCCGTGAACTTCGTTGACGGCATCGACGGGCTCGCCGCGGGGATCGGCGTCATCGCCGGCGCAGCGATCCTGGTGTTTTCGCTCACCGTCCTGCACGAGCAGGGCGGCGCCGTGTCCGCGTATCCGCCTGCGATCATCTGCGCGGCCCTCGTGGGTATCTGCGCGGGTTTCCTTCCGCACAACTTTGAGCCGGCGCGCATCTTTATGGGCGACTCGGGCGCGATGCTGATCGGATTGTTGCTGGCTGCGGCGTCGATCTCGGCGTCGGGCAAAATCAACATGTCGCTGTACGGGACCGCAGACCTGGTGGCGTTGATCAGTCCGATCATCGTGGTCGCTGCTGCGATTGCGCTTCCGGTGGTGGACCTGGTTTGGGCGGTGATTCGACGCACCGCGAGGGGGCAAAGCCCCTTTGCTGCGGACGCCGGGCACATCCACCACAGGCTGTTGCGCTTGGGTCATACGCACCGACGCACCGTGCTTGTGCTGTACTTTTGGGTGGCCGCAGTGGCGTTTGGCGCGGTGAGCTTCTCGATCGTCCCGGTGCGGGTGGCAGCGGTGTTCACCGCTGTACTCTTGCTCGGCGCCTTTCTGCTCACTCTCGTCCCGTTGATGGCCGGAAAGATTGGGCCGAAACCGGTCGAGGCCCCGCTGGGGTCCGGCGAGGGGAGAGGGCGCGGGGAGATCGAGCACGCGCGTAGGTAAACTTACCCATCGTGACTACTTCCAGCCCGAATCCGGAATCCCAGCCCCGCGACCTTAACGTCCGCGACGCTTCCGAATACACGGACCAGCGTCGGCCAATCATCCGAGCCCTCAAGGTTGCCGGGGGAGCGCTCGTCGCGCTCACGTTGATCAGCCTGATGGCATGGGGCGCCACGCGCGATCTCCCCGGGATCTGGGCCGTGCTCTTGGGCGTGGCCATTGGCGGTGGGTTCGTGCTGGCTACCGCGGTCACCGTCCTGGTGACCTCCGAATCCTCGCCCAGCACCACGATGGCGGTCGTCCTCGGCGGGTGGCTGGTCAAGATGGTGGTCTTGATTTTACTCTTCGTCTGGTTGCGTAACTTCAACTTTTATGATTCGACGGCGTTCGGTGTCACCACGCTCGCGGCGCTCGTCGTCGCGCTGGCCGCCGAGGCGTGGGGCGTTATTACGACGAGGACGTCGTACCTGAGCTAGCCCCGAGCTATCCCCGATCCGGCCTGCCCCCGGAGGTGCGCAACCGGGGGTAGCCAGGCCCACGCCTTGGCCAAAGAAGGGGAAAATTCCACCCCTTTTCGCGTGTGTGTGATTGATGTTACAGGAGGGCAAATCTGCAGGCTGTTGAGTCAAAGTTGGGCGCAAACTTCCCAGGTTGAGGGTGCATAGTGTCCGAGTCCCCCCAAAGTCCAGGAAACTCATGACGACCTGTTAAAGTATCCGCTGGGCTTACTTGAGGCAGGGGACTGCCCAGCGCCGCTGGGTCTCGCTGCCTGAAGAGACTCCCCTGTCCCCGCGGAAGCAGATGTGCGACGGAGTCCGCCGCGGGAGACAGCCTTGATGAAGACGTCCATCGCACCGCATTCTTTGAGGATGCGGCCCGAGAACGGGAGAGAACGCTGAGCGTTACAACTTTGGCCATGAAGGGTTCATTCCACGCACCCGAACTTGGTCCAGAAATTTTCCCGGGGCACACGTACGACCAGTTCATTGGTGAAGACTTTGCCAATGGATGGTTCGCGCTCGACCGCATTATGCTTGTCCGACTTCTTGTCGCGGCAATCCTTGTGGTCCTCTTTGTTATTGCCTTTAGGAAGCCGAAGCTGGTTCCTAAGGGGCTGCAAAACTTCGCAGAGATGGGCGTGGACTTCGTCCGCGTCAACATTGCAGAAGATACGTTGGGGAAGAAGGACGGAAACCGGTTCCTGCCGGTCATTGCCACCATCTTCTTCACCGTGCTGTTCATGAATGCCGCGACGATCATTCCGTTCCTCAACATCTCACCAAATGCACGTATCGGCATGCCGGCCGTGCTGGCGGTTGTTGCCTACATCGCGATGATCTACGCGGGCGTCCAGCGCTACGGTGTGGCGTTTTTCAAGCACTCCACCGTCATTCCTGGACTGCCTTTCTTCCTCCACTTCCTCGTGGTGCCGATTGAGATCTTCTCAACCTTCATCCTGCGTCCGGTCACCCTGGCAATTCGTCTGATGGCGAACTTCCTGGCCGGCCACATCATTTTGGTCCTGCTGTACTCTGCTACGAACTTCTTCTTCTGGCAGCTCAACGGGTGGACCGCATTCAGTGGCCTGACCATCATTGCTGCGATTCTGTTCACGCTCTACGAGCTCATCGTTATTTTCCTGCAGGCATACATTTTTGCCCTGCTGACGGCGGTGTACATCGAACTATCGCTGCATGCGGATGCGCACTAACAAAGCGCGACCAACCGGTCAAACTGAATAACCCCTCCACATTGTCACTCGCCCTCCCGCACTAGGAGCGGGGGAGCACCTAGAAAGGGAACGACTTTCACATGAACGACATCATCCTCGCCCAGGCAAACGAGTCTGTCACCGCGTTCGACGGCCTCCAATCCATCGGCTACGGCATCGCCACCATCGGCCCCGGCATCGGTATCGGCATGCTGGTTGGCAAGACCGTTGAGGGCATGGCTCGCCAGCCCGAGATGGCTGGTCAGCTGCGTACCACCATGTTCCTGGGTATCGCCTTCGTTGAGGCCCTTGCCCTCATCGGCCTCGTTGCCGGCTTCCTGTTCTAAGAAAAGCTCGCACCACCTAGCGAACAGATTTCATTTCTAGAACAGGAGCAACCAATGACTAACGTCAACGAATTTCTCGTGGCGGCAGAAGGGACCGAGGAGATTCCGATGACTTCGGAGCCCTCCGTGCTTCTGCCTGCCCCGTACGACGTGGTTTGGTCGCTTGTCGTCTTCATCATCATCTTCCTCCTCTTCTGGAAGTACGTGCTTCCGAAGTTCCGGGAAGTGCTGGCGGAGCGCGAAGACCAAATCAAGGGTGGCATTGAGCGCGCTCAGGCTGCCCAGGCTGAAGCATCGGCTGCCCTGGAAAAGAACAATGCTGAGCTTGCCGAGGCACGCGCCGAGGCCGCCGCGATCCGCGAAGCTGCCCGCACCAAGGGTAAGGAGATCGAGGCGGAGTCCCGCGAGCGCGCGGAGGCAGAGTCCAAGCGCATTGTGGAAGCTGGAGAGAAGCAGCTTCTGGCATCCCGTGAGCAGGTCGTCGCAGAGCTGCGCAACGATTTGGGCCAGAACTCGATCAACCTCGCCGAGCGTCTGCTTGGCACCGAGCTGTCGGACTCCACCCGCCGCTCGAACACGATCGACTCCTTCCTCTCTGAGCTCGACAACGTCTCGACGAGAAAGTAGGCGAGATGAAGGCAGCGAGTCGCGAAGCACAAGCAAAGGTCTCGGAGAAGCTTGATCAGCTGATCCAGAATTCCGACAATGCCGTCGCCGTGGCGATGAACGTCGGTGCTGAGCTCTTCCTCATCGTGAACCAGCTCGACGGCGAGCGCGCACTGCGCATCGCCGTTGCTGATAACTCGGTGGAAAGCTCCCAGCGCACCGGCATTATGCGCGACGTGTTCAGCGCCAAGGTCGCAGATCCGACGCTTGAGGTCCTGCTGGCAGCAGCCGAGCAGGAGTGGTCCACGCCCCGCGAGTTCCGCACCGGGCTGGTCAACCTCGGCCGCCGCGCAATCGCGCGCGGTGCCGAGAAAGACGGCAAGCTCGAGCAGGTTGAAACTGAGCTGTACCAGCTCGCCAACGTGCTGGAGCGCGAAAAGGATCTGACCCAGCTGTTGTCCGACCGCACGGCGGCCTCCGAGAAGAAGCGAGGACTGCTGGCAAACGTGATTTACGGCAAGGTGACGATGTTCACCGAGGCTTTGGCTTTGCAGGTCATCGGTCGCCCGCGCCACAACCCGGTAGATGACTTGGTGGAGCTGTCCTCCGAGTTTGCCGGTATGCGTGGCAAGACCGTGGCACGTGTCGCCACCGCGGAGGAGTTGTCCGACTCCCAGCGCGGCGTCCTGGCGCAGAAGCTTGAGAAGATTTACGGCCGCGAGATGGCCATCCACTCCGAGGTTGACCCCAGCCTCCTCGGTGGTGTGGTTATCCGCGTTGGTGACGAAGTGATTGACGGTTCGACGCGTGGCAAGCTCACGCGCCTGCGCACCGACGTCGCTGCCAACGCGGCCCTTTAGAACGAAGATAATGCTGGAACAAACTACCGAGAGCAGGAAGAACATGGCGGAGCTGACGATCTCCTCCGATGAGATCCGTAGCGCGATAGCGAACTACACCTCGAGCTACTCCGCGGAGGCCTCCCGTGAGGAGGTCGGCGTGGTGACTTCGGCTGCAGATGGTATTGCCCAGGTTTCCGGGCTGCCAGGGTGCATGACGAACGAGCTGCTCGAGTTCCCGAACGGCGTCATTGGCGTCGCACAGAACCTCGAGACCGATTCCATCGGTGTCGTGGTGCTGGGTAACTTTGAGTCCCTGACCGAAGGCGACGAAGTCAAGCGGACGGGCGAAGTCCTGTCCATCCCCGTTGGGGAAGACTTCCTTGGCCGAGTAATCAACCCCCTGGGTCAGCCGATTGACGGCCTTGGCCCGATTGAGTCCAAAGAAGAGCGCGCCCTGGAGCTCCAGGCCGCAGGCGTTCTCGACCGCCAGCCGGTCGAGGAGCCGCTGCAGACGGGCATGAAGGCGATTGACGCCATGACCCCGATCGGCCGCGGCCAGCGTCAGCTCATCATTGGTGACCGCAAGACCGGTAAGACCGCGGTCTGCATCGACACCATCCTCAACCAGAAGGCTTTCTGGGAGACCGGTGACCCGTCGAAGCAGGTGCGCTGCATCTACGTGGCTGTGGGCCAGAAGGGCTCCACCATCGCTGGTGTGCGCAAGACCCTGGAGGATCACGGTGCGCTGGAGTACACCACCATCGTGGCGGCTCCGGCGTCCGACTCCGCAGGCTTCAAGTGGCTGGCACCGTTCTCCGGCGCTGCACTCGGCCAGCACTGGATGTACCAGGGCAAGCACGTCCTGGTCATCTACGATGATCTGACCAAGCAGGCCGAGGCCTACCGTGCGATCTCGCTGCTGCTGCGCCGCCCGCCGGGCCGCGAGGCATACCCGGGCGACGTCTTCTACCTGCACTCCCGTCTCCTGGAGCGTGCAGCGAAGCTGAACGACGAGCTCGGCGCTGGCTCCCTGACCGCACTGCCGATCATCGAGACCAAGGCAAACGACGTGGGCGCGTTCATTCCGACCAACGTCATTTCCATTACGGACGGCCAGGTCTTCCTTCAGTCCGACCTGTTCAACCAGGGCGTGCGCCCGGCTATCGACGTGGGTATCTCTGTCTCCCGTGTCGGTGGCGCTGCGCAGACCAAGGGCATGAAGAAGGTCGCAGGTAACCTGCGTCTGGACCTCGCCGCATACCGCGACCTCGAGGCGTTCGCGGCCTTCGCTTCCGACCTCGACGCTGCTTCCAAGAAGCAGCTTGAGCGCGGTCAGCGTCTGGTCGAGCTGCTGAAGCAGTCCGAGAACGCACCGCAACCGGTTGAGTACCAGATCGTGTCCATCTGGGCAGCGAACGAGGGCCTCTTCGACGTCGTTCCCGTCGAGGATGTCCGCCGTTACGAGTCCGAGCTGCAGGAGGCCATCCAGTCCTCCGCACCCGAGGTCTTTAGCCAGATCGAGGGCGGCAAGCAGCTTGACGACGCTTCGAAGGACGCCATCAAGCGCGTCAACGAAGAGTTCGCTCGCACCTTCCAGGCTTCCTCGGGCGAGCGTGTCGTGCGCGAGCCGGAGGCGCAGGCCCTGGACGCCGGCGAAGTGTCCAAGAACAAGCTCAACGTCAGCCGCTCCTAGGTTCTGCAGCGCGCAGGATTTTAGGACCTACATAAAGGAAGGGAGGAAACAGCACCATGGCAACACTTCGCGAATTGCGTGACCGCATCCGGTCCGTCAACTCAACGAAGAAGATCACGAAGGCCCAAGAGCTGATCGCTACGTCGCAGATCACCAAGGCCCAGGCTCGCGTCGCTGCGGCGAAGCCGTACGCGGACGAGATGCAAGACGTCATGGAACGCCTCGCCGCCGCGAGCTCCCTCGACCACCCCATGCTCCGGGAGCGTGATGGTGGGCGAGTCGCGGCGATCCTCGTGGTCACCTCTGACCGCGGTATGGCTGGCGGCTACAACCACAACGTGCTGAAGAAGGCCGCCGAGCTTGAGCGCATGCTGAGCGACGCAGGCTACGAGGTGGTTCGCTACGTCACCGGTAACAAGGGAGTTACCCACTTCCGGTTCCGTGGCATGGACGTCGCTGGCGCGTGGACCGGCTGGTCCCAGAAGCCGTCGTGGGAGGATACGCACAACGTGCGTCGCCACATCATCGACGGTTTCATGGCTGGTTCCGAGGACACCGCCAAATGGCGCGAAGGCGTCAACGGCACGGAGGGCCAGGGCGTGCGCGGTTTCGACCAAGTGCACGTTGTCTACACCGAATTCGTGTCTATGCTCTCGCAGGAAGCGCGCGTGCACCAGCTGCTGCCCATCGAGCCCGTCCTCGAGGAATTCGAGTACGAGCAGAAGAGCATGCTGGAGCAGGACGGCTCCGTGAACCCGGATATGAGCTTCGAGCCCGATCCGGACACGCTGCTGACCTCGCTGCTTCCGACATATGTTTCCAGGTCGCTCTACTCGATCTTCTTGGAAGCATCGGCTTCGGAATCCGCTTCTCGCCGTACGGCGATGAAGAACGCGACGGATAACGCCACCGACCTGGCGAACAATCTGTCCCGTGAGGCTAACCAAGCCCGTCAGGCAAAAATCACCCAGGAAATCACCGAGATTATCGGCGGCGCTGGCGCGCTGTCCGGTAGTGGAGAAAGTGACTAAATCATGACTACTGCTCAATCATTTGATGAGCGCAACGATGAGCCGGTGGGCGAGGCCGAGACCAAGGCTGCAGCCCACGAGGCACAGTCCGCGCAGAACCCGCAGGGTTCTGACAACGGACGCGTCGTTCGCGTAATCGGCGCAGTCGTCGACGTGGAGTTCCCGCGCGGCGAGCTGCCCGCTCTGTACAACGCACTCGAGGTCGACATCGAGCTCGAGGGCATGTCCCGCACCATCGTGCTCGAGGTCGCCCAGTTCCTGGGCGACAACCTGCTGCGTACCATCGCCATGGCCCCGACCGACGGTCTTGTGCGTGGCGCGAAGGTGCTCGACACCGGCAACCCGATCTCCGTCCCGGTCGGCGACCAGGTCAAGGGCCACGTGTTCAACGCACTCGGCCAGTGCCTGGATGACCCGAGCGTCGGCGAGGGCGGCGAGCGCTGGGGCATCCACCGCCAGCCGCCGGCCTTCAAGGACCTCGAGGGTAAGACCGAGATCCTGGAAACGGGTATTAAGGTCATCGACCTGCTCACCCCGTACGTGAAGGGCGGCAAGATCGGCCTTTTCGGCGGCGCAGGTGTGGGCAAGACGGTCCTCATCCAGGAGATGATTACCCGTATCGCCCGCGAGTTCTCTGGTACGTCGGTCTTCGCCGGCGTCGGCGAGCGTACCCGTGAGGGCACCGACCTCTTCCTCGAAATGGAAGAGATGGGCGTGCTCCCAGATACGGCCCTTGTTTTCGGCCAGATGGATGAGCCGCCAGGGGTTCGTATGCGCGTGGCCCTGTCCGGCCTGACCATGGCGGAGTACTTCCGCGATGTGCAGAACCAGGACGTGCTGCTCTTCATCGACAACATCTTCCGTTTCACCCAGGCCGGTTCCGAGGTCTCGACCCTGCTGGGTCGTATGCCTTCCGCCGTGGGCTACCAGCCCACCCTGGCTGATGAGATGGGCGTGCTGCAGGAGCGCATTACCTCCACGAAGGGTCGCTCCATTACCTCGCTGCAGGCGGTCTACGTGCCGGCCGATGACTACACCGACCCGGCACCGGCGACCACCTTCGCCCACCTGGATGCGACGACCGAGCTGTCGCGTTCCATTGCCTCCAAGGGTATTTACCCGGCTGTGGACCCGCTGACCTCGACCTCCCGCATCCTGGAGCCGGGCATCGTCGGCGAGCGTCACTACGCTGTCGCGCAGAAGGTGATCGGTATTCTGCAGAAGAACAAGGAGCTGCAGGACATCATCGCCATTCTTGGTATGGACGAGCTGTCCGAAGAGGACAAGATCACCGTTATGCGTGCTCGTAAGCTGCAGCGCTTCCTCGGCCAGAACTTCTTCGTGGCGAAGAAGTTCACGGGCGACGAGGGCTCCTACGTCCCGCTCGAGGAGACGATCGAGGCCTTCGACAAGCTCTGCGAAGGCGAGTTCGACGCCTACCCGGAGCAGGCCTTCAGCAACCTCGGTGGTCTCGACGACGTCGAGGCCGCGTACCAGAAGCTGCAGGGCTAGGAGGCAGACATGGCTGAACTTACCGCGCAATTGGTGTCGGTGGACCGCATGCTTTGGTCGGGTCAGGCCAGCATCGTCACCGCCCAGACCATCGAAGGTGAGATCGGCGTGCTGCCCGGTCACGAGCCGTTCCTTGGCCAGCTCAAGGAGAACGGTGTGGTGACCATCCGTCCCACCAGCGGCGACCGCATCGTCGCCGCTGTGCAGGGCGGGTTCCTCTCCGTCCAGGGCGACAAGGTGACCATCCTCGCTGACTTCGCGAAGCTCGCGGACGAGGTTGACACCACCGAGGCAGAGTCCGGCCTGCGCGCCGACGACTCGCTCGTGAAGGCCCGCTCGGAGGCCGAGCTTGCCGCGGTTCGCCGCAACAGCTCGCGCTAGACCGAGTTTGCGTCAGCGCCCGGGAGGAGGGCAACGCACGCTCCTTCCTTGTACGTTTCGCGCCCCCACCTGCCGTGAAGTAGGTGGGGGCGCGACGTCGTTAAGCGGCTGCCCCGATGATGCTTGCATTGTCTGCGCAGCAAAGTAGGATTATCGCATAAGCGTGCTTCCACGATGTGCGGGGGCCTGGCAACAACGGAATCTCGCAGGGAGGTGTCGATGGAGATCATCGTCTCTGTGGTGCTGCTTGTGGTCATCGGGGTCACGGGTATTGCGATCTGGCGGTTTGCCATGTTCCGGAATTCCGGCGGGCGCGCGCTGATCCGCAAGCTGCCGGCCCAGGGGCTGCACGGCTGGCGGCACGGTATTCTGCGATACACGGGGGAAGAGCTGCAGTTTTATAAGCTGCGGTCGCTGTCGTCAAACTACGATTACGCGCTGGACCGCCGCGACCTGACTATCAACGGGGTGCGCGACCTGACTGCGGATGAGCAGGAGATTATGCCGGGGGTGTCGACGGTCCTGGAAATGACCAGCCCGCGCGGGCAACTCGAGTTTGCGGCGGATCGCCACGTGGAGATGGCGCTCATTTCCTGGGTGGAGTCTGCGCCGGATCGTCGCCAGCAGCGCGTGGACGTTCGCTCGCTGGCACAGCGCGTGCAGCGGGGCCGCGCCTAAGTGCTTCTCGACGCCACCGCGCACCCACCCGACCCGTTTCTGTTCCCCGCTGCGCGCCCGGTACCCTGTGGTGCATGCGTCTCGTCATAGCTCGTTGCTCCGTTGACTACGTTGGTCGCCTCGCGGCGCACCTTCCGTCCGCGCTGCGCCTCATCTTGCTGAAATCCGACGGCTCGGTGTCCGTCCACGCGGACGACCGTGCCTACAAGCCCCTGAACTGGATGACGCCGCCGTGCACCCTGAAGGAGGAAGCGGTGGTCGACATCGACGGCGAGGATACCGGCGAGCAACTCTGGATCGTGGAGAACCCGAAGGGGGAGCAGCTGCGCATCACGGTGGAAGAGATCCTGTCGGACTCCTCCTACGAGCTGGGCGAGGACCCGGGGCTGGTCAAGGATGGCGTCGAGGCGCACCTGCAGGAGCTGCTGGCGGAGCACATCGGCACCCTCGGCGAGGGCTACAGCCTGGTGCGCCGCGAATACCCCACGGCGATCGGTCCGGTGGACATCCTCGCCAGGGATGCAGACGGACAGACCGTGGCGGTAGAGATCAAGCGGCGCGGCGGGATCGACGGCGTTGAGCAGCTCACTCGCTACGTTGAGCTGCTCAACCGCGACGAGGTGCTCAAGCCGGTGCGCGGGGTGTTCGCGGCGCAAGAGATCAAGCCGCAGGCGCGCACGCTCGCCGAGGACCGCGGCTTCCGCTGCCTCACCCTGGACTACGACGAGCTCCGCGGCATCGAGTCCGACGAGCTGCGGCTCTTCTAGGCGCGAAGGGGAAACGATGCCGAGACGGAACCGGAGACACAACGTCACCCCGTCCTACGTGCTGCCGCGCGACGGGTCCACATTCATTGGGACCCAGGAGGTCGAGGGCCCAAGTTGGGCGAACGGGGAGATCTACCTCGTGCGCCAGATCGGCGCCGCAGCGGCGAATAAGTTCTACGTGTGCCCGCGATGCAACCAGAACATTCCGCCGGGCGTGGCGCACGTGGTGGCGTGGCCGCGCGACACAGGCGGGCGTGGCGACGATCGCCGCCACTGGCACAAGCACTGCTGGGAGAAGCGGTAGCGTCCGTCCGGGTAGGCTGGGCCGCATGATTGCTGCATTTTCTGTCGCCCCAACGGTGACCAATAGCGCTACTGCAGAGATGTCGGAAGCCGTGTCGCGCGCCGTGCGCGTCGTGCGCGAATCCGGGCTGCCGCACGAGACGACCGCGATGTTTACCACGATCGAGGGGGAGTGGGACGAGGTCATGGACGTGATCAAGCGTGCCACGCAAGCGGTGGAGGCGGTGTCCCCACGGGTATCGTTGGTGATCAAAGCTGACATCAGGCCGGGCTACACCGACATGATGCACCAAAAAGTCGCGTCGCTAGAGAAGCACTTTTCCAATGACGCCAATGACGTCAATGACGCCAATGACGAAGGAGCGAACTAAATGCCGGATTTCGGACCAGGCGCAGTTGACCTGAACAAGCTGGTGGAGCAGAAGGAGGCGCAGCAGCAGCTCAAGGAGGGCGGATTCGAGCCGTTTATCACGGTCACCGAGAAGGACATCGAGGCCCGCGCCTTCCAGCGCTCCGTGCAGGTGCCGGTGGTGCTGATGATTGGCACTTCCCGGTCGGAGGATTCGGAGTCGCTCAAGGCGACGCTGCAGCAGTTGGCGGCGGGGCAGCGCAAGTTCCTCGTCGCGTACGTCGACGCGGACGCCACGCCGCAGGTGGCGCAGATGTTCGGTCTTCGCGCCCTGCCGACGGTGGTGGCGCTGGCAGCCGGCCAACCGGTGACTAACTTTGAGGGCAACCAGCCCGCCGACCAGCTCAAGCAGTGGGTCGACGCGCTGGTGAACAACGTCGGCCCGCAGCTGCAGGGTCTGGACGACGAGCCGGAGACGGATGCCCCCGAGCCGGAAGACCCGCGACTGGCCCAGGCAACCGCCGCGCTGAATAGGAGCGATTTCGAGGGGGCCACCGCGCTTTATAACGCCATCTTGGCCGACGAGCCCGACAATCAGCCCGTCAAGCAGGCGAAGGCGACGGTGGCAGTCCTGCAGCGCCTCGACCCCCAGCGCCGCACCACCGACCCGATCGCGGAGGCGGAGCAGGACCCGCAGGACGTGGACAAGCAGCTCGTTGCGGCGGACGCTGAGGTTGTCGCTGGCGCGCCGGAGAAGGCGTTCGAGCGTTTGCTGCGCTACGTCAAGGCCGAGCCGAAGGCGAAGGAGCGCCTGCTCGAGCTCTTCACCTTGTTCGAGCCGGGCGATCCGCGCGTGATCAACGCGCGGACCGCCCTGGCCAGCGCACTGTTCTAGCCACGCAGCGTGTACAGCTGCACGCTCATCGCCGGGATGTGCAGGTTGAGGGACTGGTCGAACTGGTCCCAGGTGGTGGGCTCGGTGTCCACGGTGGGGAGGAGCTCGTTGCCTGCTCCGCCGTAGACAGCGTCATCGGTGTTGATGAGCAGCTCCCACGTGCCCGCCTTGGGTGAGCCCAGGCGGTAATTCGGCTGCGATGCGCCGGAGAGGTTCACCACCGCGAGGACGGCCGATCCGTCCGCGCCCCAGCGGATGTAGGCGAGGATGTTGTTTTGCGCGTCGTCGCCCTTGATCCACTGGAAGCCCATGGGCGTGTTGTCCTGGGAGAACAGCGCCGGGGTGTCGCGGTAGACCAGGTTGAGGTCGCGCACGAGGCGACGGATGCCCTTGTGGTAGTCGTGGCCCCAGTCGTCGGCAAGGTTGTCCCAGTTGACGGAGTGGGCTTCGTCCCATTCGGTGGTCTGCCCCCACTCGCAGCCCATAAACATGAGCTGCTTGCCCGGGTGCGAGAACATGTAGCCGTAGAGCGCGCGCAGTCCCGCGGCCTTGTTCCAGTCATCGCCCGGCATGCGGGTCCACAGCGAGCCCTTGCCGTGCACGACCTCGTCGTGGCTAAACGGCAGGACGTACTTCTCGCTGAACGCGTAGACCAGGGAGAACGTGATCTCGTTGTGGTGGTAGGAGCGGTGGATGGGGTCGAGGGAGAAGTACTCCAGCGAGTCGTTCATCCAGCCCATGTTCCACTTCAGGGAGAACCCGAGGCCGTCGGACTCGGTGGGCGCGGTCACGCCGGGCCACGCGGTGGACTCCTCGGCTACGGTGATCACGCCCGGGTGGGTGCGGTGGACCGTGGCGTTCATCTCCTGCAGGAACTGGACCGCGTCCCAGTGCTCGCGGCCGCCGAACTGGTTGGGCAGCCACTCGCCGGGTTCGCGCGAGTAGTCCAGGTAGAGCATGGAGGCCACGGCGTCCACGCGCAGGCCGTCGAGGTGGAACTCTTCGCACCAGTAGAGCGCGTTCGCCACGAGGAAGTTGCGGACCTCGTTGCGGCCGAAGTCGAAGACGTAAGTGCCCCAGTCCTTCTGCTCGCCGCGGCGCCAGTCGGGGTGCTCGTAGAGCGCGGTGCCGTCGAAGCGCGCGAGCGCCCAGGCGTCCTTGGGGAAGTGTGCGGGGACCCAGTCGACGAGGACGCCGATGTTGTGCGCGTGGAGCTCGTCGACAAGCGCGCGGAACTCGTCTGGCGTGCCCCAGCGCGCGGTGGGTGCGTAGTAGCCGCTGACCTGGTAGCCCCAGGAGCCACCGAAGGGGTGCTCGGCAACCGGGAGGAACTCCACGTGGGTGAAGCCGTGCTCGACCAGGTACGGGACGAGCTCTTCGCGCAGCGTGTTGTAGTTCGAGCCCTGCTTCCAGGAGCCGATGTGGCACTCGTAGACGCTCATGGGGGAGTTCGCCGGGTCCATACCCTGGCGGTGCTGCATCCACTCGGCGTCGCGCCACTCGTACGCGGTGGTGTCGGCGACAACGGAGACCGTCTCCGGCGGGGCGAGGGTGGCCTTGGCCAGCGGGTCCGCCTTGTCCACGCGGTAGCCTTCGGAGGTTTGGACCGCGAACTTGTAGTGGGCGCCGGGCGCGATTCCGGGGATGAAGATCTCCCACACGCCCGTCGAGCCCAGGGTGCGCATCGGGTACTGGTTTGGGTTCCAGTTGCAGAAGTCGCCGACGACCGCCACACCCTTGGCGTTCGGGGCCCAGACCGCGAAGGCGGTGCCGGTGACCTGGCCGAGGTCGGTGGTGTAGGTGTGGACGTTCGCGCCGAGGACCTCCCAGAGACGCTCGTGGCGCCCCTCGGCGATCAGGTGCAGGTCCAGTGAGCCGACGGTGGGCAGGAAGAAGTAGGGGTCCGCGATGATCTGCGGCTCCGCGTCCGGGTAGGTGACCTTGAGGCGGTAGTCGCTCGCGTGCTCGCCCTCGAGCTCGGCGATCCAGATGTCGTCGCCGGTGTGGTGCATTTGCACGGCGTCGTTGTGAATGAGCAGCTGCACGTCGGTCGCGCCGAGCAGGCGGGTGCGCACGACGGTGTTTCCGGCCACGGCGTGGCGGCCGTAGAAGTCGTGCGGTGCGTGGTGCTTGCACTCGAGGAGGCGTTGGCGGTCGTGCTCCGGGATGAGCGCTGCGGGGGAAAGTTCGTGGCCGGTCATCATCGTCTTTCTAGTAAAGCGAATGGAGAAGGTGCTGGTTACGGGCGGTAGTCGTGGTCCGAGATCTGACGGTACGCGAGCGCTTCACGACGCTCCGGAGCAACCTCGGGCAGGCGGAAGATATGGGCAACGTTTTGCTGCGGCACGAGCTGGACGTAGTTGTGCTCGTTCCAGGTGTAGCGGTCGCCGGTGATGAGGTCGTGGACCGGGAAGGGTTCGCCGTGGTCCAGGCCGAGCGAGGCGGCGTCGATATGCACCATGCCCTCTTGCATGTGCCAGGGGTCCAGGTTGACCACAACGAGGACGGCGTTGCCCGTGACCGCGTCGACCTTGGAGTAGGCGATGATCTGGTCGTTGGTCACCTCGTGGAAGCGGATCTGGCGTAGCTGCTGCAGGGCCGGCTGTTCGCGGCGGATGCGGTTGAGCAGGGTGAGGTAGGGCTCGAGGGACTGGCCGCGCTCGAGGGCCGCCTCGAAGTCGCGGGGGCGCAGCTGGTACTTCTCAGAATCCATGTACTCCTCGGAGCCGCCGTGCACGGGGATGGACTCGTAGAGCTCGTAGCCGGAGTAGACACCCCACAGCGGGCTCATCGTCGCGGCGAGTGTGGCGCGGAGCGCGAAGGCGGCGGGGCCGCCCTGCTGCAGCGAGGCATGCAGGATGTCGGGGGTGTTGACAAACAGGTTGGGGCGGGAGACGTCGGCGACGTCGATGAGCAGCTGGGTGAAGTCGGTGAGCTCTTCCTTGCTCACCTTCCAGGTGAAGTGGGTGTAAGACTGCGAGAAACCGGCCTTGGACAGCCCGTACATGCGCGGCGGGCGGGTAAACGCCTCGGCGAGGAAGATGACGTCCGGGTGGGTCTCGTGCACCTTGGCAATGAGCCAGTGCCAGAAGTTCACCGGCTTGGTGTGCGGGTTGTCCACGCGGAAGGTAGAGATGCCCAGCTCGACCCAGTACATGATGACGCGGTAGACCTCGTCGTAGAGGGTCTCCGGGTCATTATCAAAGTTGATGGGGTAGATGTCCTGGTACTTCTTCGGCGGGTTCTCCGCGTAGGCGATGGTGCCGTCCGCGAGCACGGTGAAGAACTCGGGGTGGTCGTCGGCCCACGGGTGGTCGGGCGCGGCCTGCAGGGCGAAGTCGAGGGCGATCTCCAGGCCGAGCTGGTCGGCGTGGTGGAGCATGTCGAGGAATTCTTCCTCGCCGCCGAGCTCCGGGTGGAATGCGTCGTGGCCGCCGTCCTTGGAGCCGATGGCCCAGGGGGAGCCCACGTCGCCGGGCGCCGCGGTCACGGAGTTGTTGCGGCCCTTGCGGTTGACCTCGCCGATCGGGTGGATCGGCGGGAAGTAGACGGTGTCAAAGCCCATCGCCGCCACGCGGTCGAGCGCCTGAGCGGTCGTCGCCCACGTGCCGTGGACCGGTGCGCCGCTCTCGTCGCGGCCGCCGGTGGAGCGCGGGAAGAGCTCGTACCAGGAGTTCACGAGCGCTTCGCGACGCTCCACGAGCACGTCGCACACCGGGCCGTGGGAAACCAGGTCGCGCAGTGGGTAGGCGGCGAGCACGTCCAGGACGTCCTCGCTCAGGCCGGCTTCGATGCGCTCCTGGAGGGGGAGGGAATCGTCGGCAAGCGCCGATGCTGCGTCGCTGAGCACAGCGGCGTCGGGGGCGGGGGTTTGCTCGGCGGCGGCGGTGAACAGCTCGATGCCGTGGGCGAGGTCATTGGCCAGCTCGGCGGCGGACTGGCCGGCCGCCAGCTTCTTCGTCACCGCGTTGCGCCAGGTCGCCATGACGTCGGACCAGGCGTCTACGCGGAACTGCCACAGGCCCTGCTCGTCGGGCACGAAGACGGAGTGGACGTAGTCGGGGCGGTAGGGCTCCGGGTGCATGTGCACGGAGTACTGCTCGCCGTCGGGGGAGGTGATCACCAGGGTTGCGGCCACCGCGTCGTGGCCCTCGCGCCACACCAGGGCGGAGACGGGAACGACCTCGCCGACGACCGCCTTCGATGGCAGCGTGCGGCCAGAGACCTGGGGCCGGACATCATCAATTCCGAATCTTGCAACCATGGCGTCATCTACCTCGAACGTGGCGTAGGGATCCCGCGACGCGCGTGCTGCGCCAACCGCGAGCCGGTCAGTAACACTAGCCACAGTAGCGAAACTGCAAGGACCGCACCGGCCTAAGTTGCTCCTAACTTTCGCGCTGGCGCGACGCGCACCCCAACCTCCCCACATGCGCCGGAAAATAGGACAGAATGGGAGGCGTGAATGACGCACAAGCAACCGAACCAGTGACCGACCCAGACCTCCTGCTCGACTTCCGCGACGTGGAGTTCGTCCGCGGCGGCAATACACTCGTCGGCCCCGTGGATTGGCAAGTGGAACTGGATGAGCGCTGGGTGATCGTGGGCCCGAACGGCGCCGGCAAGACCACGCTGATCCGGATGGCATCGGCCCTGGAGTTCCCGTCCAAGGGCACGGCGTTCGTGCTCGGCGAGCAGCTCGGGCGCACCGACATGCGCGACCTGCGCGCCGCGATCGGGCTGACCTCCTCGGCGCTCGCGCAGCGCGTCCCGGAGGACGAGAAAGTGGGGGACCTGGTTGTCTCCGCCGGCTACGCCATCGTGGGCCGGTGGCGCGAGGACTACGACGAGATGGACTACGAGCAGGCCATGGACGTGCTCGAGCAGGTCGGCGCGATGCACCTCATCGACCGCCGCTGGGGCACGCTGTCCGACGGTGAGAAGAAGCGGGTCATGGTGGCGCGCGCGGTGATGATCAACCCGGAGCTGCTCATTATGGACGAGCCGGCCGCGGGCATGGACCTGGGCGGCCGCGAGGACCTCATGGCCTACCTGGGCGAGCTCGCGCTCGACCCGGACGCGCCGGCGATGGTGATGATCACCCACCACCTCGAGGAGATTCCCTACGGCTTCACGCACGCCATGCTGCTGGACGAGGGCGAGGTGATCGCGCAAGGGCTCATCGATGACGTGCTGAACAGCGAGAACGTGTCCAAGGCCTACCACCAGCCGATCGAGGTAACCCGCGCCGACGGGCGCTACTTCGCGCGCCGGGCGCGTTCCTCCCGCGCTGGGGCGCACAGGAAGTGAGTGCGGGGGCGTCGAGAAGCACTCGGGGCCCTTCGGAACCATGAGACGAGGCATGCAGCGCAGCGTGGGGGCGTTTTCCACCGACCGCGGCGACGAGATCGACGTCACCGAGGTCAGCGGGTTCCATGGTGCGCGCATGTCCGCCACCGTGATCCTGCTGCGCGACACCGCAGCGGGGCTGGAAGTCTGGATGCAGGAACGCGTGCTGAGCATGAAAAACTACCCCGGGGTGACGGTGTTTCCCGGCGGCGGGGTGGACAGCCGCGACTTTCCAGGCCGCTCGTGGAACGACGGTGACCTGTGGCTTGGCCGCAGCGCGATCTCCATGGCCCGCCAGCTGGGCGTGACCAAGTACAAGGCACACGCGCTGGTGTTCGCGGCAGTGCGCGAGCTCTTCGAGGAATCCGGCACGCTGCTCGCCGTCGACGAGGAGGGGCAGCTGCTTGCCGACGCCCGCCCGTTCCACCACCAGCGCCTCCAACTGGAGTCGCACGAAATATCGCTGACGGACGTGCTGCGCGATAACGACCTCAACGTGTGCGCCGACCTGCTCAAACCGTTCGCGCGCTGGGTGGGGCAATCCGGTCGCGGCGACTGGTTCGACACGTTTAGCTTTATCGCGGCCAACCCGACGGGGCAGGAGCCGGACGGCAACACGGGGGAAGCGGACGACGCGAACTGGTTCCCGCCCTCCCTTCTGCTGGAGGGCTGGCGCCACGGGCTGGTCCGTTTCGCCCCCGCGACCTGGGCGCAGCTGAGGCTGATCGAGCAGTACGGCACCGTCGACGAGGTCTTGGCCGCGGCAAAGCATGCGACCATCACGCCGGTGATCGGCGACCCGGTGGACGACGAGCGCTTCACCGAGTTTTTCACTTTCAAACCCAAGGACCGGATCGGAGGCCGTTATGGCATTCATCCCGAGTGAGGTCGCCTACTTGGCGGAGCACGCCACGCGGATCGAGGCGCTCGCCCCGGAAATCGCCCTGACGAAGGTGAGCGTGTTTGCGGACCGGGCACGGCTAGACGCGGAGTTTGGGCAGCACGCCCGCGCCGTGTCCGCGCTCATCGCCGCGCAGCGGCAGGCGGACGGGAAGTTCCCCGGCTGGTGGCTCACCGACTCCGACGCCGCGCAGCAGGCGACTCCGGCGCTCGTGGCCGCGCACCGCGCGCGCACGCTCGCCGGCGCGGGCGCGACGCTCGTGCACGACGTGACGTGTTCGGTGGGGTCCGAGGCCCCGCACATGGTGGACGCGGGGCTCACCTGGCTGGGCTCCGACCTGGACGAGGCGCGGCTGCGCATGGCGCGCTACAACCTCGGCCGCGGCGCCTGGCTCGTCCGCGCCGACGCGCTGTACCCGGTGTCCGTGCCGGGGGCCGGGGGCGTGGTCGTCGCAGACCCGGCGCGGCGGAAAAACGGGCGTCGCATCACAGACCCCGCCGACCTGGAGCCGCCCCTGCCGGCGCTCGTGGACGCCTACCGGGGTACGGAGCTGGCGATCAAGTGCGCGCCGGGCATTGACTACTCGGAGTGGGACGGGTTGGTCAGCGTTGTCTCGTTGGATGGCGGTGTGAAGGAGACCTGCCTCTACACCCCCGGTATAGGCACCGGACGCGAGGCGGTCGTGCTCCGCGCCGACGGGTTCGTGGACGTGGTGCGCGGCGCGGGCGACGTCGTGGGCGAGGGGGATCAGTGCACCGACGGGCCGGGGGAGTGGATCGTCGAACCCGACGGCGCCGTCATTCGCGCCGGGCTGGTGCAGGAGTGGGCACGCCGCCACGGGTTGCGGATGCTCGATCCGCACATCGCGTTTTTGACCGGTCGGGACGTGCCGCCGGGGTACAGCGGGTTCCGCCTGCGCGAGGTGGTGCAGCTGAAGACGCTGAAGGCGGCCCTCCGCGCCCACGACGCCGGGTCGGTTGAGATCCTCGTGCGCGGCGTGGACGTGGACCCCGACGCGCTGCGCAAGAAGCTCAAACTCAAAGGTACGCAGCAGCGAGCCGTGATTGTAGCCCGGGTCGGCGACGACGCGCTCGCCTACATCTGCGACGCGAGGGAGCACCGCCCCGCGGCGTAAGCGACGGCTACGATGAGCAGCATGGTGTATCTGGATCACGCAGCAACAACCCCCATGCGGCAAGTGGCTATCGACGCCTGGGTGGAGCACGCACACGCCGTCAACCCGGGCGGGCAGTACGGCTCCGGTCGAGCGGCGAACGCTGTTCTCGCGCAGGCGCGCGAGGACATCGCTGAGCTGCTTGGCGCGGACCCGGTCGAGGTCGTGTTCACCGGCTCCGGCACCGAGGCGGACAACATCGCGGTGCGCGGCCTGTACCGTGCCCGGACGAAGGAGGGTGCGCCGCGCCGGGTCGTCGCGAGCACGATCGAGCACTCCGCGGTCCTGGAGACGGTCAAGTCTCTGGCACAGACCGAAGGGGCGGAGGTGGCGTGGCTGGAGCCAGACCGGGGTGGCCACGTCCGCGAACTTTCGGCGCTCGACGATCCCGCCGCGGTGGCGACGCTCATGTGGGCAAACAACGAGACTGGCGCGATCCAGCCGGTCCGCGAGGCCGCCGAGCGCGCGAACGCCGCCGGCACGCCGTTGCACGTCGACGCGGTGCAGGCGGTGGGCAAGGTGGAGGTGGACTTCCACGCGTCGGGAGCGACGACGCTGGCCGCCAGCGCACACAAGTTCGGCGGACCTCGCGGCTCCGGCATCCTGCTGGCCAAGCGTTCCCCGGTCCCTCTGCCGGTGGTGCTCGGCGGCGGCCAGGAGCGAGGGCTGCGCCCCGGCACCGTCGACGTCGCCGCGGCGGCGGCCACCGCGGCTGCCTTGCGCGAAGCGCTGGACGAGCGCAAGGCGGAGAACGCGCGGATCGCGGGCCTGCGCGACCGGCTCATCGAGCGTGTCGTCGCCGCGGTCCCGGGGACGAAGGTGACCGCGACCGAACCCCGCCTGGCCGGCCACGCGCACCTGCTCTTCCCGGGGGCGGAGGCGGAGTCCATGCTCATGCTGCTGGACTCGCTCGGCGTCGAGGCGTCGGCGGGCTCGGCCTGCTCGGCAGGCGTGCATCGAGTCTCGCACGTGCTCGAGGCCATGGGGGTGGACGCTCGCGATGGCATGGGCGCGCTGCGCCTCACGCTGGGGCGAACCACCACCGAGGAGGACATCGATACATTCGTGGCCCACATCGCCGAGGTTATCGAGCGCGCCCGCGCGGCTGGCTCGCTGTAAGGGACGGGCGCTTGTCGACGCCTCTTTTGCTCCCAAACTTTCCGCCTCCAATGGTGTGTCTCGTGTGAAAGTTGTGAATTGAGTGCGCTAGAGTGCCGGGTATGCACGCACCCTGGACGCTTTCCCCCGCGCGCGCCTCGCGCCCGCACGCCCTGCTCAGCCACCCCAAAGCCCTCATTGCCGCGGTGGTCTCCGCCGCGATGGTGTTCACCTTGCTCGTCGTGAGCCCGTTCGGTCAGAAGACCGCGGACGCGCAGTCGCTACCCGGCTTGATCTCCGGCGTCGACGTTGCCGGCCACCAGCACCCGGGCGGTGGCCCGATTGATTGGAAGACCGTTTCTGGCCCGGGCGGTCAGAAGTTCGCGTTTATCAAGGCCACCGAGGGCGTCGGATTCAAAAATGACTTCTACGACCAGGACGCCCAGGCCGCCGCGGATGCGGGCATGCAGGCCGGCGCGTACCACTACGCACGGCCCACCGAGGACGCGCTGGCGCAGGCCCGCTACTTCGCCGACGTCATCAACGCGGGCCCCAAGACAGACCTGCCGCCGGTGCTGGACCTGGAGGTCGACGAGGGGCTCGGCCCGGTCCAGCTCGCAGCCTGGACCCAGCTCTTCCTGGGCGAGGTTGAAGCGCGCACCGGCCGCAAGCCCATCGTGTACACCTACCGCTACTTCTGGTACGAGCACATGAACAACACCAATGCGTTCACCAGCTACCCGCTCTGGCTGGCCGCGTACCAGAACCAGCCCCCGGCCCCGGTTGGTGGCTGGCGCACGCTGAGCTTCTGGCAGCGCTCCGATGCCGGCCGCGTTGCCGGCATCAACACCCCGGTGGACATGAACCTGTTCAACGGCACCGGCGCCCAGTACAACGCGTTCGCGGCCGGCAACCTGGACGCAGCCGGCGGCCTGCTCGAGCAGTTCCAGGCACCCGACTCCGGCGAGCTGCAGGTCCTGGAGCAGGACAACACCGCGCTGGTCGTCGCGATCCTCGCGCTGGCGGGCGGCGCCCTCGGCATCGCCGGGCTCGCCGAGGCCGCCGACCAGGCAGGCTTCGACGACGAGGACGCGCGCAACATCGCCGACCTGGTGGCCAAGCTCGCCTCCAACGGCGAGCTGCCGGTCGATGACCTGCGCAGCATGATGATCGGCGACTACCAGGTCGGCGACCTGCTCATCCTGTTGGATAACGCCACCAAGTAGCCCCGGGAGTTCCTCACTCGCCGGCAGGGGGTGTCGGCTCGGGGTCGTGGCGCGGAGTCGTCGCTAAGCTCCGTGCCCACTGCTCGCCCTTGAACTGCGCCGGCACCGCGCCCTTGAGCAGGTTGCGCGTGAGCTGCGGGCTCGCCTCGATGGGGGTGTTGGCGCCGATGAGCACGATATTGCCGTAGCGCCGCCCCTTGAGCATCGGCGGGTCCGCGATCGCCGCAACGTGCGGGAACACCTCGAACATACCGGCCAGCTCCTCCTTGGCCTCCTTGAGATCCGCGCGCGAGCCACAGTTGGCCACGTAGACGCCGGTTTCGCTTATCGACGCCCACACGCTCCCATAAAACTCCACCGTCGTCAGCTCCCGCGGAGTCACGGCGTTGGCGAACACGTCGCGGATGATGACGTCCCGGGTCGCTGGCTTGAACGAGTCGGTGACATCGCGCGCATCGCCCACCCGGATCTTCACGGCCGGGGCGCGGGGGACGTCGAACAGCTCGCGCGCGAGCTCGGCGAGCCTGCCGTCGATTTCCACGACGGTGTTGCGCGAACCCGGCCACGCATCCGCGAAGTACCGCGGCAGCGAGCAGGCCGCGCCGCCCAAATGCGTCAGGCGAGGCTTGGGCCAGCGGGCCTGGTCGCTCCCGCCGCTGCGCTGGACCGAGTCCAGGAAGTCCGCGATCCAGCGCATGTACTCAAAATCCAGGCGCTGCGGCTCGCCGGGGACGATGTGCGAGCTGGGGACCCCGTTGACCAGCAGCACCATCGACCCGTCAGGCTCGTGGTGGACCTCGGCCTCGCCGGTGTCGATCTGGTACGTCTCCTGTTTCGCAGCCATGCCTGGCAGGGTACCCGGCAGCCCCGGGGACTTAAGCGTTCACGTCGACGCGGCGCAGGTACATCGTTGACGCGAGCCACCCTGCCACGGCGAGTACCGCGGCTGTGAGGACGATGCTGGCGACCGTTTTCGGGTCGAGTGCGTTGGCGTCCGCGACAGCAGAGCTGCCCATCCACAGCGCCTTGGACAATCCGACGGGCGGGAGCACGAACTGCATCGCGTGTGCCCTGGCAGCGGTCGACCCGAAGGAAATGACGCCCGTGACCGCGCCGAGCGCGATCGGCATAGCAAAGTTGCGGATGACCATGGACAAAAAGCTTTGCCACGCCGCGACCGCCACCGCCGGGAGCACCGCAATGAGCGACGACGCGGGCAGCGTCCACGGCGGCATGCCGCTGAGTCCGCTCATCCACCCGCCGGCAAGACTGCACACGATGAAGATGAGCTGCATGAGCAGCGTGAGGGTGGCGATCGCCCCCAGCTTCGCGGCGGTGATGACGCCCGCGGACCGGGAGGAAGTAAGCAGCGTGTGCCAGTTCCCGCCGCGGTGCTCGACGCGCCAGGCCGCTGCGGCGATGATGGCAATGCCCACCACCATGAAGAGCATGCCGTAGAACAGGGTGGCCTGTGACCAGTAGCTTTGCCACCCCGCGCTGAGCGTTCCGGAGTTTGCCGAATAGTTGGCTGCACCAAACGCGACCGCGATGAGAGGGACACCGCACAGGACCGCTGCGATGTGGGTGCGGCGGAGCTTAGCAAGGTCGTTGACAAGCAGGTCCATGGCTAAATTTCCTTCCTGTTGAGGTACCGGGTCGCCACGGCGAAGGCGGCGGCGAGGCAGATGGCGTAGGCGGCCCACAACACCCAATGAGGCTGGGTGAGCGCGATGCCGTCGTCTGCAAAGGTGTAGGGAAGCACCACCGCGAAGGAGCCGAACGGGTTGATCGCGGCGAGCCACGCGGGGGAGAGCAGCGAGGCGATCCCGAGGAACCCGCCCACCACGCCCAAGGAGAGCACGCCAATCTGGGAATCCGTCACGGCGGCGAGGACGAGCATGATGCCCGTAATGGCAAGGCTGGTCACCACCGCTGCGGCGCCGTATGCCACCCAGGCGGTTGCGACCGAGCCCGCGGGGAGCGGCGCTCCCATGGCAGCGGGCAAGGCGACGCTTGCGCCGACTTCTATAAGCTTCAGCGCGACAACCAGCGGTGCGACAACGCGAAGCTTGCGGCGCAAAAGCGTGCCCTGCCGGATGCCGGCCACGGCGTTGAGCAGCCACCCGCCGTTGGCGTGCTCGTTATCCACGGTGCGGCTGGCAATGATCGCGGCCTGCAGGGGCGTAAGGAACGCGAGCGCGATCGCGACACCGATGAGGTGGCTGGCCCAGGAGTCGTGCGGGTCGGAGGCGAATTGCTCGATCTGGTCGCCTGCAAAGATGTTCATGCACGCGATCAGTACGATGCCGAGCGAGAGCGCCCCGCCCAGAAGGAGGACATGCGTGCGGCGCAGTTTTAACAGTTCGACGCTCATGCGCTGAGCCCCTCTCGTCCCGTCATGCCAATGAAAATCTCTTCGAGGCTGCGGCGTTTGCGCACGACCTGGTGGATCGGCACGCCGTGGCTGACAAGGTGTGCGCACGCGGCGGCGACGTCGTCGTCGGCAAGCCCGGCCAGTTCTATTCCGCCCGTCACGGTGCGGGGGCGCGATGCCCGCAGGACCTCCGCGGCCACGTCGCCTGCTGGGGTTTGAATGAAGAGGTCGGGGAGGTGTGCGTCGAAAAGCTGCTGCTGCGAGCCCTGAAAGACGAGCTTGCCCTGGTTGATGATGCTTAGGCTGGTGGACATCTTCTCAATCTCGGAGAGGAGGTGGCTTGAGACGAGGACGGTGCGGCCCTCGTCGCGTGCGAGGCTGATGATGAGCTCGCGGATCTCCTCGATGCCGGCTGGGTCAAGGCCGTTGGTGGGCTCGTCCAGAATGAGCAGCTGCGGGTCGCGCACAAGCGCGATGGCGATCCCGAGGCGCTGCTTCATCCCGAGCGAATAGTGCTTGACCTGCTTGTCCATGTGCTGTTCGAGACGTACGAGTCGTACCGCGCGTTGCGCGTTTGCGGGATCGGCCTTAAACAGGCGGGTGACAATGCGCATGTTCTCGGCGCCGGTGAGGTGCGGGTACGCGGCAGGCGACTCGATGAGCGAACCAATACCGGTGAGTACCTCGCCGCGGGTCCCGCGCGTCATCGGCCGGCCCAATACGGTGATCTCGCCAGAGGTCGGGGTGGTCAGTCCGAGCAGCATCTTCATCGTGGTCGACTTGCCCGAGCCGTTCGGCCCCAGCAGGCCATGTACCGCACCCTTGGGCACTTCGAGATCGAGCTTATCGACGACTGCGTGTTTCCCGTAGGTCTTAGTCAGACCCTTCGTTGAAATGATTGGTGTGTCCATGGCTTCCACTCTTGCCGCGCGGAGCTGCGAAAACATCGGAGCGGGGTACCATTTTTCGCGTCATACCCGGGGATGAGCGCACCTTAGGGAGCGAGCAGATCGGCGCGACTGACCAGGCCGGTGCGGTAGGCAAACAGCGCCGCGTGCACGCGGTCGCGCGACTGCGTCTTGGACAGAATCCGGCCGACGTGGGTCTTCACCGTCGGCATGGAAATGAACATGTGCTCGGCAATCTCCGCATTCGACCAGCCGCGGCCGATAGCAACGAGGACCTCGCGCTCGCGGGCAGTGAGCTCCTCGAGCGCCACGCGATCCCCGTCCGATAGCGGCGGGGTGTCGTGGTGCTCGGCAGGAGATGGGCGCTTGGAGAATCGCGCGAGGATGCGTTTGGTGGCTCGCGGGGAGATGACGGCGTCGCCGGCGGCCACGGTGCGGATGGCGTCGAGCAGCATTTCTGGCTGTGCGTCCTTGAGTAGGAAGCCACTCGCGCCGGCGGAAAGCGCGTTGACCACGTAGTCTTCGTCATCGAATGTGGTCAAGATGACCACCTTCGTCGCCGGGAACCGGCGGGCGACCTCGGCGGTGGCGGCAATGCCGTCGAGGACCGGCATCTGCACGTCCATAAGTATCAGGTCGACCGGGCGCGCCTCGCGCTGCTCGAGGGCCCCGGCGCCGTTGGCGGCAAGCCACTGCACCGACATGTCCGGTTGGGAATCGATAACGCGGCGAATTCCGTGGAGGAAGAGCGCCTGGTCGTCGACGATGCCGACGTGAATTGTGCTCATGCTTGCTCCTTCGGGTGAGGGTCAGCGTAGGGGACGCGCAGCTCAGTCACCCACTGCTGCGCTCCAATGTTGGAGTGCGCGGGGCCGGTGTGCACGGTGGCGTCGATAAGCGAAGCTCGCTCGCGCATCCCCCGCAAACCGTGACCGTCCGAGGGGCCGGACGGCGGGGCTGCGATGGCGTTGACCACCTTGATCACCACGAGTTCGTCCTGCCACGTCACGTCGAGCGATGCCCGGCCGTCGCCGTGCTTGAGCGCATTCGTGAGCGTCTCCTGGACCATGCGCCGGGTCGCGATCGCCGTGGCCAGCGGCAGTTGCTCAGGCGGGGTGCCGGCCTCCGTGTAGTCCACGTCCAGGCCGCCGAGTCGGCTCGTGCGCACCAGCTCGTCCAGGTCAAGTGAATGGGGTGACGGTGCGACCGGCCGCGTTTCTGGCGCGCGTAGTAACGTGACTACCTCGCGCATCTGGGTGAGCGACTCCCGGCCGACCTCGCCGATCGTGCGTAGCGCCTCGTCCTTGGCCGCGAGCGCGGAGTCGCCGTCCCCGCAATATCGGCCGCCGTCGGCCTGCGCGACCATCACGGCCAGCGAGTGCGTGACCACGTCGTGGATCTCGCGGGCGAGGAAGGCGCGCTCCTCCGACATGGCGTGCTCGAGTGCTATCCGTTGCTGCTGTAGCGCCTGCTCCAGTTCGCGGGCCGCGGTCTCCTCCGCGCGCCTGCGGAGCTCGCCGAAAAGCCCAGCTGCGACGAGGAGCGTGGCGCTCCACGCCAGGTAGGGGAGGCGTTCGTCGAGAGGCATGCTCCGCAGCACGGGCGACACCAGGGAGAGCGCGACAAGGTCGCCGACGACCAGCGCTGCGGCGGCGACGTCGCGAAGCACGGGGCGCAGGTTGCGGCGGGCGATGTACGCGGTGAAGACCGCGACGACGATCTCGGCGATGGTGAGCTCCGTGCTGCAGGCGCGGATGCCCAACAGCGCACACGCGGAGAGCGCCGTCGTGATCGGCCACCGCCACCGCGTGAATGGCGCAGCGGCCGTCCACACGACGAGCATGGCGGTTGCCCAGACGGGTTGCGAGGCACTGACGACACCGAGCGCAGCACACGCCGCAAGCACAATGGAAATGACGACGTCTCGCACACGAATCGGCGACGGGGGAGTTGTGCGTGGCATACCCTCAACCTAGCCAACCCGCGCACCTGAATCGTCATGCCACGGTATGACCCTCCGGCCTGTTGAGAGCCCAGCGCCGACGGGTTTTCCCCGGCTCCTGTTGACGGGTACACTTCCGCCACATGCGAGTATTAGCAGCGATGAGCGGGGGCGTGGACAGCTCGGTGGCGGCTGCGCGCCTGGTTGAACAGGGCCACGACGTCATCGGCGTCCACCTCGCGCTGTCCAAGGACGCGCAGCAAACTCGTGAGTCAGCCCGCGGCTGCTGCTCGCTCGAGGATTCCGCGGACGCGCGCCGGGTGTGCGACAAGCTGGGCATCCCGTTTTACGTGTGGGACTTCTCGGACCGTTTCAAAGAGGACGTGATTGACAACTTCGTTTGGTCCTACGAGCACGGCGAGACCCCCAACCCCTGCCTGCGCTGTAACGAGAAGATCAAGTTCGCGGCGCTGCTCGAGCGCGCGGTCACCCTCGGCTTCGACGCGGTGGCCACCGGCCACTACGCCATTGTGGATGCGGAGGGCAATTTACGACGTAGCGCTGATCCTCACAAGGACCAGTCCTACGTCCTGGGCGTGCTCACCCGCGATGAGCTGGACCGCTGCCTGTTCCCAGTCGGCGATACGGAGAAGCCGCAGATCCGCGAGGAGGCCGCGGCCTACGGGTTCTCCACGGCGAACAAGCCGGATTCCTACGACATCTGCTTCATCCCGGATGGCAACACGCAGGCGTTTCTCGGTCGCTCGATCGGCATGCGCCCCGGGCTGATCAAGGACCAGGACGGCACCGAGCTGAAAGAGCACGACGGCGCGTTCCAGTACACGATCGGCCAGCGCCGCGGGCTGAACCTGCGCGTGCCCGCCGCCGACGGCAAGCCGCGATACGTCACCGACGTGGACGCCGAGACCGGCACCGTGACGGTGGGCCCGCGCGAGGCGCTGAAGATCAACCAGATCACCGCGGACCGGCTGAAGGTGCTTCACCCGGCCATGGAGGGCGAGTTTGAGGCGAATGTGCAGATTCGGGCGCACGGTGGCGTCGTCAAGTGCACCGCGCGCATCGGTGACGACTCAATGACCCTTGACCTGCACACCCCGCTCGAGGGCGTGGCGCGCGGCCAGGCCGCGGTGCTCTACCTGCCTGACCCGGACGGGCTGGGCGATGTGGTTCTCGGCTCGGGCACGATCTGCGCGACGGCGTAGGGGAGCTGCGATGACCGCCTTTGGACTCGGGCCGATGCCCGGCACGGACTTGGCGCAGGCCGCCGACGTGGTGCTTTCGGAAACGGTCCTGCCGCACATCCCGCAGCTGCCGGAGCGCGGCGTGGGTGCGGACGCGATCGGGCGCACGGCCGCGCTGCTGGAGATCCCGATTGGTCGCGGTCCGCGCGGTTGGCGCGTCGCCGCCCGCAAGCGCGGTGACGCCGACCGCATGGCCCGCGACCTCGACGGGCTCGAGGAGGCCTGGCACGGCAAGGTTGACACCGTCAAGGCGCAGCTGGTCGGGCCGTTTACGCTCGCCGCCGAGGTCGAGATGCCCAACGGACACCGCATGATCACCGACGCCGGCGCGCTGCGCGACCTCACGGACGCGCTGCTCGAGGCATGCACCGAGCACCGCCGCGATGTCGCAGCACGCTTCGGCGACGTCGTTCTCCAGCTCGACGAGCCGCTGCTGCCCGAGGTCACCGCCGGTACGCTCCGCGGCACCACAGACTACGAGACGATCCGGGCCATCCCTGAGCCGCAGGAAACCTTGCAGCGTTTCGGGGAGCACTTGCTACATACGCCGCAGCTTCTCGACGCCACCCCGTGGATCACCCCCGACCCGCGCACCTGTGACAAGGACGCGCTGGCCAGGCTGCTGGACCAGGGTACTCGCATCGCGATTCCGACCATGGCACCGCGCGAGCTCTACCGTGTCTTCGATGATCTGCAGATCGACCCGGCGCAGACCCGCGTCGACGTATACGCCGAACCCGCGGAGACGTTGGTGGGCACCGCCGCGAACTATCGCGCGGCCCGCGAGATGGCCGAAGAGCTTAGCATGGAGGTATGAGCGAGCCACTGCACTGGAGCAAGAAAACCGCTGACTACGCGACGGGTGTCACCTTTGGCGCGATGTTCTTTGTCGTCTTCGGTCTGGTGTTGGACGACCTTATTTTGGGTACCGCCCTCGGTGTGCTGTGGTTCGTTGTGTTCTCGGGTTTGCTCGCAGAAGACATCGAGTCTGTGGACCTGACTGACGGCGACATGATTGTCCGGACGAAGAACGGGGAGGAACACGCCCTGGGGTCTGATGACGAAGGGTTGCGTGAGTTCGTCGACAAGCTGCGCGCGGAGCTCGCGGAGCTCACGGAGGTTTAGCCCACCATCGGCCAGCCCATGTTCACGTTGGACGCGTCGCGCCCACGCGACTCCAGCCACTTCTTCAGGTCGGTCTGGATGCGGTAGTTTTCTACCGCCTGGTACTCCATGAGCTCGTCGGTGTCCATCTCCGCGAGCTCGGGCCAGACCTTGCGCACCTGCTTCCACGCGATACGCGCGGCCGCCATCGCGTCCGAAGTCGCCTCGTGGGCGTTGTCCAGGCGCACGCCGTAGTGCTCGCACAGCGCGCCCAGGTTTCGCTTGCCCTTGCGGTAGCGGTCGCGCGCCCGGTCGATGAGCAGCGGGTCGAACACCGGGCCGGTCACGGTGAAGTCGCCGGTCAGCGCGCGCAACACGCTTAAGTCGTAGGGGGCGTTGAAGACGATGAGCGTGAGCCCGTCCTCCCAGCCCTGCTTGATGGCGTCGACGGTCTCGCGCAGGACCTCGTCGTGGTCGCGGCCCTCGGCGCGCGCCTTCTCGGTGCTGATGCCGTGGACCGCTGCCGCGGCCTCTGGGATCTCCACGCCGGGGTCAGCGAGGGTCTCGTTGGCGGTGACCTCGCGGCCGTCGATACGCACGAGGGCTGAGGTGACAATGCGAGCCTCGAGCGGGTTTACGGAGGTGGTTTCGAGGTCGAAGGAGAGCATGCGGGACGCGTCAAAAGCGGCGGGTGCGGAAGCCATGCCCGTCATTGTATCCGCGCCCCCAACACGGGATGGTTTTCCGTTCGAACGCTCGGGGGTCGTTGCGGTGAATAGAAGTATTGAACCGAGCTGTCTAGTGGCGAATAGTCGACTCACATCACCCCGATCTATCCCGACGAAAGGCGGCCCACCATGGCACGACTCACCGACTGGCAGCAACAGATCCTCGGCGCGAAGCGCGTCGACCTCACCCACGAGGTCCACCCCGACATCCCGCGCTTCGCGGCATTCGAGCCGATGCAGGAGCGCGACGTCCGCACCATCGAAAAGGACCGTTTCTGGGCCAAGGAGTACACCTTCGCCACGCCCTACGGCACCCACGTCGACGCCCCCGGCCACTTCGTAGCGGGCAAGCGGCTCGTCTCCGGCATCGGCGTCGATGAGCTGATTCTGCCGCTCAACGTGCTGCACCTGGAGGACAAGGTGGAGGCCGACCCGGACTACGCCGTGACCGCCGACGACATCGTCGCATTCGAGGCCGAGCACGGCACGATCGAGCCCGGCAGCTTCGTCGCCTTCTCCAGCGGCTGGTCCACACGTTGGGAGGACCCAGACGCGTTTGTGAACCTGGACGAGGACGGGGTGCAGCACACCCCCGGCTGGTCGCTCGAGGCGCTGCATGTGCTTATCGACGATCGCCGCGTCGCAGCCATCGGCCACGAAACCCTGGACACCGACCCCGGTGTCGCGGTGGCGGAAAGCGGCTTCCTTTACGGCGAGCTGTACGTGCTGGAGCAGGACATCTACCAAATCGAGGTGCTGGACAACCTCGCGCAGGTGCCCGCCACCGGTGCCGTGATCGTGGTCGGCCCGGCGAATATCAAGGGCGCCCCAAGCATTACCTCGCGCGTGTATGCGCTCTTCCAGGAGTAGCCAGCACGCCACAGAGTCGGCGCACCCCGGTCGGCGCCGCGGGCAACTAGAATCCAACGGCATGACTACACCTGAGCCAGACGTACCGTCGCCCGAGCGCCTCGAGGACCTGCAGCGCACGTGGAGCGAGATGGCGGACGAGGTCCGTCACCACCGCGACCTGTACTACAACGGGCAGCCCGTCATCTCCGACGCGGAGTTCGACGCCCTGTTCCGCAGGCTGCAGGAGCTCGAGGAGGAGCACCCCGAGCTTGCCGTGCCGGACTCGCCGACCAAGGAAGTCGGCGCGCCCACGGCCGCGTCCTCCGCGTTCGCGGACGTGACGCACCTGGAGCGCATGTACAGCCTGGACAACGTGTTCTCGGCCGAAGAGCTCGCTGAGTGGCTGGACAAGACCCCCGGCCCGTACCTCACCGAGCTGAAGATCGATGGGCTCTCCATCGACCTGGTCTACCGCGACGGCGTCCTCGAGCGCGCCGCCACCCGCGGCGACGGCACGGTCGGAGAGGACATCACCGCCAACGCCCGCGTCATCGAAGACATCCCGCACGAGCTTGCCGGCGACGCCCCCGCGCTGCTGGAGGTCCGCGGCGAGGTGTTCATCCGCCCCGAGGACTTCCCGGAGCTCAACGAGCAGCGCATCAAGGAAGGCGGCAAGCCCTTTGCCAACCCGCGCAACACCGCGGCCGGCGGCCTGCGCCAGAAAAACCCGGACGATGTGAAGAAGCGCAAGCTCCACATGATCTGCCACGGCATCGGCGCCCGCGACGGCTTCGCACCGGAGACGCAGCACGATGCCTACCTCAAGCTCGCGGAGTGGGGCCTGCCGGTGTCCGAGTACACCAAGCCCGCCAAGACTGCCAAGGACGTCCAGGACGCGGTGAAGTACTGGGCGGACCACCGCCACGATGCCATCCACGAGATGGACGGTCTGGTGATCAAGGTCGATAGCGTGGCAGCGCAGCGCCAGCTCGGCTCCACCTCCCGCGCGCCGCGCTGGGCCATCGCGTACAAGTACCCGCCGGAAGAAGTCACCACCACGCTCAAAGACATCCAGGTCTCGGTCGGCCGTACCGGGCGCGCGACCCCGTACGCGGTCCTCGAGCCGGTCTTCGTCTCAGGCTCCACGGTGTCCATGGCCACCCTGCACAACCAGCACGAGGTCAAGCGTAAAGGCGTGCTCATCGGCGACACGGTCGTAGTGCGCAAGGCCGGCGAGATCATCCCCGAGGTGCTCGGGCCCGTCGCGGATCTTCGCGACGGTTCAGAGCGCGAGTTCGTCTACCCCCAGGACTGCCCGGTATGCGGCACCAAACTCGCGCCGGCGAAGGAGGGTGACGCGGACTGGCGCTGCCCGAATACCCGCTCGTGCCCGGCGCAGCTGTCGGCACGCCTGGAGTACCTCGCCTCGCGCGGCGCATTCGACATCGAGGCGCTCGGCGAGAAGGGCGCCCAGGACCTCATCGCCTCGGGCGTGCTCATCGACGAAGCCGCACTCTTCGACCTCACCGAAGACGACCTGAAGAAGTCCAACGCCTACACGCGCAAGGACGGCCACGTCAACGCCGCCGGCAAGAAACTGCTGGCTAACCTCGAAACCGCCAAGCAGGTCGACTTCTGGCGCGTGCTCGTCGCCCTGTCCATCCGCCACGTCGGGCCCACCGCCGCCCGCGCGCTCGCCGCCCGCTACAAGAGCATGCAAGCGCTTCTCGACGCCCCCTTGTCCGACCTTGCCGAAACCGATGGCGTCGGGCAGATCATCGCCGAATCTTTCAAGGACTGGTTCACCGTGGACTGGCACCAGGCCATCGTGGACTCCTGGACGAAAGCGGGGGTACGCATGGAAGACGACCACGACGCCGACGCCACCCCGCACACCCTCGAGGGCCTCACCGTCGTCGTCACCGGCACCCTCGAAGGCTTTAGCCGAGACTCCGCCAAGGAAGCGATCCTCACCCGCGGCGGCAAGGCCTCCGGCTCGGTGTCCAAGAAGACCGACTATGTCGTCGTGGGGGAGAATGCCGGGTCCAAGGAACAAAAAGCCCGCGACCTGGGCCGCCCGATCCTCACCGAGGAGCAGTTCGTGACCTTGCTGGAGGAAGGGCCGGACGCGCTGTCACGCTAGTGTGCCTCCGCGGCAATGATGATTGCCATCAGCGGCACGACGCGCGCCGGGCGGATGGCATACGCGCCGGCTTCCTTGGCAACCCACCCCGCGGCCTGCAGTGCGTTGAGGTGGTGGTAGGCCGTCCCTGTTGAGGTGACCACCTCGGCGGCGACCAGGTCTGCCGGGGTCGCGGGGCCGGAAAGCAGGTGCCGCAGCATCTCGGCGCGCACGGGGTGGGCGAGCGCGGCCAGGCGCTCGATCTGGTCCGACCAGGCGTGCTCGGTCACCACCTCCGTCGGCCGGGCCCACTGGTATTCGTAGGTGCCGCCGTCCGTGGTGACCGAGCCGCCGAACGCGACCGCGCCGTCGTCGCAGCCCTCCAGGGCGCGCAACACGGCGGGGAGGTCGGGAAGGTCGGTTCCGTGCGGGACCGCGGTGGGCGCTGCCGACGCACCGGAGCGCGCGGCTTCGAGCGCCGCGACGCGCGCCTCGAGGGCGTCCAGGCGCGCAGCGGTAAAGGGGGCGGCGAAGGAGTCAGCAGATGTCATGCGTTCTAGCGTTCCAAAACCGTGGAACGCTGTAAAGCGAGTCGCGCGGCGCTCAAGCCCACGAGCACCGCCGCCCACACCGCGAGGGTCCACCACAGCCAGATGGGGAGCGTTGCGTTCCAATCAAGTGGAGTGGCGATCCACCACACCACGAGCGCGGTGAGGGTGGCGTTGATAAGCGCGAGGCCCGCGCGCTGCGGGCGACGCGCGGCGCGGAACGTCTCCCACGCCAGGAGGGCGGTAACGAAGGTGATGAGCGGGATCATGCGAGCTCCTTGGTGGTGTCGAGGAGGTTGATGCCTAGGTCGTCGACCCAGGCTTCGGTGTCGCCGGCGACGTACACGGCGCGGTGCGGGTTGTCCGGATCCCACACGAGCATCGTGCGAAACCCACCGGTCCCACCGTTGTGGAAGGTGTATTGATCGGCCGTGGCCCAGCCGTAGTCGGGCCGACCGTGCTCGTCGACCCACTCGATGAATCGCGCCATGTCGGACGCGGTCGAGCGGATCGCGCCCGCCGGTGCCCAGCCGTCCATGTCCCAGGGCTCCGCCTCGCGCCCGTTACTGCGCAGGCCGCGCCCGAGCACGTGCGTATCCACCCCGCCGGGGCCCGCCACGAACGATTCGTCCATGCCCGCAGGCAAGAAGATCCGCGTTCGCACAAGTTCTTCGTACGGCGTGCCAGTTTTCACCGCGAGCAGTTGCCCGAGCAGCGCGTGCCCGTAGTTGGAGTATGCGTATTCGCCGCGGCCGTGGAGCTCCATGGTCCGGGCGGCGGCAAGGATGTCGTCGGGGGAGTCGGTGCGGTACGCGTTGCCGCCCTGGGTGACGTTGGCCTTCAGGATGTCCGGCAGCCCGAGGTGGCCCATTGCCGGGAGCCCAGCGGTGTGGTTGAGAAGCTCCTCGATGGTCACCGTATCGATAGGCACCCCGGACGCGCCGAGGATGTCACCGACGGTGGTGTCGAGGGCGAGCACGTCCTCGTCGATAAGCTGGCGCACCAGCTCCGCGTTGAACGTCTTGGTGATCGAGCCGATCTCAAACTCGGTGTGCTCGTCGGCGCCGAGGCCGCCGAACGTGACTCGGCCCTGGTCGTACACCAGCGCCGAGAGCGCGCGGTGCCCCGGCTCGGCGGCGGCGCTGCGCTCGAGCGCGGCCGCGAGCTGCGCGTCGCCGGTGTGCGCGGTAGCCAGGCTGATGCGCTGTGGGCCGAAGGTGAGCAGGAGGGCAGCCGTCGCGGCGGCGGTGACGGCGCCAATGGCACCGGCAATAGGTCGGGAGCATGCGTGTTTCATACCTTCTAGAATTCCAAAAATCTAGAAAGTTGTAAAGGGGGGGCGGTGGCGTCGATAAGCCAACTAGCTCAGGATCGCCCCGATGATGCTGCCTAGGTCGCCGATTTGCGATACCTCGGAGGCCAAGAAGTCCGGCCCGCCGACGCGGCCGACCACCAGGACCAACTCGGTGCCGGGCAGGCGGGTGATGGACAGGGCGGTGTCCAACAGCCACCACGACTCGGGGACCCAGGTATCCGCGTCGGGCAGGAGGATGCGCGCGGCGTCCACGTCCTGCATTGTGGGGTGAGAGCCGTCGTCCTCCGGCGCCGCCTGCGACGCGGCGACGCGGTCCAGGCCGTGGTCGGTCGCTCGCAGCACCACCGCCCAGGACGAGGTCATCGACCGCGGAATCGCGCCCACCAGTTCGTCCATCGCGCGCTGCTCGTCGCCGGACGCCGCGACGATGCGCTGTAGCATCTGGATCTGGCCGCGGCGATCCACGCGCCCCGTGAACGGGCGGATCGAATCCACCTCCGCGCCCTCCACCGAGGCCGCGGCGGTAATCAGCGTGTCCACCATCGTGCCGGTGGGGAGCTCGACGACAATGTCGTCGGTCACGTGGCCGCTCGCCGAATCCCCCGTTTTGCCTGCGGCAACGCTGTCCACGATGTCCACGGATTGGATATTTGCGTCGACCATGCCGAACGCCGCGGCCAGCTCGCCAAGGCTGCCCGGGACATCAGGGAGAGAGACGCGAATAAGGTAAGACATGCACCTAGTTATATCAGTCAGCCCGTACAACTGACCGTGAAAACGGTGATAGGCTGGCGAATCTTTACGCAGAAAGGACCATGCACCGTGCACGCACGCGAGCTTCCAGACGCCCCCACCGCCAATACCGAACCGCGCGCGTACGGCGACGCGCACCTCAGCCGCGGGGAGCGCATCGTGCGCAGCGGTAACGAGGTCGTCGTGCTCGGCAACACCCAGGCCCGCGCCGTGGCGGAGGACCCCGCCCGCTTCTCGTCCGCGGTCTCGCGCTTCATGCAGCTGCCCAACGGCCTCGATGGGGAGGAGCACGAGCGCTTCCGCGCGCTTATCGACGCCTACCTCACCCCCGACGCACTCACCCCCTACGCCCCGGCGTTCCGGGAGGCCGCGCGCAGCGTCATCGCTGACGTGCAGGGGGCGCAATTGGACGCTGACGGGGGAGAGGTGGACGCGGTGGCCACGATCGGCGCTCGCTACGCCGTGCGCGCCATGCTCGCGTGGCTCGGCTGGCCCGCAGACATGGAGGACCGCCTGGTCGACTGGGTCGCGGAGAACAACGCCGCCACCCGCTCCGGCCAGCTCGAGCGCACCGCCGCGGTGGCGGAGGCGTTCGACGCCATGATCCACGAGGCCGTCGATGCCGCGAAGGAGTCGCAGACTGCGAAGACTGCAGACGCCGCAGGCCAGCCGAGCGTGACCCTGCAGCTGCTCAACGACACGAGCATCGGCCGCCACCTCGAATTCGACGAGCTGGTCTCCGTCCTGCGCAACTGGACCGCGGGCGACCTGAGCTCGATGGCCTACTGCGTCGGCGTCCTGCTCTACGCGCTGGGCAACGACGCGGCGCTGCAGGACCGTCTGCGCAGCGGAGTGTCCGAGCGGGAGTTCACCGCGATCGCCGACGAGATCCTGCGCCAGGACTCGCCCTTTGTGAGCAACCGGCGCGTGACCACCTGCCCGGTGGACCTCGACGGCGTCGAGCTCGACGAGGGGCAGCGCGTGCGGATCCACTGGACCGCCGCGAACCGGGACCCGGAACACCCGAGCAACCTGGTGTGGGGAGCCGGCCCCCACGCCTGCCCGGGCAAGTACCTGTCCATGCTAGAGCTGCGGTGCCTCACCGAGGAGTTGCTGCAAGCGTTCACCGTGGGTGAGGTCGCCGCGGACGCGGGCCGCCGCGAGCAGTTCCCGGTCGGCGGGTGGGCGAGCCTGCCCGTCACGCTGACCCCGCGGCGCTAGCGGGGCGCGGGCGGTGCTCGTCGGCAAGCGAGGGCCGTGACGTAAGATGAGGGTCGGTTTACTGACCTTGTTGGATAACGTTAGATAACTCAAGCACGAAAAGATTGGAACCGTTTTGGCTGAGATTTCACGCGAGGAGGTCGCCCGCATCGCCCGGCTCGCCCGCGTTGCGCTGCAGGACGACGAGCTCGATCAGATTTCGCAACAGCTCGACCAGATCGTCGACGCTGTCTCGAAGGTGCAGAGCGTGGACACCGAGGGCGTTGAGCCGATGAGCCACCCGCACTCCATCGAGGCGGGCATGCGACCGGACGTTGAGAAGAAGACACTGACGCAGGCGCAGGCGCTGGACCAGGCGCCGGAGGTGGAAGACGACCGCTTCGTCGTGCCGCAGATCCTCGGGGAGGGAGACGAGTAAATGAGCGAGAACACCAGCTTCACCATGCCCAGTGACGGCCTCATCGCCACGCCCGCCCACGAGCTGGCGCGCATGATCCAGGCCGGCGAGGTCACCTCCCGCGAGGTCACCCAGGCGTTCTTGGACCGCATCGCCGAAACCGACGAGACCCTCGGCGCGTTCCTGCACGTGGGCGCGGAAGAAGCGCTCGCCGCGGCCGACGCCGTGGACGCGCAGGTCAAGGCGGGGGAGGAGCCCGCGTCTCCGCTCTCTGGCGTGCCGCTGGCGCTGAAGGACCTGCTCGTGACCACCGACGCGCCGACGACCGCCGCGTCGAAGATGCTTGAGGGCTACATGAGCCCGTATGACGCGACCGTCGTGAAGCACTTGCGCGAGGCCGGCATCCCGATCCTGGGCAAGACGAACCTGGACGAGTTCGCCATGGGCTCCTCGACCGAGAACTCCGCCTACAAGGTCACCCGCAACCCGCACGACACCGAGCGCGTGCCGGGCGGCTCCGGCGGCGGCACCGCGGCGGCGCTCGCGGCGGGCCAGGCTCCGCTGGGCATCGGCACGGACACGGGCGGCTCGATCCGCCAGCCGGCGTCGCTGACCGGCACCGTCGGCGTGAAGCCGACCTACGGCGGCGTCTCCCGCTACGGCGTCGTAGCCTGCGCGTCCTCGCTGGACCAGGTCGGCCCCTGCGCCAACAACGTGCTGGACACCGCGCTGCTGCACGAGATCATCGGCGGCCACGACGAGTTCGACGCGACCAGCGTGGACCGCCCGGTGGCACCGCTTGCGGACGCCGCCCGCGAAGGCGCCAGCGGCGACCTCACCGGCGTCAAGGTGGGCAAGGTCAAGCAGTTCCAGCGCCCCGGCACCCAGGACGGGGTCAACGCGCGCATCGACGCAGCCTTTGCCCAGCTCGAGGCCCAGGGCGCGGAGATCGTGGAGGTGGACTGCCCGCACTTCGACGACGTGATGGGCGCCTACTACATCATCCAGATGTCCGAAATGTCCTCCAACCTCGCGCGCTTCGACGGCATGCGCTACGGCCTGCGCGAGGGCGACGACGGCGAGCACTCCGCCGAGCAGGTCATGGCCGCCTCCCGTGGCGCCGGCTTCGGCTCCGAGGTCAAGCGCCGCATCATCCTCGGCACCTACGCCCTGTCGGTGGGCTACTACGACGCCTACTACCTGCAGGCGCAGCGCGTGCGCACCCTGATTGCGCAGGACTTCGCCCGAGCATTCGAGCTTTGCGACGTCATCGCGGCCCCCGCCGTGCCGTCCACCGCCTTCAAGCTCGGCGAAAAGGTCGACGACCCGCTGGCCATGTACAACTTCGACCTGTTCACCCTGCCGCTGAACCTCGCCGGCCTGCCGGGCATGTCCGTGCCCGCCGGCAAGGCGGACGACACGGGTCTGCCGGTCGGCCTGCAGCTCATCGCCCCGGCGTTCGAGGACGCGCGCCTCTACCGCGTCGGCGCCGCCTACGAGACCGGCCGCGACGCAGACAAGTAACGCGTCGCCCATCCCAACCCCCGAGACCCTGAGAGGACCCCTTTCGTGACAACTTCTGTGACGTCGGCGGGGCGCTCGGTGGCACCCCACTCTGGCCCCAACCCCTGGGTGACGCTCGCGGCGCTCGCCGCGGGCTACTTCCTCATCCTTGTGGACCAAGGCCTTATGCCGGTGATCACCCCGCGGCTGCCCTACGAGGTCGGCGACGCGGTCTGGCTCACCAGCGTTTACCTGCTGTGCACCGTCGTGCCCATGCCGGTGACCGGGCGGCTTGGTGACAAGTACGGGCAACGCCCCGTCTTCCTTACCGGCCTGAGCATCTACGTCGCGGCGCTCGCGATCGCCGCGGGCTCCTCGCACCTGTGGGGGCTCGTCCTCGCGCGCGCCATCCAGGGTGTCGGCTCCGCGATTTTCCTCCCGCAGGCTTTCGGGATGATCAACCGCGTCTTCCCGCAGCACAAGCGCGGCCGCGCGTTCGCCGCGTGGGGCGTCATCGGTTCCATCGCCTCGCTCACCGGCCCGGTGGTCGGTGGCGCGATCATCGACGCCGGCGGGTGGCGCGCCGGATTCATCGCCCAAGCTGTCCTGGGCGTCGTCGCGCTGTGCGCGGCGTTCGCGTGGGTGCCGCGGCTGCCGTCGTCGCCCGCGCAGATAGACCTGGCGTCGGTCGCGCTCTCCTTCGCCGGCCTGGGTTTGCTCATCTACGGCATTCAGTACGGCAACGTGGTCGCCATCGTGCTCGGCCTGTGCGGCGTCGCGCTCATCATCTGGCGCGGCGTGAGCGGGCGCGACCACGGGTTCCTGCCCGTCGGGCTGTTCCGCGACAGCAACTTCGCCCTGGGCACCCTCGGGGTCGCCGCCCTGGGCTTCACGGCAGCGTCGATGTTCATCCCGATGATGTACTGGCTGCAAACCGTCATGGAGGTGTCGTCGGCACGCGCGGGCCTGCTCACCGCCCCGATGTCTATCGTCGCGCTCGTGCTCACGCCGGTGGCCGGCGTGCTGTCGGACAAGATGCGCCCCAAGGTGCTGTGCGTGTTCGGCTTCGGCACGATGAGCATCGCTCTGCTCGCCACGTACGCCGTCGTGCGCACCGGTGCGAACCCGCTCTGGGTCGCGCTGCTCGCCGCGGTCTTCGGCGTGGGCAGCGCGTTCACGTGGGCGCCGAATGCCACGACCACGATGCGCTCGGTGCCCGAGGAGGACTCGGGCGCGGCCTCCGGGCTGTACAACACGTTGCGCCAGGTGGGCAGCGTGCTCGGCGTAGCGCTCGTCGGCGCCGTGCTCGTCTCCGGCGACATCGCAGTGTCGGTGCGCTGGGCTGTGCTCATCCCGCTCGCGGCGATGCTCATCGGTGCGGTCAGCTCGTTTTTCCTCAAGAGCGACCGCTAATTCGCTTTTCGACGCCCACGCCACCAGCTCGGTCGGCCAGCTTCCTGGCAAACGCGCTAAGGTGGCAGTTATGCGACTTGCGACACTAACTTCCGGCGGCGACTGCCCAGGGCTCAACGCCGTCATCCGTGGAATTGTCCGCACTGCCAGCGCCGAGTACGGCTCGACCGTCGTCGGCTACCAGGACGGTTGGGTCGGCCTCATGGAGGATCGCCGCGTCGACCTGTACGACGACGCGTTCATCGACTCGATCCTGCTGCGCGGCGGCACGATCCTGGGCACCGGCCGCCTGCACCCGGACAAGTTCAAAGCCGGGATTGACACCATCAAGGAAAACCTGGCCGACGCGGAGATCGACGCGCTGATTGCCATCGGCGGCGAGGGCACCCTCAAGGGCGCGAAGTGGCTGGCGGACAACGGCATCCCCGTTGTGGGCGTGCCGAAGACCATTGATAACGATGTCGCGGCGACCGACTACACCTTCGGCTTCGACACCGCCGTCTCCGTCGCCACCGACGCGATCGACCGCCTGCACACCACCGCAGAATCGCACAACCGCATCCTTATCGTCGAGGTGATGGGCCGCCACGTCGGCTGGATCGCGCTGCACGCCGGCATGGCCGGCGGCGCGCACTACACCGTGATCCCCGAGGAGCCGTTTGACATCGCCGAGATCTGCAAGGCGATGGAGCGCCGCTTCCAGATGGGCGAGAAGTACGGCATTGTCGTCGTCGCAGAGGGCGCCACCCCGAAGGAAGGCACCATGGACGGCAGCCTGGGCGAGGAGGACGAGTTCGGCCACATCACCTTCAACGGCATGGGCCAGATCGTCGCTGACGAGATCAAGAAGCGCCTGGGCTACGACGTGCGCACCACCGTGTTGGGCCACATCCAGCGCGGCGGTACGCCCACCGCGTACGACCGCGTCCTGGCTACCCGCTACGGCGTCCACGCGGCGCGCGCGGCGCACGAGGGCAACTTTGACACCTGCGTGGCGCTGCACGGCGAGGACATCGACCTCGTCCCGCTGGAGAACGCGGTTGCGCACCTGAAGAGCGTGCCGGAGCACCGCTACACCACGGCGAAGGCGATGTTTGGCTAGATGCGGGATCGGATCCCGGACCCCTGCCGCCTGCTGGTGGTGGGGATTAACCCCGGTCGGCTGACGGAAGAGGTCGACGCCCCGTTCGCCCACCCCGGAAACCGGTTCTGGCCCGCGCTCGAGCGCGCCGGCATCACGCCGTACCGGGTGCACGCCGAGCGAGGGCTCGCAGATGAAGACGCCGCCATGCTCGCCGGAATGGGCATCGGTTTTACCAACTTTGTTGACCGCATGACGCCGCGAGCCTCAGCACTGACGCGCGAGGAGCTCATTGCGGGTGGCGACAAAGTACGAGCGTGCGTCGCGCGGCATCGTCCTGACGTGGTTATGGTCGTGGGCATCGGTGCTTTTCGCGACGCCTACCGTGCTCCGAAAGCCAAGCGCGGACTGCAGCCCGAACGCCTTGCCGGGGTACCCGTGTGGGTGGTGGGCAACCCGAGCGGGCTCAACGCCCACGAAACAGTGGACAGTCTGGCCGAGAGCTACCGCGAAGTGTGGGACTCAGTCGCCGCGTCGGCGCCGACTGCCCGTGAGCGTCGGTAGCACCAAACCAGCAAGCACCAGCTGGCCACAACGGTGACCACCATCGCGATGAGTCCCGCGGCCCCGGGGAGTTCTGACGACGCGTTGAAGGCGCCGTGGACGCACACCGCGAGGAGGAACCAGCCAGCGACGCGCTGCAGCCTCCACGACAGCGGGCGGTCAGTCCGGCACAGCAACGCGCCAAGGCCCCACGTGGCGAGCCCCGTGTACAGCGCGTGGGCGAACGGCGACATGATGAGCCGTACCGCGTAGGTCAACGTGCCGTCGGCGAAATCAGACTGCAGGTCGGTCGCGGCGGCAATTGCGGCAAACGACATGGTTTCTGCGATAAAGAAGCCGGCTCCGACGGCCATGCCGACGACCGCCACCTCGATCCGGCGGGCCACCGGCGCGAACGCCGACACGGTGGCAAGCACCAGCAGCAGCTTCGCCGTTTCTTCCGGGAACGGCGAGACGGCGTAGAAGACCACGCTCGGCAGGCTCGCCGCAGCCTCCTGGAATGCGGAGTTGACCGGGCCCATGGGGCCGGTGAGCGCCATGCCCACGAGTACGGCTGCGGGGAGGCACCAGCGCGAATCCGGGCGGCCGGGGTGGCGGCGCAACAACACCCATGCGATGAGCAGCAGCGCGAGGACAATTGCCACCGAAATACCGGCGAACACGGGGCGCCACGGGATCTGCGCGTAGCTGTAGCCGGAGTAGGCCAGCAGGGCGGTGAAGATCAGCCCGACGAGTACTTGGGGGAGGCGGAAACCACTCACTCGTGCATCGCCTCCTCCGCGGCGAGCCGGGAAATGAGGTCGACGCCATCGCCACCGCTCGCACTGAAGTAGGTGGTGGTGTTGCCGCGTTGGACGGAAGCGGCAGCGATGTCACCGCGCTGGCCCACCGCGACGTGGGGAGCGGGGTGGGTGATGTCGTCCGGGCGGAGGTCCTCGCCGCTGGTCATCTGCCAGAAGTAGCGTGTCAGGGCCGCGGGCGCCTCGCCGTCGGCGGGGGAGAGCTCGACGCGGGCGCTCGCCTTCACGTCATTGGCGCAGTTCCACGTCCACATACCGCCGACGCCGGTGTCGTCCTGCGCCGGGCGGTTCTCGGTGCGCGGGCAGACGAGTGGGGTGCCGTGGGCGTCGACAAGCGTGACACTGCCTGCGGAAACCGGTTCTGCCTGCGGGGCGGGGGTGCTCACCACGGCGCGGGCGGCGAATGGTGCCGCGAGTACGAGGAGGCCCACGAGCACTACGATCACCACGCCCGTTCTGGTTGGGGAATCTGAGAAATCGGGGTAACGCACGGCGACGATGATAAGGAAGCGTATGTTCGCTCGCAATGGTGCACTGGCGGGGAGAACGTGCGCGTGGATTAGTAGAATGGGGCGCATGACTGCCTACGACTTGATGGATTACGACGAAGTACTGGAAAAGTACGACCCCGTGATGGGCCTTGAGGTGCACGTGGAGCTGGCCACGGAGACGAAAATGTTCTCCACCGCCTCCGCGCACTTCGGCGCTGAACCCAACACCAATATTGACCCGGTTTCGCTCGGCCTGCCGGGCGCGCTGCCCGTGGTCAACGCGAAGGGCGTCGAGTGGGCGATCAAGATCGGCCTGGCGCTCAACTGCGAGATCGCGGAGAGCTCCCGCTTCGCGCGCAAGAACTACTTCTACCCGGACCAGCCGAAGAACTACCAGATCTCGCAGTACGACGAGCCGATCGCGCACGACGGCTACCTCGACGTGCAGCTGGAGGACGGCACTGAGTGGCGCGTTGAGATCGAGCGCGCCCACATGGAGGAGGACACCGGCAAGCTCACACACCTCGGCTCCTCGTCCGGCCGCATCACGGGCGCGACCGCCTCGCTGGTGGACTGCAACCGCGCCGGCATCCCGCTCATTGAGATCGTGACCAAACCGATCATTGGCGCCGGCGAGCGCGCCCCCGAGGTGGCCAAGGCGTACGTTGGGGCGCTCCGCGAGCTGGTCAAGGCCCTCGGCGTGTCCGACGCGCGCATGGACCAGGGCTCGATGCGCTGCGACGCCAACCTGTCCCTGCGCCCCATCGGCCAGGAGAAGTTCGGCACGCGCACCGAGACGAAGAACATCAACTCGCTGAAGTCCGTCGAACAGGCGGTGCGCTTCGAGATGCAGCGCCAGGCCCAGGTGCTTGACGACGGCGGCGAGATCGTCCAAGAAACCCGCCACTACCAAGAGAAGGACGGCTCCACCTCCAAGGGGCGCCCGAAGGAGGAAGCGAGCGAGTACCGCTACTTCAACGACCCGGACCTGCCGCCGGTGATTGCGAAGCCGGAGTGGGTTGAGGAGATCCGCCAGACGCTGCCGGAGCTGCCGTGGGTGCGCCGCGCGCGCATCCAGGAGGAATGGCAGCTGCCGGAGAAGGAGTTCCGCGACCTGGTCAACGCCGGTGCGCTCGACCTGGTGGTGGACACCGTCGAGGCCGGCACGACGCCGGACGAGGCCCGCGCCTGGTGGGTCTCCTACATCCAGGCGAAGGCGAACGAGGCGGGCAAGGACCTCGACGCGATCGGCGTCGCCCCCGCCGACGTCGCGCGTGTGGTTGAGCTGGTCAAGGAAGGCAAGCTGACCACCAAGCTCGGCCGCCAGGCGATCGACGGCGTCATCGCCGGCGAGGGCACCGTGGACGAGGTGGTCGCTGCCCGCGGCCTCGAGGTCGTGCGCGACGACGGCGCCATCGAGAAGGCGATCGACGACGCGCTGGCTGCGAACCCGGACATCGTGGAGAAGTACCGCGCGGGCAACAAGAAGGTCACCGGCGCGATCGTGGGCGCTGTCATGAAGGCCACCCAGGGCAAGGCTGACCCGGGCGAGGTCAACAAGATGATCGCCGCGAAGCTCGCCTAGGCGCAGTTCGCGCTTCACGACGAAAGGCGCTCCCGGTCTTGGACCAGGAGCGCCTTTTTGCGTGCGCGGGGGCGTCGAGAAGCTGCTACTTCACCGCGGTGCTGCCGCCCGGGGTGTCGTCGTTGCCCTTGACGCCGTTGGGTGAGTTCGGGTCGACGGCGGGGAAGCTCCCAGTCTCGTAGACCTCCTTGTAGGCGTCCCAGTCGATGCCGTCGCCGTCGGACTCCGGCGCGCCCTCGTAGTCGTCGTGATCCGGGTCGAGGGAGGGGGCGTCCTCGAGGTTGAACTTGTTCTCCTCGTCAGCGTCGAGGTTGGCCGCGACCTCCTCCTGGACGGAGTGCCACAGGTTGGAGTCCTCGACGTGGGACTCGGACGCGAGCTTCTCCACTTCCTTGCGCTCCTTGGCGGTCAGCTCGTCCTCGGACGGGTCGAGCGCGGTCTCGGCGAGCTCAGCGAGACGCTCGCGGCGGCTGGTCTCCTCCTTGATGTTGTCGCGGTCGTTGAACCAGCCGACGATGATGGCGATGGTCAGGATGATGCCCAGGTAGCCGATCGCCGGGTAGACCCAGCTGATCAGGTCAGCGAAGCCGACGAAGGACAGCAGGAAGCCGATGCCGACCACGATGAAGTACACCATGCGGAAGCGCTCCGGGTGCTTGTTGGTCAAGCGGCGGGCCATGGCGTAGAACATGCCGACGGCGGTGTTGTAGATCATCATGTAGATGATGATGGAGACGATGACGCCGACAACCGGGTGCATCGAGTCAAACACGGCGAGCAGCGGCATGTCCTTGCCCGCGACTTTGTCCATGTTGAAGAACAGGATGAAGTTCAGGATGACCAGCATGATGGCGAAGATGAGGCCGCCGAGCAGGCCGCCGACGCCGGCGGTGCGCGGGTTCATCTGCGAGCCGGCGATGACCAGCATCATCGACACCGCCATGATGTTGACCAGGGTGCCGTAGTTGACGGCAGAGAGCAGCCAGTTGTTGAACACGCCGTCGGCGGGGGACTGTTGCAGGGCGATGTCGTTCATCGCGTGCAGGCTGTCGGGCATGTGCATGATGGTGATGCCGAACGCCACGAAGACGGCGACGATGAGGAACGGCGTGATGACGGAGATGACCTGCGTGATGCGGTCCACGTCGAGGAAGCCGGAGAGGACGAGCAGGACCGTCATGATGGTCGCGCCGATCCACGGGGCGAAGCCGAACTGCTGGTTGAGGTTGGAGCCGGCGCCGGCGACCATGACGAAGCCGAACGCGAAGAGGCTGAACATGGTGGCGTAGTCCATGTACTTGGACACGATCGGGCTGGATACGCGGTTGAACACCACGGAGTGGTCGTCGGCAAGGTAGTACGAGCCGAGCTGGAAGATGGTGGTGCCGACGACGAAGATGATGATGCCGGAGATCACGGCACCGACGATGCCGATGTAGCCGAAGGCGAGGAAGTACTGGATGACTTCCTGGCCGGAGGCGAAGCCGGCGCCGACGAGCAGGCCGACGAGCGCCATGGCCACCTGAATTGTCTGTTTCATGGAATGATCCTAGAAAAATAGTCGTACGATAAAAATGAACCGGGGCGATATTAACAAAGCACGCTCGCCCCCGCGAATGGCCATTTTGCGTGTGTACGGGCATTTTTCGCTTCTCGACGCCACCACCCACCCCAAGAAACGCCAGCGTATCGCCCCGCACGCGCGCCCAGCGTGCGCACAGCGCCGCCTCGGCCGCGGGATCGTTTCGCACAGTAAAACGTGACCTTCTCGTGACATTATGGGCGCAGCCGGGTCGTTGGTGTCTCCCAATTCTGGAATCCGCCCGCTCTCGCCTAAGCTAACGACCCATGACGACAATCCGCCAGGCCACCGACGCCGATGCTGCCGCCATCTACGCCATGATCAACGAGCTCGCGCTCTACGAGAAGGAGCCCGACGCGGTGACGTCGACCGAGCAGGACGTCCGCGACCACCTCTTCGGCGAGAACCCGAGTGTGTTCGCGCTGGTGGCGGACAACGACGGCGAACTCGAGGGGGTGGCCCTGTGGTTCTTGAGCTACTCCACCTGGGAGGGCCGCCACGGCATCTGGCTGGAGGATCTCTACGTCCGCGAGGAGTGCCGCGGCAGGGGGATCGGCACGGCGCTGCTGCAGGAGCTCGCGCGCATCGCGGTCAAGAACGACTACCGCCGCGTCGAGTGGTCCGTGCTGAAGTGGAACACGCCGTCCATCGGCTTCTACAACGCGATGGGCGCCGACGACATGGGCGACTGGTCGACGATGCGCCTCGACGGGGCGGCGCTGCGCGTCCTCGGCGGCACGCGCGACTAGCGCTGGAACGGCGCGGGGTGCTTAACCTCCTCGCCGGCGCGGACGGGGCGCGGCGGGGTGACCCCGTCGGCGAAGGGGGAGCCGGGGAGGAGGTGGCGCTCGTGGGCGTCGATAAGCCAGCGCATGTCGGGGCCCGCGGGGACGACGCCGGTGGGGTTGATCTCCGCGTGGGTGATGTAATAGTGCTCCTTGATTTCTTGGAAGTCGGTGGTGTCGCCGAAGCCCGGGAGCTGGAAGAGCTCCTGGAGGTAACCGCGCAGGTTGGGCATCTCCGCGATGCGGTTGCGTGACGCCTTGAAGTGGCCGACGTAGACGGGGTCGAAGCGGACGAGGGTGGGGTAGAGGTAGACGTCGGCAAGCGTGATGTGCTCGCCCACGAGGAAGCGGTGCCGCGAGAGGTGGTCCTCCAGCCAGTCCATGTGCTCCCAGAGGTCGGCGTAGGCCTCCTCGTACGCGTCCTGCGAGCCGGAGAATCCTGCACGGTACACGCCGTTGTTGATGTGGCGGTAGACGCGGTCCGCGCCCTCGTCGATCTCGGCGCGCAGCTCGCGCGGGTAGAGGTCGGGGGCGCCGTCGCGGTGGTGGGCCGCCCAGGCGTCCTGGAAATCGACGGGGATGCGGCGGAAGTCGTTCGTGACCGCGGCGCGCGTTTGCTTCTCGACGATCACCGGCACCGTAATCCCACGCGGATAGCCCGGGAAACGCGCCTCATACGCGCCTTTGAGGAAGTGCAGGCCCGTCTCGGGGTCCTTGCCGTCCGGGTCGAGGTCGAAGGTCCACGAGCGGGCGTCATGGGTCGGGCCCGCCAGGCCGAGTGAGATGGCGTCTTCGAGGCCGAGGAGGCGGCGGACGATGATCGCGCGGTGCGCCCATGGGCAGGCGCGCGCCGCCATGAGCCGGTAGCGGCCCGGCTCGATGGGCCAGGCGCAGGTGCCGTCGTCGGCGGGCTGCGGGGCGCTGCCCGGGGCGAGGTCGGCGCTGAAGGAGTCGGCGATGTAGGTGGTGTCGCGGACAAACTCGCCGTCCGGGGACGCGTTGCGTGCTGGGTTGGAGCTCATAGACTCGAGTATCCACGCGAGACAGTGACGTGTCAACCAAGTTTTGCGGGGGCGCGCCGAGGAGATTGCCAGCGGCCGTGGGGCGCGTGGCATAGATTTACAGGCATGGACAAGAAGAACGCACGCGACGTCACTCCTGATGATTTCGATCCGCTCGACGGCCTGCCGTACGCGCCGCTCGGCAATGAGGACACTGCCGGGAGTACGGCGGTGGGGGCGTCGACAAGCGAACAGCCCGCGACACTGACCGGCAAGGCTGCACCGACCGAGGTGTTCCCCGAATCACCGACCGAGACCGTACACCTCGACCCGACCCCAGCCGTGGCCGAACCGGAGCCGGTGCGCGTCGAGGAGCCGCGGGCGAAGCGCGGCACCATTGACTTTGGGCTGCTGCTGCTGCGCCTCCTGCTCGGCGGCTGGCTCATCGTCGCGTCCGTGACCACGCTCTTCCGCCTCGGCGGCTCCGACGGCATCTCCGAGCTGCGTGACGCGTTTGGCGACTACGCGTACGGCGACGGCCTGGCCATCGTGGTGCCGATCCTGCAGCTCGCCGCCGGCGTCTTCCTCGTGCTCGGGCTGCTCTCGCCGATCGCGTCGATGGTGGCGGTCGCCGTGACCGGGTTCATGGCGGTGCACGGCATCGTCGACGCCACCGACTCTTGGAACGTCTTCGCCTGGGGTGCCGAGGCGTGGCTGCCGATCATCCTGTTCGGCCTGGCACTGGGCCTGCAATTCACCGGCCCGGGCTTCTACGGGGTGGACGCCACCCGTTCGTGGGCGCGCCGCCCCATCGCGTGGAGCTGGATCTGCGCGCTGCTCGGCGTGGTCGCCGCCGGGTTGATCTGGTGGTTCGGCACCGGCGTGAACCCGCTCGCGAACTAATCCACCTGGCGGACCGCGCCCTTGTCGGCGCTGGTCGCCATCTTTGCGTAGGCGCGCAGCGCCTTCGACACCTCTCGGACGCGGTTCGGCGTCCAGGGGCGCTCTGAGGCCTCCATCGCTTCTCGACGCTTCCGCAACTCCTCCTCCGGCACGTCCAGCTTCAGCTCGCGGTTCGCCACCGAAATGGCGATGGTGTCGCCGTTCTCGATCAGGCCGATCAGGCCGCCGTGCGCAGCCTCGGGGGAGATGTGGCCGATGGACAGGCCGGAAGTGCCGCCGGAGAAGCGGCCGTCGGTGATCAGCGCGCACTTTTTCCCCAGGCCAGCGCCCTTGAGGAAGGACGTCGGGTGCAGCATCTCCTGCATACCCGGGCCGCCCGACGGGCCCTCGTAGCGGATCACGACGACCTCGCCCTCGAGCACCTCGCGGTTCAGAATCATAGATACCGCCTGCTCCTGCGAGTCGACCACGCGAGCCGGGCCGGTGAACTCCCAGAGCCCTTCCTCGACGCCCGCGGTCTTGAGGATCGCGCCGTCCGGGGCGAGGTTGCCGCGCAGGACGACCAGGCCGCCGTCGGAGGTGATGGGGTGCTCCAGGTCGTGGATCACGCCGTTGGCGGAGTCGGTGTCAAGGCAGTCCCAGCGGGCCGACTGCGAGAACGCCTCGGTGGTGCGGTTGCCGCCCGGGGCTGCGTGGTAGAGCTCGACGGCCTCGTCGAGCGGGTGGTCGCCGCGAATGTCCCAGTCGCTGAGCCAATCGGTGAGGGAGTTGTAGGCGACCGAGTGGACGTCGTCAAGCAACAGGCCCCCGCGGTGCAGCTCGCCGAGGATGGCGGGGATGCCGCCGGCGCGGTGCACATCCTCGACGTGCGCCTCGCCGTTCGGCGCGACCTTGGAAAGGCAGGGGATGACGTGGGAGAGCTCATCGATGTCGGTGAGATCGAAGGCAATCTCGCCCTCCTGCGCGGCGGCGAGGATGTGCAGGATCGTGTTGGTCGAGCCGCCCATCGCCATATCCAGCGCCATCGCGTTGCGGAACGCGTGCTTCGTAGCGATGTTGCGGGGCAGGACGCGCTCGTCACCGTCGCCGTAGTAGCGCTTGCACATCTCGACGATCATCTCGCCGGCCTTGGTGAACAGGTCGCGGCGGGCGGTGTGGGTGGCCAGCGTCGTGCCGTTGCCCGGCAGCGAGAGGCCGAGGGCCTCGGTGAGGCAGTTCATGGAGTTCGCGGTAAACATGCCGGAGCAGGAACCGCAGGTGGGGCAGGCGCCGTTGGCGATGTCGTCGAGCTGCTCGTCGGAGACCGCGTCGTTGGCGGAGAGCGCGATGGCGTCGATGAGATCCGACTTCGGCTTGGTCACACCGTCGACCGCGAACGCCTTGCCGGCCTCCATCGGGCCGCCGGAGACGAAGACCGCGGGGATGTTCAGGCGCATCGCAGCGTTGAGCATGCCCGGGGTGATCTTGTCGCAGTTGGAAATGCAGACCATCGCGTCGGCGGTGTGTGCGTTGACCATGTACTCCACCGAGTCTGAGATGATCTCGCGGCTTGGCAGGGAGTACAGCATGCCCGAGTGGCCCATCGCGATGCCGTCGTCGACGGCGATCGTGTTGAACTCCTTCGGCACGCCGCCCGCCTTGCGCACCGCGTCCGCGACGATGTCGCCGACGTGCTTGAGATGCACGTGGCCCGGCACGAACTGCGTGTACGAATTGACGATCGCGACGATCGGCTTGCCAAACTCGCTTTCCTCCGTGCCAGTTGCGCGCCAGAGGGCGCGGGCACCGGCGGCTTGGCGGCCAACAGTGGTCACGCGCGAGCGAAGGGGAATCACGAAAAGCTCCTTACGACGAGGGGTGGGGTGGGGGCACGGGGGCGTCGATAAGCGAGAGGGCGCTAGCTCGGACGCGGGCCCGGCGTATCAGGGTGAGACTTAAGGTACTCCTCATACTCTTCGCGCGACAGCAGAACGTGGTGGTTGTCCTTGTCGATGATCTCGTACTTGCCGTCCGCAGCCTCCTGCGCGCCCGTGATCACGTCCGTTATTCGTCCGCGCGACGCCTCCGCGAGCTCCGGCAGTGAATTAAAAGTCACGCCGGGCATGGGGTACTCCTTGCCGGACGTGGTTGTCGCCATCGCGCGCGCCCCCTTGAAACCAATGCCTTCGAGCTCGTCCCACGCAATGCGCGTGTTCGGGCGCACGACATAACGCAGCGCGATGCCACGCTCATCGACAGTGGTTGAAGACGAAAGCACCCAGATAATCCACGCGATCGGGAACAGCAACAGCCACCCCAACGCCAACGGGGCCCACGAAATGCCGATCAACGCGATACCAATCATGAGGACAATACCAATGATGTGCTCGCGAGACGGACGAAAAACCTTCGGCTGATGATCAGACTGCTCAGTCATGCACAACATGCTAGTCGGCGCGAGGCTGGACGCGGCGATTGGTGCGCGGGTGCGTAGCGATACGAAACGGCGGGTCGTAGATCGAGAGATAGGTCACCGCGTTGTCGAGTTTGAAGTCCTGGGCGATGGTCTGGTTGTAGTCACGGACGTTGATGCCTAGCACCGTGCCGCCGAGGGGATCGAGAGTCTCCTGGACAAGCTGCAGGTCATCGACTTCCGCCTGACACGGTGCACACCACTGGCCCTAAGCGTTGAGGACGACGACCTCGCCTTCAAAATCAGACAGGCTTATCTCATCACCCTTCTCCATCAGCGACGGGCCGGAGAAATCCGGCAGCGGGGCACGTTCCTCCTCTGCGCAGATAATCTCGGTTTGGCCTCCTGGTGAGTGGTACTGGAAGGTGCCCCCGACGGCGACGGCGTTTCGGGCGCCGTCGCCTGAGGAACAGGCCACCAGGGTCACGGCGGTGAGTACCGCGACAACCGCGATGGCGGCTCTACGGGGGTGTGCTCGGCATCGATTAGATTTCCTTATTCCGGGGCGGTGGGGAAGAGGACGGTGTTCTGGTTGTCCCGGAAGACCACAACACCGAGGAAGCTCATCGTGCTGCCCGGCGGGTGGTCTGCAGCGACTCTGCCCACCTCGGCACTCAATCCTGCTGTGGGGGTTACTCGTAGCGAAGCGAGCTGAACATCCCGGTTTCCATGTGATAGGCGTTATGGCAGTGAAATGCCCACTCACCGGGGTTGTCAGCGATCATGTCGGCGACCATGGTTTCACCGTGGCGGAGAAGGACGGTGTCCTTGCGTAGCCCGCCGCTGCCGGGCAGCGCCCACGTGTGGCCGTGGATGTGCATGGGATGGGGCATCATGGTCCTGTTGCGCATGACCAGTCGCAGGCGCTGGCCCTCCTGCACGGTTGCGGAGGAGGATTGGCCGTCGGTGAGAATGCTCCATTCATACGGCATCATCTGCCCGTCCAGGTCGATGCTGACTTCTCGGTCTGGTGTGCCCTCGGGCAGGAGTGCACGGTCCGCTGGCTTCAGGGAGGACAGAAGCAGTCCGGTGGACGACAACTCGGGGAAGTCGACATCGGGGTTGGGGGCCTGGCCGCCGGCGGTGCGGATGACGGCGAAGGCGCGGTCGTCCTTACCCACCGCCAAAGCCGTGAGCGGGAAGATGCCGTCGTCGAGGATGACCTCGACGTCGACACGCTCGCCCATCGACAGGTAGATCGATTCGGTCTCCGAGGGCTGGACAGGGAAGCCGTCGGTGTGGGTGACGGTCATGCGGTGACCACCGAGGGCCACCTTGAAGATGGTGTCACCGCCGGAGTTGATAAACCGCAGGCGGGCCTTGTCGCCCGGGCGAGCCTCGAAGGTCCGGTGAGCGCGGGGGATACGTCCGTTGATGAGGTAGTGCGGATACATCACATCGCCGGCATCCCCGCCCAGTACCCGGTCCGGGGTGCCGTGCATCATCTGGCCGTGACCTCCCATTCCCATCCTCCCGTTATGGTCGCCCGAACCCATTCCGGTGAGCTTGTCGAGCTCATCTTCGGGAGTGCCCTGAATGCCATCGACCCAGTCGTCGAGCACGATGGTCCACTCGACGTCGTGGTCCTCAGCGTCTTGCGGGTCACGGATGATCAGTGGGGCGTGGAGGCCGCGATCAAGCTGCAGGCCGGTGTGAGAATGGTAGAAGTAGGTGCCACCGTGGGGGGCTTCAAAAACATAGGAGAAAGACTCGCCAGGTTCAATGGGGTCCTGGGTCATGCCGGGCACACCGTCGGCTGCGTTGTGGAGTGCGATGCCATGCCAGTGGATGGAGGTGCTCTCAGGCAGTTCATTGGTGATATCGACCTGGAGGACGTCGCCGGCGGTGGCCTCAATGGCCGCATCCCCGGTGTCAGAGACGTATCCCCACGTCTTGGCTTCGATGCCGCCGATATCCAGCGAGAGGGGCCGGGCGGTCAGTTTCCGGCGCACCGTCGGCTCACCGAGCGCAGTGGGGGTGGGAGTGGGGCGAAGGGAGGGACTTGGTGCCGAGGCAGTGGGTCCAGGATCGCTGGTGCAGGCGGCCACGGCCCCGGTGCCGGCGAGGGCGAGCCCGCCGAGCAGAATCTGTCGTCGGGAATACGCGTTCATCATCATTTAACCTTTCTTGGTGCAAGATTTCAGTGACACGGGAGACAGGCGCAGGTGAGGACCCAGCCCCGCGTGAGAGCCGTGCCCTCCACTCCTTGAAAATATACCCTGGTGGGGTATACGCTAGGGAAATATACCCCAGGGGGGTATACGATAAAGGGCGGCATCGCCTCACCCCACCGAACCGAAGGAGCTTTCCCATGATCACCTCCCAGCCCCGCCTCTTGCCCATGGCCTCCCACGGCTGCAGCTGTTGCGGACCTGCCTCACGCGCCGACACCGCCTCCAGCCCTGCCACCGGCGACTCGTCAGCAGGAGGATCTACCCCTAGCTACCAGGTCACCGGCCTGACCTGCGGGCACTGCGCGAAAAGTGTGACCCAGGCCCTTCAGGCCCTTCCCCAGGTCGACGACGTCCAGGTTGATCTCGCTGCTGGTGGAGTTTCCACCGTCACGGTCACCGGTGTCGTACCTCCGGAGATGGTTCGCCGGGCCATCGAGGACGCCGGCTACACCGTCTTATCCTGATCAGTTTTACCCGTCATCTCGACCCCGACCGGGTTGAGTGGAAAGGAACGTCATGAGCACTCCCCACCATTCCGGCGATCACCATGGTGATCACCCTGCTCCGGAAACAGACCACACCTACCACCCGGATCATGCAAGCCATGAACACCACCATGCCAGCCACGAACACCACGCAGATGCCGACACCCACGGCCAGGCGATGCCCCACGATCACCCGCATTCCGCCCTGGACGACGACCACCACGTTCATGGTCACGGCGAACACGCCGGACACAGCACCGCAATGTTTCGGGACCGCTTCTGGTGGTCGCTGATTCTGTCCATTCCCGTCGTTATTTTCAGCCCCATGGTCGCCAACCTGCTTGGCTACCACCTCCCGGCATTCCCCGGATCCACCTGGATCCCCCCGGTGCTGGGCACGATCATCTTCGTCTACGGCGGAACGCCTTTCCTCAAGGGCGGATGGAAAGAACTGAAATCCCGCCAACCCGGGATGATGCTCCTGATCGCCATGGCCATCACCGTGGCGTTTGTCGCCTCCTGGGTCACCACTCTGGGGCTGGGCGGTTTTGAGCTGGACTTCTGGTGGGAGCTGGCCCTGCTGGTGACCATCATGCTGCTGGGCCACTGGCTGGAGATGTCTGCTCTCGGGGCCGCGTCCTCCGCGCTTGACGCGCTGGCTGCCCTGCTGCCGGATGAGGCCGAGAAAGTCATCGACGGGACCACCCGCACCGTGGCCATCTCCGAGCTGGTCGTCGACGACGTCGTGCTGGTGAGGGCCGGTGCCCGGGTGCCGGCCGACGGAACCATCATCGACGGAGCCGCCGAATTCGATGAGGCGATGATCACCGGCGAATCCCGTCCCGTCTTCCGCGACACCGGTGACAAGGTGGTCGCCGGTACCGTGGCCACCGACAACACCGTCCGCATCCGGGTGGAGGCTACAGGCGGGGACACCGCCCTGGCCGGGATCCAACGCATGGTTGCCGACGCCCAGGAGTCCTCCTCCCGGGCCCAGGCCCTGGCGGATCGGGCGGCGGCGTTGTTGTTCTGGTTCGCGCTGATCTCCGCTCTGATCACCGCGGTGGTGTGGACCATTATCGGCAGCCCGGACGATGCCGTGGTGCGCACGGTCACGGTGCTGGTCATCGCCTGCCCGCATGCCCTGGGCCTGGCGATTCCACTGGTCATTGCGATCTCCAGCGAGCGGGCCGCGAAATCCGGGGTGCTCATCAAGGATCGGATGACGCTCGAGCGGATGCGCACCATCGACGTGGTGCTCTTCGACAAAACCGGCACCCTGACCGAGGGTGCGCACGCGGTCACCGGTGTCGCGGCAGCTGGCGGCGTCACCGAGGGCGAGCTGCTGGCCCTGGCCGCCGCCGCGGAGGCCGACAGTGAGCACCCCGTGGCCCGCGCCATCGTGGCGGCCGCGGCCGCCCATCCCGAGGCCTCCCGTCAGCAAATGCGTGCAACTGGTTTCAGCGCCGCCTCCGGCCGGGGGGTCCGGGCCACTGTCGATGGCGCTGAGATCCTCGTGGGCGGGCCGAACATGCTGCGCGAGTTCAACCTCACTACCCCGGCAGAGCTCACCGACACCACCAGCGCCTGGACCGGGCGTGGGGCCGGTGTGCTCCATATTGTCCGCGACGGTCAGATCATCGGTGCGGTGGCCGTCGAGGACAAGATCCGCCCCGAATCTCGCGCCGCCGTGAAAGCCCTGCAGGACCGCGGGGTGAAGGTCGCGATGATCACCGGTGACGCGCAGCAGGTGGCCCAGGCGGTTGGCCAGGACCTGGGGATCGATGAGGTCTTCGCCGAGGTCCTGCCTCAGGACAAAGACACCAAGGTCATGCAGCTGCAGGACCGGGGTTTGAGCGTGGCCATGGTCGGTGACGGTGTCAATGACGCCCCCGCTCTGACTCGCGCGGAGGTCGGTATCGCCATCGGTGCCGGCACGGATGTGGCCATGGAATCTGCCGGGGTGGTCCTAGCCAGTGATGACCCGCGGGCAGTGCTGTCGATGATTGAGCTGTCCCAGGCCAGCTACCGCAAGATGATCCAGAACCTGATCTGGGCCTCTGGCTACAACATCCTCGCCGTGCCGCTGGCCGCCGGAGTGCTCGCCTCGATCGGGTTCGTGCTGTCCCCGGCCGTGGGCGCGATCTTGATGTCTGCCTCGACCATCGTGGTGGCCCTGAACGCCCAGCTGTTGCGCCGGATTGATCTGGACCCGGCCCACCTGGCTCCCACCAAATCGAAGGAGGAACACACCACGCCTACTCCGAAATCCACCGCCGTCCACTGATCCATCAGACCCCATATGACCCTGAAAGGGCTCCACCATGAAGCGCACCCTTGTTCTTTCCGCTCTCGCCGTGGCCTCCACCCTGGCGCTGGCCGCCTGCGGTGAGGCCACCGAGTCGGGCAACACCGACGCCACCACCTCGGCCACCAGCACTGCGAAGACTACCGCTGAGACGACCAAGACCACCACGGCGACGACTGATGCGGACGGGGAGATCTCCGCCGATCACAACGACGCGGACATCATGTTTGCCCAGATGATGATCCCCCATCACCAGCAGGCCGTGGAGATGAGTGAGATGCTCCTGGCCAAGGAGGGTATCCCCGCCCAGGTCGTGGAGTTTGTCCAGGGGGTTACTGACGCCCAGGGACCGGAGATTGACCGGATGAACGCCATGCTCGAGGCCTGGGGCCAGCAGCCGGTCACCGACTCTGGGGGCATGGGGGCCAGTGACGAGATGGGTGGAATGGATCACGGCGAGATGGGTGGCATGAGCGGGATGATGAGCCAGGAGGACATGACAGCCCTTGAGGAAGCCCAGGGCACCGAGGCCGCCCGCCTCTACCTGGAGCAGATGACCGCCCACCACGAAGGTGCGGTCGACATGGCCCGTGACGAGGTTGCTGACGGCCAGAATCCCCATGCGATCACCCTGGCCGAACAAATTATCAACGACCAGGAGGCCGAGATCGCTCAGATGCAGCAGATGCTCACTGACCTATGACAGGTCCCCGTCTTTTTCTGACCCCGAGGACAGGAATCTGAAAAAGAAGGGTAACCGTGACGATTGCCACCTGCTGCGGGCGATGGGTCGTTGTCACTGCAGCGGGTGCACCGGGGTGGATGTTTCTTCTCCTTCTGGTCGCACCACTGAGCAAAGGGGAAAGCTCCTGTGTCCAGACCCTTGGAGGACTACGCATTATTGTCCGATACTCACACGGCCGTAAAACACCCCGGCCGTATCCACCAAGTGCTCGGCACGGTCCTGGTCTCACCCGCGAGAGTTGAGCGCATCAACGCTTGCGCCGGCGGCATCGGCAATGATGGAGATGCCGTTCCTGTCGGCGGTAACAAGCGCGTCAATGTAGTCCGTGCCCCACACAATAACCGCAACAAGCACCCCATGACCAGGGAAAACGGCAAAGTGCGAGAAGTATTCCAATATCGCCCCGAAACAGAACCGAGCCCCTGTTTCCAACGTCTAATACAGTTTGGGGCTTTTCAGCAGAGGACGGTCGTTTTAAGGCTCGGTGGAGAGCGTTGCGGACTCAGTGACCTGTGGGAGTGCAGACTCAGAGGCGGTCGGGCTCTGAAGCGCGTCGCTGCTTCGGACGGTTTCGTCTGAGCTCGAGGTTTCCAAAGGTGTGTGCTCAGTGGACTGTTGGGCCTCAGTGGTGGGCTGGGCTGGGGCAGTAAACTCCGGTTCGGTTTGCTCGTAGGTGGGGGCGACGTCCTCAGCGTCCGGCACGGTCTCGGTCGTCTGTGCGGTGGTGCGGGCGGGAGGTGCGAGGAAGCCGCTGTTTGCCTCGCTTTCTTCGCCCGGTTGCACCATGAAGCCACGGATGAGCAAGAGGACGCCGAAGATCGCCAGCAATACGAGGGTAGACATTCGCATGATGCCGTTGAGTACCCGTTGTGGCGAAGAGAAGAACCAGGTGCGGTGGTCGCTGCCTGTATCGGTGCTGGGGGCGTCGTCAGTGCGCGCGTTGTTGCCGTGGGCAGCGAAGGAAGCGGGGTCAGACCGGGTGGGTGCTGCGGCCGGATCGTCTACCGGGTGCGGAGGGGTCGGGCTGTTCGTCGCTTCGGCGGAGGGCGACGGTGCTGGTGTTTCCGTCGTGTCTGTCGCATCCAGTGCATCGGGAGGACGAACAGGAGAGGGTGCCTCGGGCGGGTTGACGCCGGAGTGATGCGTGGTTGGAGGGGTGACGGGGGCGTCGACAAGCGTCCCGTCGAGCGTTGTTGCGGAGCCGTACTCGTTCCAAAATTCGTCGAGGATGGCGACGCGGATGGCGCGCTCGACCATCCACTGGGCCAGCGGGTCGACGCGCACGAGGAAGCGCATGTCCACGGTCCAGGGCGAGCCGACGGTAGCGGGCGGTGTGATGCCGACGGCGGGGTGGACCTGCAGCTCGTCGCGGACGGTGCCGACGATTTCCGGCTGGGCGAGGGCGCGGCGCGCGGCGCGTTCGGAGCGTGCGATGGCCTCGTCGGCGGAGCGGGATCCGAGCAGCGGGACGGGGATGACCACCATCGCGTTGGACCAGTAGTTGGATTGGTTGATGCACACGCGGGCGGTGGAGTTCGGGATGGAGACGGTCGCCTGCTCGATGGTGCGGATCTGCGTCGCGCGCATGGTGATCTGGATGACTTCGCCCTCGATGTCGACCCCGCTGCCTTGGAACGAGACGTAGTCGCCCACGCCGTACTGCTTTTCGGTGAGGATGAAGAAGCCAGCGAGGAAGTCCGCGATGATGCTCTGCGCGCCGAAGCCGACGGCGGCGGAGACGACGGTGGCGGGGATCGCGGCGCCGGCGAGCGAGAAGCCGATCTGTTGTAGCGCGAAGATGAGCAGGAGGAAGTAGGCGACGATTTCGCCGATGTAGACCGCCACGCCGACGAGGGCAAGTCGGCTCTTGCCCTCGTCCACATCGGTCGTGCGCGTGACCTGGCGCTCGAAGTAGCGGTTAATAAACCGGCCGGCGCGCGGCACCAGCAGCGCGAGGACGAAGAGGAGGGCGAGGTTGATGCCGGTTTCGGCGATCCAGTGCCACCAACCGAGCAGAATATATGTGAACGGCATAGTCTGTTTGAGTTTAGTCCGGGGCAGGGGGCCTGAACGGTGCCGTCGGTCACACTCGCGCGGCTTCCCAAAAAGTGGGATGTGAATTTTAATCAGTGAAATCGGCGCGGTAGTCCGCCCGGCTGTGTAACGTAGCGCACATGATCACACAGCGACTAGTAGTACGAATTCCCTCGCGGCGCTTGCCGTAGCGGGTTCGTTTTCGTACGCCGCTGACACAAGCGCCCTCGACAGCACTCACGAGAAGTGCTCGCCGGGGGCTTTTGTTTTGATCACCCTCACAACCGACACATTGACCCAAGGAGTTTGGAAACGTGGCAGCTTCATCGAATGCGCCGGACGGCAACTCGCAACCGGCGCCGAGCGTCGAGCCGGAGCGAATCACAGGCGCGGACGCGGTCGTGCGAAGTCTTGAGGAGTTGGGCACCCGGTTCGTCTTCGGGTTGCCGGGGGGAGCGGTCCTTCCGCTTTACGACGCCCTGTTTCAGGCCGAGAAGCTGCGCCACGTGCTCGTGCGCCACGAGCAAGGTGCCGGCCACGCGGCGGAGGGGTACGCGGTCGCCTCGGGCCAGGTAGGCGTGTGTCTGGCCACCTCGGGCCCGGGCGCGACGAACCTGGTCACCGCGATCGCGGACGCGTACCTGGACTCCGTCCCGATGATCGCGATTACGGGCCAGGTCGGCTCGCCGCTCATCGGCACCGACGCTTTCCAGGAGGCGGACATTCGCGGCATCACGATGCCGATTACCAAGCACAACCTGATGGTCACCCGCGCCGAGGACATCCCGGCGGCGATCGCCGCCGCGCACCACATCGCGTCGACGGGCCGTCCGGGCCCGGTCCTGGTGGACATTCCGAAGGACCTGCAGGCCGCGGAGATCGAGTTCGCGTGGCCCCCGGTGGTGGACCTGCCCGGCTACAAGCCGAACACCAAGCCGCACAACCGGCAGATCGCGCAGGCGGCGAAGCTGATCGCCGCCTCGGAGCGCCCGGTGCTCTACATCGGCGGCGGCGTGGTGAAGTCGGGCGCGCACGAGGAGCTGCTCGCGTTTGCGGAGCGCACCGGCATCCCGGTGGTGACCACGCTCATGGCGCTGGGCGCGTTCCCGCAGTCGCACCCGCTGTACATGGGCATGCCGGGCATGCACGGATCCGTCCCCGCGGTCGGCGCTCTGCAGGAGGCGGACTTGCTCATTGCCATCGGCACGCGTTTCGACGACCGCGTCACCGGCGACACCAGCACCTTCGCCCCCTACGCCAAGGTCATCCACGCCGACATCGACCCGGCCGAGGTGGGCAAGATCCGCGAGGCGGACGTGCCGATCGTGGGCGACGCGAAGAAGGTCCTGTCCCAGCTGTTCGATGCGTTTAGGGACGAGAAGAGGAATGCTGCGCCGTCGATAAGCAATTGGCTCGCGCGCCTCAACGACTTGAAGGAGCGCTTCCCGCGCGGCTACGACCCGCAGTCTGACGGCAAGCTCTCGCCGCAGTTTGTGATTGAGACGCTGTCGAAGACGGTGGGGCCGGACGCGATCTACGTCTCGGGCGTGGGGCAGCACCAAATGTGGTCGGCCCAGTTTGTTGACTTTGAACAGCCGCGGCACTGGATCAACTCCGGCGGCCTCGGCACGATGGGCTTCGCGGTGCCCGCGGCCCTCGGCGCGAAGGTCGCCTGCCCGGATAAAGAGGTGTGGGCGATTGACGGCGACGGCTGCTTCCAGATGACCAACCAGGAGCTGACCACCGCCGCGATGGAGGGCTTCCCGTTCAAGGTGGCGCTGATCAATAACGGCAACCTCGGCATGGTTCGCCAGTGGCAGACGTTGTTCTACGACGGCCACTACTCCCACACCAAGCTCGGCGGTGAGGAAATGTACGTGCCGGACTTTGTGCAGTTGGCGACGGCGCTCGGCGCGGAGGCGATCCGTGTGACCAAGGAAGAAGATGTCGTGCCGGCGATTCAGAAGGCGCGCGAGATCAACGACCGGCCCGTCGTCGTCGAGTTCATCGTCGGCGAGGACGCGCAGGTGTGGCCGATGATCGCGGCCGGCGCGTCGAATTCCGATATGCAGTACGCCCTGGGCATGCGCCCGTTCTTCGACATGGAGGAGTCCGCAGGGGAGACCCCGGAGGCGATCAACGAGGCCATCGAGGCCGTAGAAGCTACAGAGGCTGCCGATACCACCACCCAGGAGGGAAAGTAGATGTCTGACCAAACCATTTCTCGCAACACGCTGTCGGTGCTGGTGCTGGACGTCGACGGCATCATCACCCGCGTCACCGCGCTGTTTACCCGTCGCGGCTACAACCTGGTTTCGCTCGTGTCGGCGAAGACGGAGACCGAGGGCATTAACCGCCTGACCATCGTTGTCGACGCGTCCGAGTACGCCATCGAGCAGATCACGAAGCAGCTGCACAAGCTGGTTCAAGTGCTCAAGGTCGCGCGCCTGGAAGACGACTCGATGATCGCGCGCCAGCTCATGCTGGTCAAGGTGGCCACGACGAACCAGAACCGCCCGCAGGTGGTGGACGCGGCGAACATCTTCCGCGCCCACATCGTCGACGTGTCGCCGGAGTCCGTGGTCATCGAGGCCACGGGTTCGCCGGAGAAACTCAAGGCCTTCTTGGAGCTGATGGAGACCTTCGGCATCAAGGAGCTCGTCCGCTCGGGAAACGTCGCGCTGAGCCGCGGCCCGAAGACGATGGCGCCGACGAAGGGGTAGGCGGTGGCGTAAAGAAGCAATCGCTTGCCGACGCCACATAATCCCCACATAAACTCAAATCTATGCCATAATATGAAATGGCCGTCCCATATAATAGGAAAGGTGAGTGTTTCACTCATGGCAATTGACGTTCTGTACGACAACGACGCGGACCTGTCCATCATCCAGGGCAAGAAGGTCGCCATCATCGGTTACGGCTCCCAGGGCCACGCCCACGCGCAGAACCTGCGCGAGTCCGGCGTTGAGGTGGTCGTCGGCCTGCGCGAGGGCTCCAAGTCCGCCGCAAAGGCCCAGGAGGCCGGATTTGAGGTCAAGACCAACGCGGACGCCGCGGCGTGGGCCGACGTGATCATGCTGCTGGCCCCGGATACCTCGCAGGCAGAAATCTTTAGCAAGGACATCGAGCCGAACCTGAAGGACGGCGACGCGCTGTTCTTCGGCCACGGCCTGAACATCCACTTCAAGCTGATCGATCCGGCCGACACCATCACCGTTGCGATGGTCGCGCCGAAGGGCCCGGGCCACCTGGTCCGCCGCACCTACGTCGACGGCAAGGGCGTGCCCTGCCTGATCGCGGTCGAGCAGGACCCGACCGGCAACGGCAAGGAGCTAGCGCTGTCCTACGCTGCCGCGATCGGCGGCGCACGCGCGGGCGTCATACCGACCACGTTCGAGGCGGAGACCGTCACCGACCTGTTCGGTGAGCAGGCAGTCCTGTGCGGCGGCCTGGAGGACCTGATCATGAAGGGCTTCGAGGTGCTGACCGAGGCCGGCTACGAGCCGGAGATGGCCTACTTCGAGTGCCTGCACGAGATGAAGCTGATCGTCGACCTCATCTACGAGGGCGGTATTGCCAACATGAACTACTCCGTCTCTGACACCGCGGAGTTTGGCGGCTACCTGTCCGGCCCGCGCGTGATCGACGAGGGTGCCAAGGATCGCATGCGCGACATCCTGAAGGGCATCCAGTCCGGCGAGTTTACCAAGCGCCTGGTGGCCAACGTCGAGGGCGGCAACAAGGAGCTCGAGGGCCTGCGCGCGAAGGTTGCAGAGCACCCGATTGAGAAGACCGGTGCGCAGCTGCGCGACATGATGACCTGGGTGAAGAACCCGCTGAACGAGACCGCGTAGACGCACGCGCGACAACATCCGCACGAAAACACCGCCCCAGCATCCTGGTCAGTCCAGGAGCTGGGGCAGTGTTGTGTTGCGCTGTGGCGAAACTAGTTGGTGGCGCCGGAGATAGCGTCGCCAGCCTTGTCGGCCGCGTCGCCTGCAGCGTCCTTCGCGTCGCCCGCGAGGTCGCCAGCCTTGTCGGCCGCGTTGCCAGCGCCGTCCTTCGCGTCACCCGCGAGGTCGCCAGCCTTGTCGGCCGCGTTGCCAGCGCCGTCCTTCGCGTCACCCGCGAGGTCGCCAGCCTTGTCAGTTGCGTCGCCTGCGGCATTGCCAGCATTGTCGGTGGCGTCAGCCGCTGCGTCGCCGGCACCCGCGGTAGCGTCCTCGCTCGGGTCAGCGGTGACGGTCTCGCTGGTGGTCTCCGTAGCAACGGTGGAGGTCTCGGTGACGGCAGCGCCGTCCGAGTCGTCGCTGCCGCCGCTGAAGAGGCTGATCAGCAGCCAGACCAGCAGAGCTGCGACGATTAGGCCGAGCAGCCACTTCCACCAGCCGCCACCGCCGTTGCCGGTGTCGGCTGCAGTGGTGCCGGAGGTTGCCTTCGTGGTGCCCTCAGTCTTGGACACGGTGGTGGAACCGGTGCCGCGAACGCCGTCGACAGCGTCGCCAGCCTTGCCCTTTGCGGAGGTGAAGGTCTCGCCGACCTTGTCCTTTGCGTCGTGTGCGTGGTCGCCGATGTGCTTCGCGGCCTTCTCCACGCGGTTCGGATCCTTCGGGTTCGGGTTTGCGGAAGTGATAGTCGTATCCTTTCGTATGTGGCCCCATGCGAGCGGATGAACATTGCGTAAATTGGCTCACTGCTCGAGACCATTGTGCTATTGCGCCTATCAACGGTAGCAAAAGTTGTTGAGGCATCGCGCAAATAGTCAGCAACTTGTACGGTTGTGTGGGGTGGGCAGGGCGTAGCGTCGATAATGAGCCCTGCTCACCGCGTGTTTTTTGAAACCGGGAGCCGTTTTCATTTAATTGTCATTAGCTGTGTGGCAGTTTAGGGTTGAGCTATGGCACACGACCACAACCACGATCACGCCCCGTCGAGCGATACTCCGCTGCGCGCGCTCCTCGTTGCGCTCGCCGTCACCGCCACGGTCTTCGTTGCGGAGCTGGTTGGGGGATGGCTCGCCGGGTCCATGGCGCTCATGGCGGACGCGATGCACATGCTTTCCGACGCCGCCGGGCTCATCATCGCCGTTCTCGCGGTGCTCGTGGGGCGGAAACGGGCCTCACGCCACGCAACGTACGGCTACCGGCGCGTGGAGGTGCTCGCGGCGCTGGTCAACGCGGTGCTCGTGCTCGCGATCTCTGTGTGGATTGTCGTTGAGGCGATCCGTCGCCTCCGCGAACCCGCCGACGTGCACGGCGGGACCATGCTTCTCATCGCCGTCATCGGTTTTGCGGCCAACGGCATCTCGGCGTGGGTGCTGCACGGTCACCGCGGCGACTCGATCAACGTCCGCGGCGCGTTCCTTCACGTGCTGGTGGACTTGCTGGGATCGGCCGCGGTTATTGTCGCGGGCATCGTGGTCATGGCAACCGGTGTGGCCGTGGCGGACGCCGTGGCCTCGCTCATCATCGCCGCGCTCGTGCTGCCGCGGGCGTGGCAGCTGATGCGCCAATCTGCTGGCGTGCTCCTCGAACAGGTCCCGGAGGGTTTCCGCACCGCCGAGGTGGAGGAGGCGCTGCGAGCGACCGCGGGGGTTGCAGACATCCATGACCTTCACCTTTGGAGCCTCGACGGCGTGAACGTGTTGGCTACGGTGCACGTGGTCGGCGCGGCGGGTACGGATAGTGGGCCGCTCCTAGATGCAGTACAGCACGCCCTGCGCGAGCTGGGCATCGAGCACTCCACGATCCAGATCGAGCGCCCGGAGCACGAATCGCACGAGCAGGTTTGCTGATTCCGTTCTAAGGTTGGGGCATGGGTTTTACAACGCCAAGCTATTCCTTGAAGGACTTGTTCGCCCGTGCTGAACGTGGCGAATTGCAGTTGCCCGACTTCCAGCGTGAATACATCTGGGATGTTGACAGGATTCGCACCCTGGTCACCTCAGTGCTTCGCGGTTACCCCATCGGTTCTTTCCTTGCCCTGGACACCCGAAACGCGCCCATGCGTTTCCGCCCGCGCCCGCTCGACGGTCTGACGACGGGGGATCGGGAGCCGGGGCTTTTGCTTCTCGACGGTCAACAGCGCCTCACCTCGCTCTTCTACGCCCTCAAGGGGGCCGGCGAGATCCCGACGGTGGACTACCTGGGCCGGCGCATCCGTCGCCGCTTCTTCGTCGACGTGCGCGCCGCGGTGGCCGCCGACCCGATGCCGGTCGAAGCGGTCTTTGCCGTCGACCCGGACGGTCAGGTGCGCTCCCACTTCGGCCCGCAGATCGACGGGGGCATCCACTCCCGCGAGGACATGTTGGCGCACGGCGTCGTGCCCGTTTCAATGCTGCTGTGGAAGGAAGGCAACGACCTCCTCATTGATATGGCCGCCGACACGGACGACCCGGAGATGCGCGCCGCGGTGAAGACCTTTCAGAACGAGGTCCTGCGCTGGCTGCCGGCGTACGACGTGCCTGTGATCCGGATTGACCGTGAAACCTCGCAAATCGGCGTCGGCCAGATCTTCGCGCACGCCAACTCCGCCGGTGTGCAGATGGATGTCTTCGAGCTGCTCACCGCCGTATTCGCCACCGAAGACCCCAACTTCCGCCTGGCCGACCACTTCGCGCACATCGAACGCACGCTGCGCCTGTACCCGGCGCTGGACGGAATCGGGCGCATCGAGTTCCTGCGTGGGCTGTCGCTCCTGATCACCAGCAGGAAGGGCACCGCGGTGGGGCACCGCGGCGACATCCTCAATATCTCGCTGCACGACTACCTGACCCACTGCGACGAGCTGGCCGATGCCTTCGTTGCCGCTGCCGAGTTCCTCGCGGAGCGCTGCATCCTGGCCATCGACCAGGTCCCGTACTCCTCGCAGATCATTCCGCTGGCCGTCATCCTCGCGCGACTGGCCGAGCAGCCCGGACTGCTGGACGAGAAGGAGCCGCGCGACCGACTCAACCGTTGGTACTGGTCCGGCGTGTTCGGCGAGCTCTACGGCGCACACGCGCCGACGATTCGCGCCGGCCTCGACGTCACCGAGGTCACCCCCTGGGTCCGCGGGGACACCGACGAGGTGCCGCGCACCGTGGGCGACGCGCAGTTCCACGAGTCCCGCCTGCAGTCCGCGACGGCGGAGAGCGGCGTGTACCGCGGGCTGTACTCCCTGCTGATGGCCCGCGGAGCGCTCGACTGGCGCACCGGGAAGCCGCTCAACCGCGACACCATCGCCGAGCTGCAGCCGCGCTTCCACACCGTCTTCCCGCGCGAGTTCTGCCTGCAGGCCGGCGCGACCGAAGAGCTGGCTGACTCCGTGCTCAACCGCACCCCGATGGGGCGGCGCACCGACGTGGTGATGGAGAACAACGAGCCGAAGCGTTACCTGCCGCGCCTGCAGTCGAAGTCCCTGATGGACGACGCAGAGTTCGACACAATGCTGGAGGGCCACGAGATCCGCCCGGCCGACCTGTTGAACTCGGACTGGAACAGCTTTATCCATGACCGCCGCGACCGTTTCGTGGGCATCATCGAGTACGCGCTGGACAAGCCGGTCGTCCGCGACCTGGACGGAGCCCTCGGGGCCCTCGGTACGCGCACGGTGGACGCCTGCAGCACCAATCACGCAGACGGGGAGAATGGCAGCGAAGCAGAAAGCTAGCCGGGGCCTCGCCGTGGCGATGTGCTGCGTGGCGCTCGCCGCCGGCGGGTGCGCGGGCGAGGACACAAGTACCCCGTTGGACCAGGCCCGGGCCGCGAATCAGTCGCGGCACGTCTCCACTGCGTTTGATGATCACCCGGTAGTACTCGATGACACGAACGGGCTTGTCAGCTCCGAGTACTTCTTCAACACGTCCGAGACGTTGGTGGTGTCGGATTCCAGCGTGGAGGCGCAGTTGCGGGCGGCGTCGATCGCCGCGTACGCGCACGCGCCGATGCTGGTCTACGACGAGGACCACCACGGGCAGATCACGCAGGAAGTGAAGCGTCTGAAAACGTTTACGCTGCTCACGGTGGGCGATGTGGCGATCGCGCCGGCGTCCGGGAGCGTGCGCGTCTACCGCGATCCGGGCGGGATCGACGCGCTGGGCAAGATGACCTCGGTACGGTTCCACGAACGGCCCGTGCACGACCCGGCGGACGCGCAGGAGGTGATCGCCGACCTGGATACGTCGGTGCCGACGTGGCTGCACGCCAATTGGGCGGAGCCGCAGGTGATGCCGAACGCGGTGGCGAAGCCGTTCCCGGTCCATTCGCGCCGCGATGCGGATATGGCGCCGCAGGTGGTGGCCACGCGGGCGTCGTCAATTGCTTCGATTGCAAACGCCCGGGCGTTCGGCGCGCGGGTCACGATGGTGGACAACCCGGACCCCCGCGAATCCGAGGACACGCTGCTGGCGATGGCGGGCCTGGCGGACGCACCGCTCATTGCACTCGGGACGCAATTCGAGCCGGCGAGCGACATTCCGGAGCGAATTATGCAGGCGGAAGAAAAATATTAGCGCGGATGGCAGACAAGCGTGCCTGCGGACATTAAAGTTACCCCCGTACCTATTCCTTTATTGAAATACCGCAGGAGACGATCCCCAGTGTCCAAACCGGTCGTGCTGATCGCAGACAAGCTGTCCCAATCAACCGTCGAAGCGCTTGGAGACTCCGTGGAGGTGCGCTGGGTCGACGGCCCGAACCGCGACGAGCTGCTCGCCGCGGTGCCTGAAGCGAACGCACTGCTCGTGCGCTCCGCCACCACCGTGGACCGCGAGGTGATCCAGGCGGCGCCGAACCTGAAGATCATCGGCCGCGCCGGCGTTGGGCTGGACAACGTAGACATTGACGCCGCGACCGAGCGCGGTGTCATGGTGGCCAACGCGCCGACCTCCAACATCCACTCCGCGTGCGAGCACGCGATCGCGCTGCTGCTGTCCACCGCGCGCCAAATCCCGGCGGCGGACAAGACGCTGCGCGACGGCGAGTGGAAGCGCTCGTCGTTCAAGGGCGTTGAGGTCTTTGGCAAGACCGTCGGCATCGTCGGCTTCGGCCACATCGGCCAGCTTTTTGCGCAGCGCCTCAGCGCGTTCGAGACCACCGTCATCGCCTACGACCCGTACGCGAATCCGGCGCGCGCCGCGCAGCTCGGCGTTGAGCTCGTGGAGCTGGAGGAGCTCATGGGACGCGCCGACTTCGTTACCATCCACCTGCCGAAGACGAAGGAGACCGCAGGCATGTTCAATGCGGACCTGCTCTCCAAGGCGAAGGAGGGGCAGATCCTCATTAACGCGGCCCGCGGTGGCCTGGTCGATGAGCAGGCGCTTGCCGACGCCATCGTGAACGGCCCCATCCGCGGCGCAGGATTCGACGTGTACGCCACCGAGCCGTGCACCGATTCGCCGCTGTTTGCCCTGGACGAGGTCGTCGTCACCCCGCACCTGGGCGCGTCCACGGTGGAAGCGCAGGACCGCGCGGGAACGGACGTTGCGGACTCGGTGCTCAAGGCCCTGGCCGGCGAGTTCGTCGCCGACGCGGTGAACATCACCGGCGGCCGCGTGGGCGAGGAGGTCGCTCGCTGGCTGGAGCTGTCGCGCAAGCTTGGCCTGATCGCCGGCGAGCTGCTGGACGGCGCGCCGGCGTCGCTGAAGGTGACCGCGCGCGGCGAGCTGTCCACGGAACAGATTGATTCCCTGGGACTGTCCGCTGTGCGCGGCCTGTTCTCCGGCATCATTGATGAGCCGGTGACGTTTGTGAACGCGCCGCAGATCGCGCAGTCGCGCGGGCTGGAGTACTCGGTGGAGACGCAGACGGAGGCGCGGGCGCACCGCAGCGCGCTGGAGGTCCAGGTGGTCTCCGCGGCGGGCAACGCCGTGACGGTCACGGGCGCGCTCACCGGCCTCGAGGGCGTGGAGAAGATCGTGCGCATCAACGGCCGCGGCGTGGACATGCGCGCGCAGGGGCGCAACCTGTTCTTCCAGTACACGGACGCGCCCGGTGCGCTGGGTACGGTGGGCAGCAAACTGGGGAACAAGGGCATCAACATCGAGGCCGCCGCGCTCACGCAGGCGTCCATGGGCGATGGCGCAATCCTGATTCTGCGCGTCGAGGCCGAGGTGCCGGACGCCCTGGTCAACGAGATTGCACAGGAGCTCGGCGCCTCCGCGCTGCAGATCGACCTGGACTAGGTCGCTGCGGGCCTCACGCGGTCCTGAATCCTTTTCCGCGCAGCGCCGATTTTTCGCCGGCGGAGCTGTTACGCTATCCCGTAAGTCCAATATGTGGGAAAGGAATCTCAGAAAATGAAACTGGCTGTGATTGCTGGCGACGGCATCGGGACCGAAGTCATGGCGGAGGGCCTCAAGGTGCTCCGCGCTGTCCGCAACGACGTGGAGACCACCGAGTACGACCTTGGCGCGCGCCGCTACCTCCGCAACGGCGAGTTGCTCACGGACGCGGACCTGGACAGCCTGAAGTCACACGACGCGATCCTGCTCGGGGCGGTTGGCGACCCAGCCAACGTCCCCGCGGGCGTGCTGGAGCGCGGTCTGTTGCTGCCGCTGCGGTTCAAGCTTGACCACTACGTCAATCTGCGCCCGTCGCGGTTGTTCCCGACGTCGACGAGCCCGCTGGCCAACCCCGGCGACGTGGACTTCGTCGTCGTGCGCGAGGGCACCGAGGGGCTCTACGCCGGCAACTGTGGCACGCTGCGCCAGGGCACCGACCACGAGGTGGCCTCCGAGGTGAGCCAGAACACCTACTTCGGCGTGGAGCGCGTGGTGCGCTACGCCTTCGAGCTGGCCATGACGCGGCGCAAGAAGCTCACCCTGGTGCACAAGACGAATGTGCTGGTGAACGCGGGCGGGTTGTGGCAGCGTGTCGTCGATAAGCTTGCTTCGGAGTTTCCCGAGGTCGACGTGGACTACAACCACATCGACGCCGCCACGATCTACATGGTGGATGATCCGTCGCGCTACGACGTGATCGTGACCGACAACCTGTTCGGCGACATCCTGACGGACCTCGCGGGCGCCATCACGGGCGGCGTGGGGCAGGCGTGTTCCGGCAGCATCAACGCCGCGGGCGAGTTCCCCTCCATGTTCGAGCCGGTGCACGGTTCGGCGCCGGACATCGCGGGGCAGGGGATAGCGGACCCGACCGCGATGATTCTTTCCGTGGCGATGATGCTGCGCTTCCTCGGCGATGAGGAGAACGCCACGCGGATTGAGCGCGCGGTTGAGGATGAGGTGGCTGCTCGCGACGGCGGCGCGGTGCGCACCGAGGAGGTCGGAACCCGGATCGCGGCAGCACTGCAGTAATCTGTCAGCCAGCTTTAGACAGATGAAAGGTGCACTCCCGTATGAGCGTTCCCGCGATGTCCGCCAGCACGAACCGAGCCCGTAGGAAGGTAATTGGGGCGGTGGGGCTGGCCGTAGTGCTGGCCTCCAGCCTCGCCCTGACCGCGTGCGGTGAGGGCGGCATCGGCGCGGCATCCTCGCCGCAGCCCGACAAGCTGGAGACGCATGGTGCCGAGGCGATTGACGACGCCGACGGCTCCGGCGTCGAAGTGTCGCGTCGGCTTTTTGACGCCGCCGACACCGCCGTGGTGTCCGGCCCGAAGCGTGAGGACCAGCTGAAGGCCGCTGCGCTGGCGGTGGACAAGGGGGCGCCGATGCTCGTGCGCTACCCGGCGACGGGCGACGCGGTGAGCGCGGAGCTGGAACGTCTAGGCGCCGACGAGGTCATCGAGGTCGGTGCGAACGCGCAGGACACCGCCGACGACGCCACCGAGCCCGTGCAGAGCGACGCGCCGGAACAGGACGTCGCCGCGATCGCAGCGCTCGATGCGCCGAACAAGGGCGAGCGCGAGCTCCCGCCGATGCTCGCCACCGCCGAGACCTCGCGCGCGGCGGCCGCGACGGCGCGCGCCGCAGGCGCTCACGTGCAGGTGGTGGCGTACCCGGATCCGCGTGTGACGTCGGAAAGCATGCGTACGGTCTCCGACCAGGACACGCTCGCGCTTGGCTTGCAGTGGGGCGGCACCGATGCGTTCGCGCGCCGCGTGGAGCTGGCGGGCAACGGCGAGCTGCCGGGCGGCGGTGGCCTGGTCTTCCCGGGGCGCAGGATGATCGCGCTCTATGGTCACTCGTTCGCGCCCGAGCTGGGAGTGATGGGCGAGCAGCCGCCGCAAGAGGCTGCCGCGATGGCCAAAGACTACGCCAGCAAGTACCAGCCGTTGGCCGGGGAACCGGTAATTCCGGCGTTTGAGATCATCGTGACCGTTGCGTCCAACTCGCCGGGCGAGGACGGCGACTATTCCAACGAGGCGCCCGTAGAATCGGTCGTGCCGTACATCGATGCGATCACGGAGGCGGGCGGCTACGCCGTGCTGGACCTGCAACCGGGCCAGGGCGACTTCCTCCACCAGGTGCAGATGTACGAGGAGCTGCTGAAGCGACCGAACGTCGGCCTTGCACTCGACGCGGAGTGGAAGCTCACCCCGGGCGAGGCGCCGCTGTCCCGCGTGGGCTCCGCCACCGCCGAGGAGATCAACGTCGTTGCCGATTGGCTCGCGGACCTCACGCGCGACAACAACTTGCCACAGAAGGCGTTTGTGCTGCACCAATTCCAGGTACAGATGTTCCCCGACCGGCAGAACATCCGCACCGACCGCGACGAGCTCGCGTACGTGCTGCACGCCGACGGGCACGGCGACCCGGGGCAGAAGTTTGATACCTGGAACGTGCTACGGGAGGGCCTGAACCCGCGCTTCTTCATGGCGTGGAAGAACTTCCTGGACGAGGACACCCCGACCTTCAGCCCGGAGCAGACGTTCAACGACGTCCAGCCCCGCCCGTGGTTTGTGAGCTACCAGTAAAGCCGCTGATATTGTGCGCTGCCCCACGCTAGTGTTGGGGCATGAGCGTCGAACTTGAAGAAGTCGCAGGTTTCCTCGGCCAGCACGAGCCGTTCTCGCACCTGCCGGAGGAAGTGCTCGCCGGCCTGCCTGCGCAAATGACAGTGACGTACGTCCGTAGGGGCGAGACGATCGTGGCGCCCGGGCAGGTCAACGACGCACTCCACATCATCCGCTCCGGCGCGGTGGACATCGTCTCCGGGGACGGCGTGCTGCTGGACCGCCGCGATGCCGGCAAGAATTTTGGCTACTCCACGCTGCTCGGCGCGCGGGAATCGCAGTACGGCATGGTTGCGGTGGAAGACAGTTTGCTCCTGCTGCTGCCGCGCGCGTCGTTTAGCGAGCTCCTTGCCAGCTACCCGGACCTGGGGCGATTCTTTCAGTCCGCCTCGCGCCGTGTGCGCGCTGCTGCGGAAGAGGTCCGGAGGTCGAGCTCCGCGGAGGTGCTGCGCACCGAGCTGGACCAGCTGCTCCGCGACCGCAAGCTTGCCACCGTCCACCCCGGCACCTCGATTGCGGAGGCCGCTGCCGAGATGGACCGGCAGGGCGTGACGTGTCTGATCGTCGCCGATGCAACGGGGACGCAGCGGCCCGGCATCCTGACGGACCGCGACTTGCGCTCCCGCGTCATGGCGCGGTGCAAGGACCCGCGCGGGCCGGTGCGCGAGGTGATGACTGCGCCGGTGCGTACCATCGGCGCGGACGCCCTCGTGTTCGAGGCGATGTTGCTCATGGGCGAACTCGGCGTGCACCACCTGCCGGTCACCGGCACGGGCGGGATCGTCGGCGTGGTGACCTCCAGCGACATTATGCGCCTGCTCCAGGCGGACCCGATCTACCTCGCCGCCGACGTGGAGCGCAGTAGCCGCTCCGGCCTTGACGGCGCTTTTCGCCGCGCCACCGAGGTGTCGGCGCGATTCTTCGAGCGCGGGGCCACCGCCGCCGAGTCGCAGCGTCTGCTCACCTCGATCACTGACGCCATCGCGCGGCGTCTGTGCGTCCTGGCCATCGAGGAGCTCGGCCCGCCGCCGGTCCCGTTCGCGTTCGTCGCCGTGGGCTCGCAGGCGCGCGGCGAGATGGGGCCGGCCTCGGACCAGGACAACGCGTTGGTGTTGGGCAACGCGTACGACCCGGAGGCGCACGGCGAGTACTTCGCCGCCCTCGGGAGGTTTGTTTGCCAGGGGCTCAGCGAGGCGGGGCAGGCGCTGTGCCCGGGCGAGATGATGGTGTCCAACGCGGCGTGGCGGATGACGCAGGCACAGTGGGAGCGCACCTTCCACCGCTGGGTGACCGCGCCCGACCCCGACGCCTTGCTGCACGCGCAGGTCTTCTTCGACTTCCGCACCGTGTTCGCCTCGGACGACGCGGCGCGGGAGGTGGCCCGGGAGGTGCGCGAGTCCGCACTCGCGTCTGCGCACGGCTCGCGGCGGCTCCACACCCATTTGGCGGCGTTGGCCACGTTCCGCGAGCCGCCGATCGGGTTCTTCCGGGGGCTCGTCGTCGAGCGCGGTGGCGAGTACGCCTCCACCCTGGACGTGAAGCGTGGCGGGACCGCGGCGGTCGTCCAGATGGCGCGCCTGTACGCCATCGTCGCGGGGGTTGGGGAGGTGGCGACGGGGGAGCGCGTGCGGGCGTCGATAGGCACTGCCCTCTCCGAGAAGGGGGCGCGCGAGCTTCTCGACGCCTCCGACTACCTCTCCGACCTGGTCCTTCGCCACCAGGCGCGGCAGCTGCGCGCGGGCGAGCGCCCCGACTACCACATCGACCCGCGCGAGCTCACCGAGCGTGACCGCGCCGCGCTGCGCGACAGCTTCCGCGTGATCAAGTCGCTGCAAAACGCGCTGGCCAGCAAGTACCCGGTCCAGGCGGTGTGACATGTTTGGGTTCACGCGAGCATCCCGCAGGACGCTTGTCGACGCCGCGCTCCTGGCCGTCGACGTCGAGACCACCGGCCTGCGCCCCGGGCGCGACCAACTGGTGGCCGTCGGTTGGGTGCCGCTTGACGGGCGGGTGATCGACCTCTCGCGAGCCGAATACCACGTGCTCGCTGGCGCGCAGGTGGGCGATTCCGCCACGGTGCACGGCATCACCGACGACGACGTTGCACGCCTGGGCGAGGACCCGGCCGAGGTGTGGGCGGCGTTCGCGCGCGCGATCGACGGGCGAAAGCTGCTGGCGCACTTCTCCCAGATGGAGACCGGGTTTCTGGGGCGCCTGGGCGGGCAGGTCACCGGCACGAAGTGGGTCCTGCGCGACAGTGAGGTGGTGGATACGATGGCACTGGAACGGCGCCACATGGAGCGGATGGGCACGTACCCGCGCGGAGAGGATCTGCGGCTGGCGCGGGTGCGGCAGCGGTACAATCTGCCGCGGTACTCAAGCCACAGCGCGCTGACGGACGCGCTGGCGTGTGCGGAACTTTACCTTGCCCTGTCTGGTGAGTGATGTATCACTGCACTATGTGTTTCGGTATGCTCGTCGGCATGCGTTTTGGACGAATTGCAACACCCGAGGGGATGACCTTCGCGGTCATCGATGACGAGGGGAAGGTGGCCAAGGCAATCGCCGGCACCCCCTACACGGACCCCGAGTACACGGGCAAGGAATACAAGCTGGAAGACGTGCGCCTGCTCGCGCCGACGCTGCCGAGCAAGATCGTGGCGGTCGGCCGCAACTACGCGGACCACGTCGCCGAGGTGTTTAAGGAATCTGCCGAGCACCTGCCGCCCACCATCTTTATCAAGCCGCCGACAGCCGTGGTGGGCCCCGGTGCGCCGATCCGCATCCCGGACTTTGCCACCGGCGTGGAGTTTGAGGGTGAGCTGGCCGTCGTCATCGGTGTGCCGTGCAAGAACGTCAAGGCGAAGGACTGGAGGTCAGTGGTACGCGGCGTGACCATCATCAACGACGTCTCCTCGCGCGACCTCCAGTTCGCGGACGGACAGTGGGCCCGCGCCAAGGGCATCGACACCTTCGCGCCGCTTGGCCCCTGGATTGAGACGGACCTGGATAAGTTCGACTTCACGGACCTGCCCATCAAGGCCCACCTCACGCACGACGGCACCACGGAGACGAAGCAGGATTCCAACTCGAAGCAGATGATCATGAGCATCGGTGAGATGATCGAGTGGGTCACCCAGTCGTTCACGCTGCTGCCGGGCGACGTCATGGCCACCGGCTCCCCGGCGGGCACCGCGGAGATGGTGCCGGGTGACTTCATCGAGGTTGAGATCCCCGGGATCGGCTCGCTGGGCAACCCGGTCGCGAAGGCGTAGCGGCAGGCGGACCTAGAGCCCGAGCGCGCGCATGATGGTGCGCAGCTTTGCGCTCGTCTCGTCCAGCTCCGCCTGCGGGTCGGAGTCGATGACGAGCCCGCCGCCGGCCCAGGTGCGGGCGGTGGCGCCAGCGGCGTCGACCTCGGCGCAGCGGATGGCCACCATGTACTCACCGTCGCCGTTCGCGTCGGTGTAGCCGACCGCACCGCCGTAGAAACCGCGGTCGGTCTCCGCGGTGGTGATCAGCGCCTCCGCCGCGTCGGAGGGGGTCCCACACACGGCCGGAGTGGGGTAGAGGCGCAGCGCCAAGTCCAGCGCGCTCGGCGCTGGATCCTTGAGCTCGCCGCGGATCGGGGTGGCAAGGTGCCACATCTCGCTGGTCTTCTCCAACTCCGGGCGGTCGGGGATGTCCAGGCGCGAGCACAGCGGTGCGAGTACGCGGCGGATGTGTTCAACCACGTAGGCGTGCTCACCCAGGTCCTTCGCCGAGTTGTACAGGGCTGCGGCCGCCGCCTCGTCGGCGTCGCGGTCGTGCGGGATGCGCGCGGCAGAGCCGGCCAGCGGGCGCGAGGACACCTCCGAACCGCGCCGCTTCACCAGCACCTCGGGGGAGGAACCGACAAAGAAGTGGCCGGTGCGGCCGGAGGGGGTGAGGTCCGCAATGAAGCCGTCGCGGGTGTACGACAGGTCAATCAGGCGCGCGGCGACGAGCCGGGGATCAACTGGCGGGTCGAAGGCAATATCGACGGCGCGCGCCAAGACCACCTTGTTCAGTTTGGAGGATTCGATCGTGCCGATCGCGGCCTCGATGCGGCGCAGGTGCTCCTGCGGCGAGGGGTCGAAGCTGGTCACCGACGCGTTGAGCTGGGCGCCCGGGCCCACTCGGTAGTAGGGGTGGGGCTCGAGCGTGCCGGACTCGCGCACAATCTTTTCCGGGGCGGTGAGCGCGGCGGGGCAGTCCTGGTCGAACGGCAGGGCGCCGACGAGCATGTCCACGTCGCCTGCTTCGAGCGCGTCGATTGCGTCCCACGCGTCGGAGAACCGGCGCGCGGCTCCTTGGGTGCGCACAGAGCCGCCCGGGCGTGAGAGCAGGAAGTCGGGTGCGCTCGCGGGGCGGAGGGAATCGGACGCGGGGGTATGCGGCATAAGGGAAGACTTTAGCAACCGCAATGTGTGCGGCAACTCTTGGGGATTTGGCGCTCGTGGTCGGGGGCGTGGGGAGGGGCGTCGAGAAGCAATTGCCTGCTAATTGACGCTGTTTGCGTCCGCGCTACTATTTACCCCATGACTGATTCTGCAATGCGCGTACGTTTCTGCCCATCGCCAACCGGCACCCCGCACGTCGGTATGGTGCGCACCGCCTTGTTCAACTGGGCGCAGGCGCGGCACAGCGGCGGCACGTTTGTCTTCCGCATCGAGGACACCGACGCCGCCCGCGACTCCGAGGAGTCCTACCAGGCCATTATCGAGTCGCTCGAGTGGCTCGGCCTGAACTGGGACGAGGGCATCAACGTCGGCGGCCCGCACGAGCCATACCGCCAGTCGCAGCGCATGGACATTTACAAAGATGTGCTGGACAAGCTCATCGAGGCCGGAGAGGTCTACCCCGCGTACTCCACTAACGAGGAGGTGCAGGAGCGGCACAAGGCCGCCGGCCGCGACCCGCAGCTGGGGTACGACAACTTTGACCGCGACCTGACCCAGGAGCAGATCGACACGTTCGAGGCCGAGGGTCGCAAGCCCGTGTGGCGCCTGCGCATGCCGGATCAGGACTGGACCTGGAACGACCTGGTCCGCGGCGAAGTCACGTTCAAGTCGAACACACAGCCCGACTTTGTGGTCGCCCGCTCCAACGGCGCCCCGCTGTACACGCTGGTCAACCCGGTCGACGACGCGCTGATGGGCATCACCCATGTGCTGCGCGGCGAGGACCTGCTGTCCTCCACCCCGCGACAGATCGCGCTTTACGCGGCACTGCAGCGCATCGGCGTCGCGGAGTTTACGCCCGAGTTCGGCCACCTGCCGTTCGTGATGGGGCAGGGCAACAAGAAGCTGTCCAAGCGCGACCCGGAGTCCAACCTGTTCAACCACCGCGACGCCGGCATCATCCCCGAGGGCATGATCAACTACCTCGCGCTGCTCGGCTGGTCGCTGTCCGCGGACCAGGACATCTTCTCCGTCGACGAGATGGTCAAGGCCTTCGACGTGCACGACGTGCTGGGCAACCCCGCGCGCTTTGACCAGAAGAAGCTCGAGGCCATCAACGCCGACCACATCCGCCAGCTGGACTCGGAGGACTTCCGCGATCGCCTGCGCGCCTACCTCACGGAGTACACCGATTTCCCGGCCGACTACCCGGCCGACAAGTTCGCGCTGGCCGCGGAGCTCGTGCAGACGCGCATCAAGATGCTTGGCGACGCCTACGGGCTCCTCAAGTTCCTTGTCACCCCGGACGCCGAGCTGCAGCTGAACGAGAAGGCCGCGAAGAAGAACCTCAAGGAGGACGCGGTCCAGGCGCTCGACGAGGGCATCGCCGCCCTCGAGGCGATCGACGAGTCCGCGTGGGCCACCGACGCCATCGACGAGGCGCTCAACGAGGCCCTGATCCAGAAGCTGGAGCTCAAGCCCCGCAAGGCCTTCGGCGCCCTGCGCGTGGGCATCTCCGGCGAGCAGGTCTCCCCGCCACTGTTCGAGTCCATGGAGCTTTTGGGCAAGGAGTCCACGCTGACCCGCCTGCGCGCCGCGCGCGAGGTCACCCCGTTCACCGCCGCATAGGCGCCCATTGCTTCACGACGCCCGCGTGCCAGGCCCACCGCCTGCCACGCGGGTGCTGTCGTTGTGTGGGGGGAGAGCAGGGCGGGAGAGGGCCCGCAAAAGCACACTTACAACGGCGTGATTTAAGGTACTGAAAATGCGCATTGACCAGGCGATTTGGTATGTATAGCGCGTTCTGGTTATAGTAATCATCGTTGTTCAGAGCGAACACGGAAACAACTTCACAGAGAGTTTACTCCGGTAAGCACTGAAAAACGATGGCCTATGGTGTAATTGGCAACACAGCGGTTTCTGGTACCGCCATTCTTGGTTCGAGTCCAGGTAGGCCAGCAACAGAACTCCACATTGTAGTTCTGTGTCCTTAAGCCCCGTTCGTCTAGTGGCCTAGGACGTCGCCCTCTCACGGCGGTAACACGGGTTCAAATCCCGTACGGGGTACAAGATACTGAGGCGGTCAGCGAGTTTGCTGGCCGCCTCAGTTTTTGCGTTTGGGAGCGGGGGAGTGGGGTCGAGAAGCAATAGTGCGTTCGCGCTGCGAAGTACCTGAGTCCTTGCTACGGTATTGGTCGTTAAAAATGGCCGAGTGCGAGGAACGATTGACATGCGCATGACTGCGAAAACCACCCTGACCGCCCTGTTTGCCACGGGATCCGTGGCGGCGCTGCTGGTTGGCTGCTCCGAACCTTCCGCTGAGGATTCCACCGAGAACGGGTCCACGGCCGCGGCCGATGGCGGCGAGACCACGATCACCGTGTACACCTCCGAGCCGGAAGAGAAGGTGGACGAGATCAACCAGGCCTTTGAGAAGGCCAACCCGGACGTGAATGTGGAGGTCTACCGCGCTGGCACCGGCGACCTCACCGCGCGCCTTGAGGCGGAGAAGACCGCGGGCAGCATCGAGGCCGACATCTTCTGGGCCGCCGACGCGCCGACCTTTGAGACGTACAAGGAAGCGGGCGACCTGGCTGAGCTGAAGGACGTGGACACCTCCAAGGTGATCGAGGAGGCGCAGGACGCCGACAACATGTACGTGGGTACCCGCATCATCCCGACGGTGATTGCCTACAACACCGGCGTGTACGACCAGGGCAACGCGCCCGCCTCCTGGCAGGCGCTCACCGACCCGGAGTATCAGGGCAAGATCGTCATGCCGGACCCGTCCGTGTCCGGCGCCGCCGCGTACAACGCGACCGTGTGGAAGGGCAACGAGGCGTTGGGCGACGAGTGGATCACCAAGCTGGGCGCGAACCAGCCGATGATTGCCAAGTCCAACGGCCCGACCTCGCAGGAGATCGCGGGCGGCGGCCACCCGGTGGGCGTCGTGGTGGACTACCTGGTGCGCGACCTGGCGGATGCGGGGTCCCCGATCGCGACGTCCTACCCGGAGGAGGGCGCGCCGTTTATCACCGAGCCCATCGCCGTGTTCAAGGACTCCGATGTGCAAGACGCTGCGCAGCGCTACATCAACTTCGTGCTCTCTGAGGAGGGGCAGAAGCTGGCGGTGGAGCAGAACTACCTGCCGGTGATTGATTCGGTGGGCACACCTGGCGACGCACCGAGCCTCAAGGACATCCCGCTGATGGAGGCCGACCTCGAGTCGGTGACCAACGACCGCGAGGACGCGGTCTCGTTCTTCCAGAACGCGGTGAAGTAGCCCGACTATTACCGTGCCCACTACCACCTCTCGCCGTATCACCGGCGTCGGCCTCGCGCGCCTCGGCGTGTGGCTGGTCGTCGCCGCGCTGTTTCTCACTCCGCTCGCGCTCGTCGTGTCGCTCGCGCTCGGCGGCAACCAGATTCCGCTCCTGCTGGAGCAAGGCCTTGGTAAGGCGACGCTGAACTCGGCGGTGACCACGTTGGCGTCGTCAGCCTTTGCGGTGCTTCTCGGCGGGGCAGTGGCGCTGCTGCTCGAGCGAACGGACGTGTACGGCAAAGGCGCGCTGCGGATCCTGCTGTTGTCGCCGCTGCTCGTCCCGCCGTTTGTTGGTGCGATTTCTTGGCTGCAGCTGTTTGGCAACAACCAGGGCCTCAACGCTGTGTTCGGCCGCGAGATCTGGAACCTCTACGGAGCGGACGGCGTGATCTTCCTCATGACGCTGCACTCCTACCCGCTGGTGTACGTCATCGTCGCGGCGGCGCTGCGCTCCATCCCCGCCGACTTGGAGCTCGCCGCGCGGATCAGTGGCGCCGGCAACGCCCGCGTGCTGCGGACGGTCACGCTGCCGCTGCTCGGCCCCGCGTTCCTCAGCGCGTTTACGCTGACCGCGGTGTCGAACCTGGCCGACTTTGGAATCCCGTCGATCTTGGGCTCGCCTGTCCGCTTCGAAACGCTGGCCACCATGGTCTACCGCATGATGGAGTCAGGCATCGTGGCCAACCCGCTGCAGGTGGTCTCCACCATCGGCACGGTGCTGCTTGTCCTCGGGATCGTGGCGGTGGTCGCGGACTACGTCGTCTCCGCCCGGGCCGCGAACACCACCCACACTGGCGCGTCGATGCCGCTGCCGCTGGGGAAGTCGCGGGCGGCGGTGTCCGTCGTCGCCTGGATCGTCGCGCTGGCGCTCACCCTCGGGCCGCTCATCGGCCTGACGTACCGCGCGCTGCTTCCCGCACCGGGCGTGCCATTTACGCTGGAAAACATCTCGCTGTCGAACTTCCAGTCCACCCTGGAGAACCCGCGTGTGATCGAGGGCTTCACCAATTCGGTCACCCTCGCGCTAGGTGCTGCGCTGCTGTGCGGCCTGCTTGGTTGGGCAGTCGGGTTGTTGGTCACCCGCACACGGGCGCGCTCGAACACCGCCCTGACGCTGATCGTGCTGCTCCCGACGGCGCTGCCCGGGCTGATCATCGGCGTCGGATGGGTCATCTACGGCCGCTACACCGACCTGTACAACACTCGGTGGGTGATCCTCCTGGCGTACGTGTGCGCGTTTACCGCGCTCGTGCTGCAGGCTGTGCGTGCCCCGCTGGCGTCCATGCCAGCCGCGGTGGAGGAGGCGGCGCGCATCTCCGGTGCTGGCCGGCTCCGCGCCATGCTTGATACGACCGGCCGCATGGCCATCCCCGCGGTCGTCTCCGGCGCGGTGCTGGTTGCGGTCACCGCGGTGCGGGAACTCACTGTCTCCATCCTGCTCATCGCGCCCGGCACCACCACGATCGGTGTGCAGCTGTTTAACCTGCAGCAATCCGGCAACTACAACCAGGCGTCCGCGCTGGCGCTCATGTTCGCCGTCATTGGCATCGTCGCGCTCGCCCTGACCATCCGCAACCCAGAAAGGAGCGCCAAGTGAGCGAAATCCAGCTCGAGCACTTGACCGTGGCGTTTCCCGACGGCACCGTCGGCCTCAACAATCTCGACGCGACCGTGCAGAGCGGCGAGTTTCTCGCGCTCGTCGGCCCCTCTGGCTCGGGCAAGACGACACTGCTGCGCACCCTCGCCGGCTTCCTCCGCCCCACGTCCGGCACGATCCGCATCGGTGGCCGCGACGTGTCCGCCGTGCCGCCGGAGCACCGCAACATGGGCATGGTCTTCCAGCAGCACGCGGTTTGGCCGCACATGACGGTGGAGGCCAACGTGGCCTACCCTCTCAAGCAGGCCAAGGTGCCCGCGTCGCAGCGCCGCAGCAGGGTCGAAGAGGTGCTCGAGCTCGTCGGCCTGGCGGGGTACGGCGCGCGCAAACCGGACTCGCTGTCGGGCGGCCAGCGCCAGCGCGTCGCCCTCGCGCGTGCCATCGTCGCGCGGCCGAGCGTTTTGCTTCTCGACGAAGCCCTGTCCGCCCTCGACGAGCCCCTCCGCGACGGCCTGCGGCGCGAGCTCGTGGCGCTGACACGCACGCACAACCTCACCACCGTCCACGTCACCCACGACCGGAAGGAAGCGCTGGCGATCGCCGACCGCATCGCGGTCCTTCGCGACGGCGTCATCGAACAGATCGCTGCCCCGGCGGACCTGCTCGCGCGGCCGGCGTCGGCGTGGGTGGCGTCGTTTATGGGCGACGCCACCGTGCTGCCAGGGCGGATCAATGGGGGACGGGTGGTCGTCGATAGCCTTCCCGAGCTGTCCTGGCCCGCCGAGCTCTCGGGCACCGCCGCGGCGGACGGCACCGAAGTCGAGGTGGCGGTCCGGCCATCCATGGTCCACCTCGACGGCGCCGGGCACGACGGCGCGACAGCGACGGCGATGACGATGATCGTGACATCCGCGCTCTACGAGCGCGGCGGCTACTCGGTCTCGCTGCGCGCGGGTGACCACGAGTTCCGCGCCTTCGCCCCCGGCAGCGCACGCCCGGAGATCGACACCGCCGCAGTGGTCCGCATCGACCCACCACTGGTCTTCGCGTCAACGCCAAAGGAGCAGGAGTGAGCCAGCGCGGCAGCGTCGCCGAGGTATTCGGCGTCTCCCTCAAACTCGGCTGCACCTCTTTCGGCGGCCCCGTTGCGCACCTCGGCTACTTCCGCGACGAGTTCGTCGAGCGCCGGAAGTGGCTCTCGGACTCCGAGTACGCCGACCTCGTCGCGCTCTGCCAATTCCTCCCTGGCCCCGCCTCCAGCCAGGTCGGCATGGCGCTCGGCCTCCGCCGGGCGGGGTACCTGGGCATGGCGGCGGCGTGGGCGGCCTTCACGTTGCCGTCGGCAATCGCTCTGGTGTGCTTCGCTCTGGGGCTCGCCACGCTTGACGACGCCACCCACGCCGGCTGGCTCACCGGAATGAAAGCCGCCGCCGTGGTCGTGGTTGCGCACGCGGTGATTGGGATGGCGGGTTCGCTGGTGACGGACAAGTGGCGCGCGCTGATTGCGGTGTCCGCGATGGTGCTGGTCCTACTCGTGCCGAGCCCCTGGGTGCAGGTGGCGGCGATCCTCCTCGGCGCGGCGGCCGGGTTCGGTTTGCTGCGCGGGGAGGACGGCACGGTCGATGATGCGTCGCGCGACCGCGCCACCCCGCAGCAGTCCAAGGGCGTGGGCGTGACGTGCCTGGCGCTGTTCGCCGGGCTGCTGGTCGCGCTGCCGTTGATTGCTCGGGGCGGCGACGTCGGCCTCAGTATCGTGGATACCTTCTACCGCGCTGGCGCCCTCGTCTTCGGCGGCGGGCACGTGGTCCTGCCGTTGCTTGAGCAGGCCGTGGTGCCGAACGGGCTCGTGGGCGAGGACGTCTTCCTTGCCGGCTACGGCGCCGCGCAGGCGGTGCCCGGGCCGCTGTTCACGTTTGCCTCGTTCCTCGGCGCGAGCGCACACGGCATCCACTGGGCGCTGGGCGCGGTCCTGGCCACGATGGCGATCTTCCTGCCCGCTGCGCTCCTCGTGGCGGGGGCGATGCCGTTTTGGGACCAGCTGCGTGCCCACCCGGCGAGCCGCAGCGTGCTCGCCGGCGCGAACGCCGCGGTAGTGGGAATCCTGGCAGCGGCGCTGTACACGCCGGTGTTTACGTCGGGGATCGGAGGGCCCGCGACGATGGCGCTCGCCGCGGTCGCCTTCGTTGCGCTGCGGTCGTGGAAGGTGCCCGCGTGGGCCGTTGTCATCGGCGCGGCGCTTGTTGGTTTTGTCGCGTTGTGATCCGCGCGAAAAACGGGGCATGAGCTAGCGATTTGCTAAGTGGTAGGGTTTGCCTTTATTGTTTACAAAGTCGCAAGGACAGCGAACGAGCCCCGTTCGTCTAGTGGCCTAGGACGTCGCCCTCTCACGGCGGTAACACGGGTTCAAATCCCGTACGGGGTACAACGTAGCCGGACCGTTTTTCACCACAGCGTGGAAGCCGGTCCGGCTTTTGTCGTGTGGGCCGTAACTGGCCCGGCGTGCCGGCGGGGTGCAGTTTGGACTGTTTGACGAAGACAGGTTGACGAGATCACGGAGTTTTTCCAGCGTCTTCGTCACGGGGTTCTCGTCAACTGGGCACCGTCGGGGCGGCTCCGGATTCACACACCCCTGCCTGGACGTCGCCGATTCCGGGCGCTTCATACACAATGCGCCGCCCCTGGCCCCTCGTGGAGGCAGGCGGCGGCGCAAAGCGGCAATGGCCGTTGAGCTAGATGTTGAAGTAGTTGCGGATCTGCTGCACCAGGTCGGGGTACTGGTGGGCGAAGATGCCGGCGATGACGGCGAGCAGGGAAGCGAACAGGCCGAGCGCGAGCAGGACGGCGCCGGCGACGCTGCTGCCGCTCGATGCGCCTTCGGTGTCGTCGCTCGGCTTCTCGCTTGGCTGCTGGTCCGGCTTCTCGCTTGGCTGCTGGTCCGGCTTCTCAGTGGGCTCGGCGGTGGTGGTCACCGTGGCGTGTGCGGTGGTGGCGACGGTTTTCTCTACCGTCTCCTTGACGGTTTCTTTCGCGGTGGAGGACACCTCCTCCGTGCGCGTGATGGTGGTGGGCACCAGCTTGGTGGTGGTTTTCTCCACCTCCTCGCGCACGGTCGTCGGGACCGCAGTAGTCACCGTGGTCGGGGCCGGGGAGCCCTTGGTGATCGTGGTCGGGACCTCGGTGGTCTTGTCCACCGTCTGCGTCGTGGTGACCGGCTTTTCCACGGTGGTGGTGACCACGCTGGTCTTCGGCTCCTGCCGCACGGTGGTCGTTGCCGTCGTCGTCTCGGCCGGGCTGGTCTTGCCCGTGGTCGGCGTCGCCTGCGCGGAGGTCGCGGAGGTCGTGGCCTCGGACGGCTTGGCCGGGGTGGTGGTCTCCTCCGGCTTCGCCGCGTCCTTCTTCTGCAGCGTGACTTGATCGACCGTGTACGGGGTGTTGATGTTGTAAGTGGTCAGCTTCAGGGACTCCGGGGAGACATCGATGCTGGTGTAGTCCGGGTTGTAGTCCTGGCGCCAGCGGGCCGTGGACTTGTGCACAAGGTCCGTCGCGCGCTCCTCGCGGATGCGCGGGTGCTTCTCCTTGTTCTCGTCCTGGAAGTCGTAGTACTTGCCACCGGTCGCGGTGGTGGAGGTGACGTAGAGGACCTGGTTCTCGTCCGGGATGAGTACGTCCCCCGCCTTCGCCGCGCTTTCAGGGACGACGGGGTCGGCGCCGTTCATGAGGTGGGTGCGGGTGTAGATGTGGTCGTGGCCGCTGAGGACGAGGTCCACGCCGGCGCTGGACAGCTCTGGGGTGAGCTCGTTGCGCATACGCACGACGTCATTGTCGGTGTAGTGGGTGCCCTGGGAGAATGGCGCCTGGTGAATGCCGGCGATCACCCAGTCCGCGTCCTTGCCCTGCTCGGCGATGGTCTTCTTTACAAACTCCGCGTGCTTCTGAATGTCTTCGCTGGAGCTGCGGTTGCCGTCCAGGCCGATGAACAGCACGTTGTTGTAGGTGAAGAAGTAGTCGGTGGTATCGGCGTCCTCGTTGGGGAGGTAGAAGCCGTCGTCGAAGATGCTGGCCGGGGCGTAGGTCTCGTGGTTGCCGCGCAGCACGGCGAGGCGGTACTCCTTGAGCTTCTCCGGAGCCAGGAACGCCTTCATCTGCTGGTTCGGCGCACCCCAGCCCTCGATCTGGTCGCCCAGATGCATGATGAATGCGGAATCCGGGTGCTCAGAGGTAGCGGTAGTGACTGCCTTGTCCCAGGCGGCGGCCTGCTCATCGATCTTGGTGTCCACACCGATCTGCGCGTCTGCGAACGCGAGGAAGTTCCAGGAATCCGACTCCTCGCCGGTGGTGAAGGTCGCCTCATCGGTCCAACCGATCTTGTCGCTGCCAATGCGGTAGGTGTACTCAGTCTCCGGCTCGAGGTTGGTCATCAGCGCCTCGCGGGGGCCCTTTTCCGACGTCACGCTCTGCTTCGACGACGGATCGTCGCTTTTCCAGTACTCGAGGTACTGCTCGCCGAGTCGCGCGGACTGCCAAGCGACGTTCGCCTGGGTCTCGTCAGCGCCGATACCGAGGGCGACGCGGTCGACCGCATTGGTCGCGGCGTGCGCCGTGGGCACTGCGACGGGAGCGGCGAAGAGGGACACTGCAAGTGCGGCTGCGAGTGCGCCGCGGCGGGCGGGGGAACGGTGAGGGGTACGCATGAAGGCCATGGTCCTTTACTTAATCTGAAGATTCTGAACAGGCGGTTACGTGCAAAGCAGCGGAAAGCTGAAATTTAAGTGAACAGTAACTTACTTTGCGCTGTTCGTCTTGCGGAGGCATGAGCGTTGGGTAAAAGTAACGGTCATGAGCTCAGAGTTTCGTGTGAATCGTCGCGTCGTCCTGCAGGCGGCCGCAGCGTCCGCTGCCGCCGCTGCTGTGGGGGCCACCGGGGCGTACGCCGCCCGCACCGGTACCGTCTCCACCCCGGAAACACCCACCACTGCGGACCAGTGGGGCCTGCCGTTCCTGCACGGTGTCGCGTCCGGTGACCCGCTGCCGGACCGGGTCGTGCTCTGGACGCGCGTCACCCCGTCGCGCGAGGCGCTACCGGGTTCTGGTCTGGGCGAAGATGTGGAGCTGGAGTGGCAGCTGGACACCTCTGAGGACTTCAAGAAGCCGAAGACGGGCTCCGTCATGGCGGTGGCGTCGTCGGACCACACCGTGCACGTGGACCCGACCGGACTGAAGCCGGAGACGGAGTACTTCTACCGATTTGTCGTGAAAAGCGGCGAGCATGAGGGAGCGGTCTCTCCGGTCGGGCGCGCGCTGACGGCGCCGAAGGAGGACGCGGACCTGGACCAGCTCAACCTGGCCATCGCCTCCTGCGCCAACTGGGAATCCGGGTACTTCCAGGCGTATGCGGACATGGCCGAGCGCGGACGCAGTGGCGAGATCGACCACGTGGTCTTTTTGGGCGACTACATCTACGAGTACCCCACGGGCGAGTACGCGGGCAAGAGCGGTGTCGCTCGTATGCACCACCCGGAGTGGGAGATCACCACGCTGGAGGACTACCGCCAGCGCTACGGGCGCTACCGTACGGACCTCAACCTGCAGGCGGCGCACGCGGCCTGTCCGTGGATCGTGGTGTGGGACGACCACGAGGTGGCCAACAACAACTGGCGCGAAGGCGCGGAGAACCACACGGACGGCCGCGAGGAAGGGCAGTTTGATGAGCGTCGCGACGCTGCGATGCAGGCCTATTTTGAGTGGCTTCCGGTTCGCGCGGAATCCCTGTCGGGAGAGCGCCGCATCTATCGCCGCTTCAACTTTGGCAAGCTCGCGCAGCTGACCATGATGGACCTGCGCACCTACCGCGACGAGGAGTCCGGCAGCGACCACTTCGACGATCCGGATCGCACGATGCTGGGCAGCGAGCAGTTCAATTGGCTTGCCGAGCAGCTGCAGGAATCCAACGCCCGCTGGGACGTGCTGGGCAACTCGGTGATGATTTCCCCGATGCGCTTTGTCACCATCGCGGACAACGACAAGGCGAATGAAGCCGTTGGGTTCATTAGGGAGCGCTCCACCGGTATCGCGGTCAATTCGGACCAGTGGGACGGCTACGCTGCCGAGCGCAACCGTCTGCTTACGATGCTGGACGAGCAGGAGAGCAATGTCTTGTTCCTCACCGGCGACATCCACTCCGAGTGGGCGAACTCCATCTCCTCGACCTACGGCGAGATCGGCTGCGAGATGGTCACCACCTCCATCTCGGCGCCCAACGTGGATGAGATTCTCACCAGCGCGTTTGGCACCTACCACGAGGAGGACAACTCCACCTCGCTGCTGGTGGAGAAGGTCATTCGTGACAACAACCCGTGGGTCAAGCACATCGATTTTGACGGACACGGATACGGGGTCGCCAGCATCCACCACGACTACGTCGACATGCTCTACTACCGCGTGTCCGACGTCGAGGACCCGGACGCCACCGTGTCGCTCGCGCACGAGCAGCAGTGGCGCATCGGCGAGGGCTTCGTCGAGGCCTAACTTAGAGGCCTAACTTAGAGGGCGGCCTCGAGCCGGCCGCGGGCGCTTAGGAGCTCCGCGCCCCACTTGTCGGCGGGGCTGGGGGAGAACCGCTCCGCCGGGCCGGAGATAGAGAGCACCGCGATGACCGAGCCGTCGGGGTCGCGCACCGGCGTCGAGACGGACGCGAGGCCGACCTCGCGCTCGGCGACGGATTCTGCCAAGCCCGTCTCGCGCACGGAGTCCAGTTCGGAGGTGGGGAACGGGGTAGCGTCGATAAGCGCATGTGCGGCGTAGACTCGCGCGGCCGACCCCGCGGTGAGCGAGAGCTGCGAGCCGACCGGCACGGTGTAGGTCAGGCCGGCCGCGGGTTCCTCGGCGGCGATGCACGTGCGGGTGTCGCCGGTGAGCTCGTAGAGCTGGACCGCCTCGCCGGTCGTGGCGACGAGTTCGCGCATGATGGGCGACGCCGCACTGAGCAGCTGCGGCGGCGTGCCCGAAGAGAACGACTCGAGCGCGGGGCCCACCGTCCAGGCTCCCGTGTCGGTGCGCGCGAGGATGTTGTGGACCTCGAGCGCGGTGGCAATGCGGTGGGTGGTGGCCCTGGGCAGCCCCGTGTCCTCGCTGAGTTGCGCGAGGGTCTTGTCGCCCCGCGCGACCGAGCGGACGATCGCTACGGAACGGTCGAGCACTTTGATGCCGGAGTCTTCGCTATACTGTCTCACGTAATGGATAGTAGCATCTCGCATTTTGGGAAGCAGCGCTTCTCGACGGTGCGTTGACCCAAGGAGAATCACCATGGAGCAACAGCCCCTGACGCTGGCCGAAAAAGTGTGGAACGACCACGTCGTTTCCGCAGGCAAGGGCGACGAGCCCGACCTTATCTACATCGACTTCCAGCTGCTCCACGAGGTCACCTCCCCACAAGCGTTTGACGGACTGCGCATGGCCGGGCGCACCATGCGCCACCCCGAACTGCACCTGGCCACCGAGGACCACAACGTGCCCACTGAAGGCATCGTGAACGGCAACTTGCTTGAGATCGCCGAGCCGACGTCGCGCATCCAGGTGGAGACGCTGCGCAAGAACTGCGAGGAATTCGGCGTGACGCTACACCCGATGGGTGACGTCAAGCAGGGCATCGTCCACACGGTCGGCCCGCAGCTGGGAATCACCCAGCCCGGCATGACGATTGTGTGCGGCGACTCGCACACCTCGACGCACGGCGCGTTCGGCTCCATCGCCATGGGCGTCGGCACCAGCGAGGTCGAGCACGTGATGGCGACGCAGACCCTGTCGCTCAAGCCGTTTAAGACGATGGCCGTCGAGGTTACCGGCGAGCTCGCCGAGGGCGTGAGCGCGAAGGACCTGATTCTGGCAATCATCGCCAAGATCGGCACCGGTGGCGGGCAGGGCCACATCATCGAGTACCGCGGCGAGGCGATCCGCAAGCTGTCGATGGAAGCGCGCATGACCATCTGCAACATGTCCATCGAGGCGGGCGCGCGTGCGGGCATGGTCGCCCCAGACGAGACGACGTTCGAATACGTCAAGGGCCGCGAGTACGCGCCGAAGGGCGCCGACTGGGACGCGGCCGTCGAGTACTGGAAGACGCTTTCCACGGACGAGGGTGCCACCTTTGACACCGTCGTCGAGATCGACGGCTCGGCGCTCACCCCGTTTGTTACCTGGGGCACGAACCCCGGCCAGGGCCTCCCGCTGGGTGAAAACGTGCCGGACCCGGAGGGCTTCACCGACGACAGCTCGAAGCAGGCCGCCGAGAAGGCGCTCGCGTACATGGACCTCACCCCGGGCACGCCGCTGCGCGACATCGCCATCGACACCGTCTTCCTCGGCTCCTGCACCAACGCGCGTATCGAGGATCTGCGCGCCGCCGCCGAGGTCGTGCGCGGCCGACGCATTGCCGACGGCACCCGCATGCTCGTCGTGCCGTCGTCCACGCTGGTCAAGCAGCAGGCCGAAGAGGAGGGGCTGGACGCGGTCTTCACCGAGTTCGGCGCGGAGTGGCGCACCGCCGGCTGCTCGATGTGCCTGGGGATGAACCCGGACCAGCTGGCGCCGGGGGAGCGGTCGGCGTCGACAAGCAACCGCAACTTTGAGGGCCGCCAGGGCCCCGGCGGGCGCACCCACCTGGTCTCGCCGCTGGTGGCCGCCGCAACTGCGGTGACCGGGCACCTGGCCAGCCCCGCGGATCTTTAAGCCCACCAGCACTCACACACGACAACGAGGAGTACACATCATGGAGAAGTTCACCACCCACACCGGCGTTGGGGTGCCGCTGACCAGGTCAAACGTCGATACGGACCAGATTATCCCCGCCCGCTACCTCAAGCGAGTTTCCCGCACGGGCTTCGAGGACGGCCTGTTCTCCAACTGGTGCGAGAACCAGCCGGACTTCGTGCTGAACCAGGAGGACTTCGCGGCAGGCTCGGTGCTGTTCGCCGGCCCCGACTTCGGCACCGGATCCTCGCGCGAGCACGCCGTGTGGGCGCTCATGGACTACGGCTTCAAAGCCGTCTTTAGCCACCGGTTTGCTGACATCTTCCGTGGTAACGCCGGCAAGGCCGGCCTGCTCGCGGGCATCATGAGCGAGTCCGACATCGAGCTGATCTGGAAGCAGCTGGAGCAGACGCCGGGTCTGGAGGCTACGGTCTCGCTCGCGGACCGCACGGTCACCGTCGGCGAGAACACGTACACCTTCGACATCGACGACTACACCCGATGGCGCCTGATGGAAGGGCTGGATGACATCGGGCTGACGCTTCGCGACGAGCCCGCGATCCAGGCCTTCGAAGCAAAGCGCCCCGCGTTCAAGCCGGCGGTGCGCTAGTCGCGCTACTCCGGCAGGTTTTCCAGCGCCTCCGGGGCGAACTCCTTGAGGAACGCCTTGGAGGTGTTCACCAGGCCGAGCACGCCGCGGTCCACGAAGTCGCGGAACTGCTCGTCGGTGTGCTTCCAGTGGCACGGCAGCGCGTAGGTCACGCCCAGCGCGGCGAGGTCGCGTTCCGGGTCCTCCAGCGCCACCGCAGTGGGGAAGGAGCGCACGTTGTTGAACTCCTCGCACCAGGTCAATACCTCGTCGAAGCGGGATGCGGTGACCTCGCTGACGCCGACGGTGGTAAACAGCACGATCGAGTTCGACGTGTACGAGATTTCCATCGAAATGCCCGCGAACCCCGTCTGGAAGGAATCCGGGTTCTCGGAGTCGGTGTAGGTCCAGCCCTGCTGCCGGAAGTACTCGCGTACGCGGTCCAGGTCGGTGTTGCGGTAACCGGTTGTGTGGTCGGCCATTACTGTGCCCCCTCGTCGGATGCGTCGGATGCGTCGGATTCAGTGCTGGATTCGGCGGAACGCTCGCGCGCGATGTCGTCGCGAAGCTCGCTGAGCTCCTCGTTGAGCGCATCGGTGGCGTAGCGCAGCATGGAGAAGTAGAAGTCCAGCATGCGCTTGAGCTGCTCGTCCTCCGCGCCGCCGCTGGGGAAGAACGGGGAATCGACGAAGGCCAGCATGGCGTCGTCTTCCCACGGGGTGGGGTGTATGCGCAGGCGGGGCAGGGAGCGGTTGACGGTGTTTACGCAGCGTCGCAAAGCGCGCTTGTCTTCCTCGGTGCGGGCGGTACCCAGCCACCGGGCGACGATGTTGAACATGTCGCCGTCGAAGCGGAAGAAGCACACCGCGCTGGGGAACGCGGTGACCGTCATGTCGTCCGACTCGCTGCGGTAGTGCTTGAGGCCCAGCTCGTCCAGTGTGGCCTCGACGCGCTCCTGCGTAATCGGGGCGAAAGCCATAGTTGTCCTTTCTGCTACTTCACCGGTAGCGCCGAAGGCAGGTAATCCGCACCCGAGAGCTGGCCCTTGTGGAACGTCAGCGACCACACCGAGCCCTTTTTCGCGTTGATTTCCGTATCAATCGGCAGCGTACCGCTTGCTGCCAACCACGCTATCAGCCCCGGGATGGCCTCGCCTTGGCTGCAAATCACGCTCGTGCCCTCGGCGTTGATCACGTCCTCGAACGCGCGTTTCGCGCCGACCATATCGCCCAGCCAGGCCTGGTCGCCGAAGCGAGGGTCGACGGTGACGTCCAGGCCAAGTTCGTCCGCAAGCGGCTCGACGGTGGCCTGGCAGCGGTCCGGCTCCGCCGAGAAGATGCGGGTGGGTGCGAAGGGGGAGAGCATCGGCACCAGCATTTCCGCCTGGCGGCGACCCTTCTTGTCCAGCGGGCGCAGATTGTCATCCCCGGACCACTTCGCGCGCTCGTGCGCGCGAGCATGGCGCACGAGGAGGATGCGGGTATCTGCGGAGCGTGCAAAGCGCTTCTGTGCCTTCTCCAGCACCTGGCGGTCCAGGTTGTAGCTCATCAGCGGCTTCGCCTCGGAGATGGGCAGCCAGCGGATCTCGTCCACCTCGTCGTTCGGGGTGAACTCGCCACCGGTGACCTCGCCCGTCCAGTAGTAGACCACCTTCGTGGTGTGCTTCACCGGGTAAATGGTCTTGCCCAGCAGCTTGCCCAGACGCACCTCGTAGCCAGTCTCCTCGCGGATCTCGCGCACCGCGGTGACCACGAGCGACTCGCCGGGGTCGAGCTTGCCCTTGGCCAGGGACCAGTCGTCGTAGTGCGGGCGGTGGATGCACGCCACCTCGATGGATTCCGGTCGGGTGCGGTCGCCGCGCCACAGCACCGCGCCCGCGGCCAGGGTGGTGCGGGGGAACTCGTCCAGCGGGCGCTTCGGGATCTCCTGGTGGCGCCCGGTGAGGAACATCTCCCCGGCGATGTCCTTGTGCTGCTCGTGCAGTTTCCCCTTGCGCGGCGCGCCCGCGCGCGATTTCTTGTCAGCCATACCCGCTATTTTTGCGCACGCTGTGCCCGCGCGCCAATGCGCCCGCTGCGCCCGCGCGCCAATGCGCCCGCTGCGCCCGCGTGCCGCGCACGGCGTGCAAAACTCTTGATAGGCTGACAAAGTTTGTTGAGGCACAGCGAGGAAGAATGAGGAAGGCAGCAACGCAATGGTGAATGTGGCAGTGCTCGGCGCCGGGTCGTGGGGCACCACGCTGGCAAAGGTCTTCGCCGACGCCGGCAACGCGGTAGACCTCTGGGCGCGCCGCCCGGAGCTCGCCCGCACGATAGAGACCACGCGCGAAAACCCCGACTATTTGCCGGGCATCACGCTTCCCGACGCCGTGCGCCCCACCTCCGACGCCGCAGCCGCACTCGGCGCGGACATCGTCGTCTTCGCGGTGCCGAGCCAGACGATGCGCGACAACCTCACCGGGTGGGCGCAGCATTTGCGCACCGATTCGACGCTGCTGTCCATCTCCAAGGGCATCGAATCGGACACGCACCTGCGTATGTCTCAGATCATCGGCGAGGTCACCGGCGCGACCGAGGACCGCATCGCCGTGCTCTCCGGCCCGAACCTGGCCAAGGAGGTCGCGCTCGAGCAGCCGGCCGCCACCGTCATCGCCTGCTCCGACCTCAACCGCGCAAAGCTGGTGCAGGCCGCCTGCGCGACGAACTACCTGCGCCCGTACACCAACGAGGACGTCGTCGGCTGCGAGATCGGCGGGGCGACCAAGAACGTCATCGCGCTCGCCTGCGGCATGGCCTCCGGCCAGGGCCTCGGCGAGAACACCTTGGCCTCGCTGATCACGCGCGGCCTCGCGGAAATCACCCGCCTCGGCACGGAGCTGGGCGCGGACGCCCGCACGTTCTCCGGGTTGGCCGGCCTGGGCGACCTCGTCGCCACGTGCTCGTCTCCGCTGTCCCGCAACCGCACGTTCGGCGCCGCGCTGGGCAAGGGGGCCACGATCGAGGAGGCGAAGGCTGCAACGAAGGGGCAGGTCGCGGAGGGCGTCGTGTCGTCGAGAAGCATCTTCCAGCTCGCGCAGGAGCGGGGCGTGGACATGCCGCTGACCCAGGCGGTGTACGCCGTGTGCCACAAGGGCGTGAAGGTGCCGGAGACGATTGCAGCGTTGATGGGGCGGAGCAAGAAGTCGGAGTAGCTGGGAAGCTGGCGGAGCAGCTGGCTGGTGTAGTCTCGATCTGTGATTCGTATAGCCGTTATTTACGGTGGCCAGTCCACCGAGCACTCGATTTCCTGCATCTCGGCCGGCGCAGTCATGGCGCACCTCTCGTCCGAGCGCTACGAGATTTACCCCGTGGGCATTACGCGCAGCGGCGCCTGGGTGGAGGGCGCGCTCGACCCGGTCGCGGGCGCCACGCTGCCGGAGGTATCCGGGAAGCGCGAAGTGGCACTCTCGCTCAACCCGGACCGGCGCGGCGTGTTCGTCGACGCGGCAAGCGGCGAGGCCCTGGCTCAGGTCGACGTTGTCTTCCCGGTCCTGCACGGCAAGTTCGGCGAAGACGGCACCATCCAGGGCCTCCTCGAGATGGCCGGCGTGCCCTACGTCGGCCCCGGCGTCCTCGCCTCCGCGTGCGGGATGGACAAGGAGTACACGAAGAAGCTCGTACGGGCGGAGGGGGTCGCCGTCGCCGAGGAGGTGGTGCTGCGCGCAGGGCAGACGCTTGACGACGCCCAGCGTGCCCGCCTCGGACTGCCCGTCTTTGTCAAACCTGCCTCGGGTGGTTCGTCGATTGGCGTGTCCAAGGTGGAGTCATGGGAGGCCCTCGACGAGGCGATCGCGCTCGCCCACGAATCGGACGGCAAGGTCCTCGTCGAGTTGGAGCTGCACGGTGACGAGGTAGAAGTCGGCGTCATCGAGCACCCGGACGGGCGCATCGAAGCGAGCGTGCCCGCCAAGCTCAACGGCACCGAGGATTCCGCCGAAGGCTTCTACGGGTTCGAGACGAAGTACCTGGACAACGAGGTCACCGCGACCATTCCCGCGCCCTACGGCGAGGCAACGATCGCGGAGCTCAAGCGGCTCGCGCTGCGCTGCTTCGAGGCGCTGGACTGCAAGTCCCTGGCCCGCATCGACTTCTTCGTTACCAAGGACGGCCCGGTGCTCAATGAGATCAACACCATGCCCGGGTTCACCCCGATTTCCATGTACCCCCAGGTGTGGCAGGCCAGCGGTCTGGCGTACCCAGACCTGCTGGACCTGTTGGTCACCACCGCGCTGAAGCGGTAGCGCTAGCCCTGCTCCGGCAGCTGCTCGGCGATGAGCGCGGAGAGGTTCGAGATTGCCTCGTTGCCCGCCGATTGCGGCAGCGACACCGCCACGCCCGTCGCGCGCCCCAGCGCGTACCAGGTCGAGGCGGTCGTCCCGTTCGCCAGCGTCGTGTCCTCGAACCAGGGGACCTCATCCACCTGTGAGAGCTGCGCCCCCGCGGCGTAGCTTGCCGGGTCCGCGACACCGCAGCGCACCACGATCGGCTCCTTGCCGTCCGCGATCCAGCCGATGACGTGGGCGGACTCGGGGACGTCGCGAGGCGCGCTGCGGCGGTAGCCTTCGGCAATCGAGTCGGGGGCGGCGTCCGTGAGCGCGCGGCATGAGTCCGCCGCGCCCGACTCGTCGGCAGCGAGCTGCGTCAGCGGCACCGGCGCGTAGGCGTGTTGCTGCGCCGGCAGCCCGGAGAGGTCCAGGCCGTCGAGCGGGGTGTTGTCGCGGCCGAGGGATGCCTCGTCAGCGGTGACGGCGACGGCGGGCTCGCGGTCCACGGTGTACCAGGTGGACATGGTGGAGCCGGGGGTGGCGTCGTCGACGCGCAGCCAGCGGGCGCCCGCGGCCTCGAAGGTTAGGGGCTCGACGAACGCGGTGTACTGCTGCGGCATGGCCACCCCGCAACGCAAGGTCACCCGCTCGGTGGAGGAGGACTGCCACGCGGCAGCGCCCTCGGGCGCGGGGTCCGCAAGTGCTGCGCGGCGGTGGGAGAGGAGGCGGTTGGGGAGGGCGTCGATAAGCGTGCTGCACTCCTGAGACCCGGCCTGCGGCGAGTCGAGCTGGGACATCGCTACCGGCTGGTTCGCGGCCTGGGTGGCCACGAAGCGCGCCCCGCCGAGCACCGCCACAACGAAGATGACGGCGAGCCCAAGGCTGACGTACGCCGCTGTTCTATTAACCTGTGATTCGTTCGCCGGGGAAGCACTCATGGCGCCACAGTCTAACGAAAGGCGGTATAGCAACCGTGATCCGAACCGGGTTTCCCACCGTCGGGCCCACGCTGACATCCGTGGGCGAACACGCGGTGATCGACGCCATCGTGCGCGCCTCGCCATCGCCCATCAACGGCGACGACGCCGCCGTGCTCACCCCCTCGACCCCGAACTCGCGGGTCGTGGCCGCCACCGACATGCTCGTGGAGGGGCGCCACTTCCGCGCCGACCTCACCACGCCGGAATTCGTGGGGCGCAAGGCCGTCGTCCAAAACTTCGCCGACATCGAGGCGATGGGCGCGCGCCCGATCGCCGCGCTGCTGGCCATCGCCGCGCCGCCGGAGATGCCGCTCGCCGTGATCGAGGGGCTTGCGCGCGGCGTGGGCCAGGCAACCGCGGACTATTCCACCGAGCTCGTCGGCGGCGACGTAACGCAGTCGGACCAGCTCGTGGTCTCCGTCGCCGCGATCGGCTCGCTCGGCGGGAACCGCGATCCGCTCTCGCTGGACCACGCGCGGCCCGGGCAGCGCGTCGTGGCCCACGGCGACATCGGCTACTCCGCCGCCGGGTTCGCGCTGCTCAACGCCGGGGTGCGGATCCCGGAAGCGCTCGAGCCGCTCGTCCACGCGCACCAGGTCCCGCGCCTGACCCCCGGCCGCGGCGTGGTTGCGCGCGCCGCCGGCGCCACCGCGATGACGGACAACTCCGACGGACTGATCCGCGACCTGTCCCAGATTGCCACGCACTCCAAGGTGGGCATCGACCTGTCCAGCCTGGCCATCGCGCCCGACGATCTGCTGCGCAAAGCCGGCGAGCTCCTCGGACAGGACCCCTGGGAGTGGGTGCTCACCGGCGGCGAGGACCACACGCTCCTGGGCACCTGCGACGGCTCCGCGCCCGTCGGCTTCCGCTCGATCGGGAGGGTCACACGCACAGGGCAGGTGCTTATCGACGCCACCGCGCCCCACTACACCAACGGATGGGAGAGCTTCGGATGAATCTGCCCGTACACGAGACCTGGCAGGCACCGCTCGCGGGAGTGGAGGACCGCATCCACGCCATGGGAGACTTCCTCCGCGGCGAGGACGCCTACCTGCCGCGCGGTAACGACATCCTGCGCGCGTTTGCGGACCCGTTTGACACGGTGCGCGTACTCATCGTCGGGCAGGACCCGTACCCTACGCCTGGCCACCCGATGGGCCTGGCGTTTTCCACCCAGCCGGGCGTGAAGCCGCCGCGCAGCCTGGTCAACATCTACAAGGAGCTGCAGGAGGATCTCGGTGTCGTCCCGCGCGCCGACGGCGACCTGTCGTCCTGGTCCGCCCAGGGCATCCTGCTGCTCAACCGCGTGCTCACGGTCCGGCCCGGTGCGCCCGCCTCGCACCGCGGGAAGGGCTGGGAAGCGGTGACCGAGGCGGCGATCCGCGCGCTCGCGGCCCGCGACCAGCCCCTCGTGGCGATCCTCTGGGGCCGCGACGCGCAGTCGGCGGCGCGCTTCCTTGGTGATACGCCGCGCATCGAGTCCCCGCACCCGTCCCCGCTTTCCGCCAACCGAGGGTTCTTCGGCTCCCGCCCGTTTAGCCGGGCCAACCAGGCGCTTCAAGACCAAGGTGGGCAGCCGGTGGACTGGGGCCTGTAAGATAACCGCTCATGGTGACTCCTCGTGGCTTCGACGGTGAACGCCTGCGCTCATGGGCCAGGCGCGCCGCCAGCGAACTCGAACGCCGCAGGGTGGAGATCAACGAGCTCAACGTGTTCCCGGTTCCCGACGCGGACACCGGCTCCAACATGGCGCACACCATGCATGCTGCCGTGGAGGCGACCGAGCAGATCGGCGCGGACGCCACGGCCGCCGAGGTCGCCGAAGCCCTCGCCCAGGGCGCGGTGCGGGGCGCACGCGGCAACTCCGGTGTCGTGCTCTCCCAGGTCATGCGCGGCCTGGCGCAGTCCATGACGGAGGAGACCTCCGGTGGGGCCATCGTCGCCGACGCGCTCGCCGCCGCGGTGCGGTTTGCGGACCGGGCGATCGCCGAGCCCGTCGAGGGCACAGTGATCACCGTGCTGCGGGCCGCCGCCGTCGCCGCAGAGGAGGCGGCTGCCGGCACCACCGCGAACACGCTCAGCGACGTCGCCGCCGCCGCAACCGGGGCGGCGCAGCAGGCGCTGGCGAACACGCCGTCGCAGCTCGAGGCCCTGCGCCAAGCCGGAGTCGTGGACGCGGGCGCGACGGGGCTGGTCATCCTCCTCGAAGCCCTCGTGGCCGAGGTGGCGGATGGCGCTGCGCAAAACGCGCCGGGGGCAAGCGAGCCGGGGGAGGGGGCGCCCAGAAGCACTGGCTCGGCGGCGCACTCGCACGGTGCCGCGGGAAACCTTGAGGTCATGTTCTACTTCCGCGGCGAGGTCGGCGCACTCGGGAGGCTCGAAGACACGCTGGTCGGGCTGGGAGACAGCCTCGTCGTCGCGCGCGCCGGCGAGGACGAGGGAACCGTCCATATCCATACCGAGCGCGCCGGCGAGGTGATCGAGCAGGCCTTCGGCGCAGGGCAGGTCAGTAACTTGCGGCTGGAGATCCTGCCCGCGGAGCCGGTGACGCGCGCGCCGAAGCGAGTGATCATCGCGGTCACGCCGCCCGGTTCGCTCACCGAGCTGTACGGTCAGGCCGGCGCCGTGACCATTGCCCCCGGCCCTGATGTGGTGGCGGACATCCTCGCAGCGATCCGCCGCTCCCGCGCCCAGGAGGTGATCCTGCTGCCAAACGGGCTGCTGGACAGCCGGAACTTGGTCGCGGTCGAGCGCGCGACGCGGGCCTTCGAGCAGACGATCACGCTGCTCGCCACCGTGCGGCTGGTCTCCGGGATCGCCGCGTTGACCGTCCACGACGCGAACCAGCCCCTGGCGACCGCCGCGTTCACCATGTCCGAGGCCGCGGGCGAGATGCGCACGGCCGTCGCGCACCGCGCCGAAAAGGCGGGGCTTATCCAGGGTGGCCCCGTGGGCAAGGGCGACATCATCGTTACTGCTCACGGAGAGACCGTGCTCATCGCGGACACGCCGGCGGAGGCGCTCGAGGGTGCGTGCCGGCGCCTGCTCGATCACGGCGGCGAGCAGGTCACGGTGCTCTACGACCCCACCTACCTGCACGCCGAAGAGTTGGACGCGCTCGCGGTGCGGTTCGCCGAGACGCTCGGCGTTGAGGCGGTGGCGTACCCCGCGGACGGCCTCGGCGCGGTCGCCGAGATTGGGGTGGAGTAGCCCATGCTTGGGTTTGCAGACTCGCGTCCGCTGAACCTGGTCATCCCGCTCAAACAGGCGCGCGCGATTGCGAAGCACCTGGACATCACGACCTGCGGCGAGCTCCTGCAGTACTACCCGCGCCGCTACCTCCAGTACGGCAAGGGCGCAGACTTGACCGGCATGGAGGAGGGCTCCACCGCGACGATCATCGGCACCGTCGTGAGCACGACCCTGATCCCGAACCGCAAGACCCCGAAGCGCCCCATCTTCCGCATCGAGGTCGACGACGGCCGCCAAACCATCCCCGCCACCTTCTTCGGCTCCGCCTACGCGCAACGCATGCTCCGCGAGGGTCGCCGCGTGATGCTCAACGGCAAGCTCAATTTTTTTCGCGGTCGCGCCCAGCTCCAGCACCCGGACTTCGTGCTTCTCGACGGCACGTCCCAGGCCACCGGCTCACTGAAACAACTCATGCACTTCGGGTCGTTGGAGCAGATCCTTTCCGGGCGCGACTGGCTGCCCATCTACCCGGCCAAAAAGGGGATCAACACCTGGACGATTATGGGCGCGGTCCACATGGTCCTGCACTCGCTGCCGGCCATCGAGGAGCCGCTCGGGTTCACTCCGATCGGGATGCTGCCGCTGAACTCGGCGGTCCGCCAGATCCACGAGCCCGGCCCCGAGGGGCCCGGCAAGGCGCTGCACCGGCTGAAGTACGACGAGGCGCTGTCCGTCGCGCTGGCCATGGGGGTGCGCCGTGCGGACCTCTCGCATCGCCGCGCGGAGGCCCTGCCGCGGGTGGCGGACCGGGATCAGGCGAGGCTGCTGGGCCAGCTGCCGTTCGCGCTCACGGAGGGTCAATCGGCGGTGTTCGGGGAGATCAGCGCGGACATGGCCTCCGTGCGGCCGATGAGCCGGCTGTTGCAGGGTGAGGTCGGCTCCGGCAAGACGATCATCGCGCTGATCGCCATGCTGCAGGCGGTGGACAACGGCGCGCAGGCCGCGCTTCTCGCGCCGACGGAGGTGCTGGCGATGCAGCACGCGCGCTCGCTTACAGAGACGCTGCTGCGCGCCGGCGTTCCCGCGCGCGTCGTCGCGCTCACCGGCTCCATGGGGGCCGCGCAGAAGCAGGAGGCGCTGCTCAAGATCGTCTCCGGCGAGGCGGACATAGTCGTGGGCACGCATGCGCTGATCCAGGACACGGTGGACTTTTTCAACCTCGGGCTGGTCGTGGTGGATGAGCAGCACCGGTTCGGGGTGGAGCAGCGCGATACGCTGCGGGCGAAGGCGGAGGAGCGCACCCCGCACCTGCTCGTCATGACTGCGACCCCCATCCCGCGCACCATCGCTATCACCGTGTTCGGCGACCTGAGCGTGTCCACGCTCAAAGAGCTGCCGGGCGGGCGCAAGCCGATTCGCTCCTCGGTCGTGCCGGAGTTTCGGCCGTCCTGGGTAGCGCGCGCGTGGGAGAAGATCCGCGAAGAGATAGCGGCGGGCCACCAGGCGTACATTGTCTGCCCCAGGATCGAGAGCGAGGGCGGCGTGCACGAGGTGGCCGAGTACCTCGCCGACGCGGAGTTCCCGGACAGCACGGTCGCCGTCCTCCACGGCCGGATGAAGGGCGAAGAGAAGGACGCCGTGATGGCGGATTTCGCCGCGGGCGCCACGGACGTGCTCGTGTCCACCACGGTGATCGAGGTCGGCGTGGACGTGCCCAATGCCACGGTGATGATGGTGCGCGAGTCCGAACACTTCGGCGTCTCCCAGCTGCACCAGCTGCGCGGGCGCGTCGGCCGTGGCGGGTTCGAGTCGTGGTGCCTCTTCCATACGCTGGCGGACCAGGGCTCCCCGTCGTTTACCCGGGTACAGCAGGTCGCGGCCACCACGGACGGCTTCAAACTCGCGGAGCTCGATTTGCTTAACCGCCGCGAGGGCGACGTGCTGGGCAAGGAGCAATCGGGCCTGCACCGCACCCTGCGGCTGATCAATCTTGTGGACGACCGAGCACTCGTCGAGCGCGCCTACCGGGACGCGGGCAGCATCGTCGCCGACAACCTGGAGTTCGCGCGCAGCGCCACCGCGGACTTTGTCGCCGAAGACTTCGAATACCTAGACAAAAGCTAAACCCGCGCTACCTGCCCGCTACAGTGTGTGGCATGAACCGCATTATTTCCGGAGACGCCCGCGGCAGGAAGATCAAGGTCCCGCCCGAGGGCACGAGGCCGACATCCGACCGCGCCCGCGAGGGCCTGTTTTCGTCCCTCCAGGTCCGCTTCGGGTTCACGGGGGCGAACGTGCTCGACCTGTTCGCCGGTTCCGGCGCGCTTGGCCTCGAGGCAGCGTCGCGCGGCGCGCAGCAGGTGGTGCTGGTGGAAAATGACCCGCGTGCGGTCGCCGTCATCGAGCATAACGCCGAGGTTGTCGGCCACGCGGACGTCCGCATCGAGCCGGTCAAGGCTTCCACCTACGTTGCGCGCGCCCCGCGCAAGCACTTCCACATGGTGCTCGCAGACCCGCCGTACGCGCTCGATGACGCCACCGTCGCCGAGATGGTCCGCGCGCTCGAGCCATTGCTTATCGACGGAGCCGTGGTCGTCGTCGAGCGCCACCGCGACAGCCCCGAGACCGATTGGCCGGCGACCTTCACCCCGACGGGCCAGAAGCTGAAGAAGCGCACCTACGGCATTGCCCGCATGGACATGGCCGTCTACGCGGACCCCGAGACCAACGAAAGCGAGGAGCAATGACCACCGCTGTCTGCCCCGGGTCCTTCGACCCGATCACGAACGGGCACCTCGACATCGTGCGCCGCGCCTCGCACAGCTTTGACGAGGTCATCGTGCTTGTCACCGGCAACCCGTCGAAGAAGTCGGGCCTGTTTAGCGTGGACGAGCGCATGGCGCTCATCAGCGAGGTGACCGCGGACATCCCGGGCGTGCGCGTGGACTCCTGGGGAGGCCTGCTCGTCGACTACACCAACGAGCACCGCGTGACCGCCCTGGTCAAGGGCCTGCGCTCCTCGCTGGACTACGACTACGAGCTGCCCATGGCGCAGATGAACCGCCGCTTGTCCGGCATCGACACCTACTTCCTCATGACGGACGAGAAGTACGGCTACGTCTCCTCCTCCCTGTGCAAAGAGGTGGCCAAGTACGGCGGCGACGTCACCGGGCTGGTGCCGCACACGGTTCGCGAGGCCATGCGGGAGAAGTTCCAGTGATCTGGCTCGCCGTCGGCGTGTTCGTTGCCATCGCTGCCGGCGCCATCTCCCAGCGCGTCTCCGGCATGGGGCTCGGTCTCATCGCCGCGCCCGCGCTCTCGCTCATGCTGGGGCCGGTCGTGGGCATCATCCTCATCAACGTCCTCGCCACGATCAACGCGGTGCTGAACACGTGGTCCATGCGCGCGGACGTCGATTGGGGCAAGTTCGCACCGATTGCGGCGGCGCTCGTCGTCGGCGCGGTGCCGGGTGCGTTCCTCATCCGCGCGGTGTCGCCCTCGGCGCTGCTCGTGGTCGTCGGCATCGTGCTCCTCATCGCGCTGAGCGTGGTGACCCTGGGTAAGCGCTACGTGCCGCCTATCGAAGGCGCGCTGCCCGCGGCCGTCTCCGGCGCCGTCGGCGGGTTCATGAACACGCTCGCTGGCGTGGCAGGGCCCGCCATCACGGTGTACTCGCAGGCGGCGCGCTGGCCGCAGCGCACCTACGCGGCCACCCTGCAGCCCATCTTCATGGTCTCCGGCGCGGTCTCGTTCCTGATCAAGGAGCTCACCGGGGCTGCGAACCTGGCGACCATCCCGGCGGCGTTCTGGGCGGCGGCGGCCGCGGGGCTCATCGTCGGCCAGGTTGCGGGCACGAAATTAGCCCCGCACATCCCGAGCGCCAAGGCGCACACCGTGGCGCTCTCGCTCGCGTTTTTCGGCGGGTTTACCGCGCTCGTGCGCGGGCTGGTCGGGATGTTCGGGGCGTAAAGGGCGCTAGAACGAGCGTTAGAACAGCGTCGAAACGAAGGCCTTGGTGCGCTCCTCGCGCGGGTTGTCCAGGACCTCGGCGGGCGTGCCGTACTCGATGACCTGGCCGTTCGCCATGAACGCAACGTGGTCGGCCACTTCGTGGGCAAACGCCATCTCGTGGGTGACCACCATCATCGTCATACCCTCGGCGGCGAGGTCCTTCATCACGCGCAGCACTTCGCCGACGAGCTCGGGGTCGAGGGCGGACGTGGGCTCGTCGAAAAGCATGAGCTTCGGCTCCATGGCCACGGCGCGCGCGATCGCGACGCGTTGCTGCTGGCCGCCCGAGAGCTGGATGGGGAAGGCGTCGGCCTTCGCGGCGAGGCCGACCATCTCAAGCAGTTCCATCGCGCGCGCCTTCGCCTTCGCCGGGTCCTCGCCCTTGACGTGGATGGGCGCCTCGATGATGTTTTCCAGCACCGTGCGGTGGCCGAAGAGGTTGAAGTTCTGGAACACCATGCCGATGTCGCGGCGCTGCTTGGCCGCATCCTTCTCGCTCATCTCGTAGAGCACGCCGTCGCGCTCGCGGTAGCCGATCAGGTCGCCGTCGACGTACAGGCGGCCCGCGCTGACCTTCTCCAGGTGATTGACGCAGCGCAAAAACGTCGACTTGCCGGACCCCGACGGGCCGATGAGGCAGGTGACGCTGCCCGGCATGACCTCCAGGTTGATGCCTTTGAGCACGTCCAGCTGGCCGAACGACTTCCACACGTCCACGGCCTGGATCATCGGTGTTGCTTTGACCGTCATGGCTTAGCGTCCCTTCTTCTTGTCCGGTGCGGTGATGATTTCCACGTTGGAGGGGATGGTGCCCTCCGCGTCGGCCAAGCTGGCGAGCTGGCGGGCGGTGAGCTGGCGAGTCGCACCGCGCTCGAAGTAGCGCTCCAGGTAGTACTGGGCGACCATGAGCAGCGAGGTGATGACGAGGTACCAGGTCGCCGCGACGAGCAGCAGCGGCACCGGCTGGAACAGGGCCGCCGCGATGTCCATGGAGCGGCCGTACAGCTCGAGCGAGTAGGGGACCGCCACGACCAGCGACGAGGTCTTGAGCAGCGAGATGAACTCGTTGCCCGTCGGCGGGATGATGATGCGCATCGCCTGCGGGAGCACCGTGCGCGTCATCGTTTGGCGCCAGCTCATGCCGAGTGCCTTCGACGCCTCGACCTGCCCCTCCGGCACCGAGGACACGCCCGAGCGGACGATCTCCGCCATGTACGCGGCCTCGTTCAACCCGAGGCCCACGACCGCCAGCGCGAACGCGGAAGAGGTGAACGGCTCGAGCGGGATCTCGGTGAAGCCGAGGTTGATCGAGTCATAAATCGCGCCGATCAGTCCCCAGAACATCAGCTGCACGTAGACCGGCGTGCCACGGAAGACCCAGAGGAAGAGCCAGGCAACCGCGTTGAACACCGGGTTCGGGCTCATGCGCATGACCGCGAGCAGGATGCCGCCGACGACGCCGATGATCATGCCCAGCAGCGTGATCGCGAGCGTGTGCAGGCCGGCGATGGCGATGCGGGTGTCAAAGAGGTACTGGAAGTAGGTGTCCCACCCGTAGGCGTCGTTACGCGCGGCGCCGATGATGAACCAGGCGACGAGTGCGATCAGGATCGCGGCGAGTACCCAGCGGCCGGGGTGGCGAAGCGGCTTCGCCTCGATGCGCTCCGGCTTGCTCCGCCGGCTGTATACCTTGTTGCTCATCTGGTGTTACCCCAGCCCTTCTATCGGTTGTTCGTTCAGGAGTGCGTGTTCGAGCAGCCCACTATCGACGTTCCACTGCTCCAGGATGCGGGCGTATTCCCCAGTGTCGATCAGGTGCTGCATGGCCAGCGCCATGACGGGGCCCAGCTCCGAGTCCTTCGGTACGGCGATTCCGTACGGCGCCGCGTCAAACATCTCGCCGACGAGTTCGAGGTCGCCGCCCGAGCGCTCCACGGCCCACGCGGTGACGGGGGAGTCGGCGCTGTACGCGTCCGCACGGCCGACGAGCGCGGCCAGCGCCGCGTTATCGGCGGTGTCGAAGGAGAGGACGGTGATCGGCTCCTTGCCCGCCTCGACGCAGGCGTCGGACTTGGGGCGCACGTCGTCGGTTTCGGAGACGGTCGTGCGCTGCACAGAAACGGTGAGCCCGCAGGCGTCGTTGGGGTCGACGGCGCTGTCAGTCTGCCGCGCCCACTGGATGCCGGCGTACAGGAAGTCGACGAAGTCGAACGATTCGCGACGCTCCGGGTTGTCAGTGAATCCAGATATGCCGGCATCGAGGCTGCCGGCTTGCACCGCGGGGAGGATCATGGAGAAGTCCATGTCTTGCGGGTCGTATTCCAGGCCCATCACGCCCGCGAGTGCGCGTCCGATGTCCATCTCGAACCCGATGAGTTCGCCCTCGGAGTTCTTAAACTCGAACGGGGCGAATGGCGGGTTGGCGCCGATGGAAAGCTTGCCGTCCGCGGCGACCTGCTCAGGCACAAGGGCCGCGATCTCGGGGACTTCTTCCGGGACGATCGGCTCCCAGCCATCGGGCGTACCGTCCTCGGTGTTAGTCACGCAGCCGGTCAGCAGGGTCGCTGCGGCGAGGCAGGCCCCGAGGACGCCTGCCCGGCGTGCGGTGAATGTTGCGTGCATGGAACTTCCAGAAGCGTAGAAATATACTGTGCACTGTATATTACTCGCAACGGTGTCGGCGGGGAAGTCGCCATGCCGTGCGGCGTAGCTACTGCTGCGCCATGCGGATGCCGCGCATCACCAGCTCCACGAGCTGGCCGATCACCAGCAGGCCCAGCATGACCGGGATGACGGACGACGCCGCGCGGCTCGAGCCCGCGGAGCTCTGCGCGAAGTCGCCGGTAAAGAAGCCGGACGACATCATCGACGAGCCCTGCACCTCCTGCTTCGCCAGCTCCCACGGGTTCGCGGTATCCGGCACCGACGAGTTCTTCGCCCACGCCTGCACGACGTCCTTGCCGTCGCCCTCCTCCATGTCCTTGGTCCAATCCAGGAACATCTCGGAGCTCGACACCTTCTTCACCGGGTTCTTGTCCGGATCCAGGTGCATGGGATCCTTCTCTTCGTCGTAGTCCAGCGGCTTCAGGCCGGGCGAGGGGTCGCCGGGCTTGTTGCCCTTGGGGCGAGTGCTTGACGACGCCCCATCGCCCCCGTTCTCTCCCGCCTCCGCAGCGGCGGCGGCCGAGACGAGGGGGCTGAACTGGACAGTGGATACAGCGAGTGCGGCAGCGATGGTGCCGGCAAGAATGGTCTGGCGCATGCGAACATCCTAACCAAGCGGGTGGACCATTGTCCCATCGGCGAGGCGCGCGGAAAACCCTTAACCCGTATTAGACGCAGGGAACGGGCCTGCGGTTCCCTTTGGTGGATGTTTTGGGAGTCTTCTCACAAGTGCTTGTTTGCGCTGGTCACAGGCCCGTATGGTGCTGGGTATGGATGTGATTGCAGACCTTGTGGCCCACGACCGCGCCGGCGTTGACTACGTCGCCGCGGCCG